>VGSS01000005.1 GCA_016874935.1 Deltaproteobacteria bacterium | reverse complement strand
GGTGAGCTTTGGTGTTGAACTCACATTCCAATCAGTAATCATCAACTTCCAGGACTATATCAATGTGAATTGTAGTCGGTGGACTCGTTAGCCAGGACTTTGGTTGATAGTATCTGCGAGCTTGAGTGTCGTTCGGGACGGATAAGTGAAGTGGGTTTTTTGATCGCTTTTACCGGGCGTTCTGAGATATTAAAAGCTTCTGGCACACATTCTGCGATGATGTAGGCATTCATCACCCATTTTCTTTACCCTTTCAAAATCGACATTGCCTTGGGGATGATCTCCCCCTAGCCGCCTCTTGCCTTTCTCTTCTCCAGAATCTTTTGTTCAATCTCGGCGGGGTCGCCGAAGTAGATGCAGTGGGCGAGACAGATATTATCGGCGCAGGCCGGATAGAGGCCTTGGTCAACACGGTGATGGCAGAGATTGCACTTGGCCGCGGTCTTTTTCTCTTCGTCAAAGCCAATCGCATGATAAGGGCATTCGTCGATACAAAGCTGACATCCGGTGCATTTCTTTTCATCAAGGATGACAATACTGTCTTTCCTTTTTGTGATGGCATCGGCCGGACAGGCTCGTGCACAGGGAGGTTCCTCGCAGTGCTTGCACACGCTCACACACCACATGAAATCGAGCTTTTCGTTCATCCGTTTGGGGCCGTCCGACCAAACAGACAGATACTTGATCCCATTGCCTGCATCGACGGGATTGTACTCCTGCTTGCAAGCCACTTCACAGGCTTTGCATCCCCAGCAGGCAAACTCTTCGATAATAAGTGCGTGCTTATTCATGGCTGGCCCCCTGTGTCTCTGGATATATCCTGCACAGAAGCGTCCTGATATTCGATGCACCCATTGCGGGGTCACAGCTTTCTAAGGCATTGTCAGTGAGGATATTAATGTTGGATTCCTGCCAGCCGTGGCCCGGGTCTTTTTTCTCGGGAAACCACCAGGCATGCTGAGCGGCAACGACTCGAGGATCGCGTCCGAGAACGAGCCTTGCCCGTTGTCTGATCTTGCCTCGACGGGATTCAATGATCACCCAATCGCCCTCTTTGATCCCTTCCTTTGCCGCTGCCTCGGGGTGAATCTCCACGATCGGATCTCTGTGTAATTCTCTCAGGCTTCCGATCTGTCTGTTTTCCGTATGAAAGAATCCAGGCATTCGTGCTCCGGTAATCAGGATGTAGGGATATTCCTTATAAAGTCCCGGAGCACTCACCGGACTTTCAGAAGGTTCCCGGTGTTGAGGGAGCGGATCATAACCCATCTTTTCAAGGACTGTTGAATAAAGTTCGAACTTTCTCGTTGGAGTGGAGAACCCTCCCTCTTTATATTTGTAGTATTTCACTTCTCCCCTGAGGTAATTCATCTTCTTGAAATCATTCCAGGTGATGTTCATCGGATGAAGGATGTAATCGAGGGCCTCTTCGTAGTTGCTCCACCAGTACTCTCCCTGGCCGATCCGGTGGGCGAGGTCGTTAAGCATTTCGTGGTCAGAACGGCATTCGCCCACCTGGATGACCTTTCGCCGCGGCAAGATATAGCCATGGCGTTTCCAGTAATCGCCCACATAGTCCATCTCAAGCCAGGTCGCAGCCGGTAAAACAATGTCTGCGAGTTCTGCGGTTGGAGTCAGAAAGAAGTCAGCCACAGTCATAAACTCAACTTTCTCAAGGGCCCGGTAAACTTCTCTCGCATTAGCAGCGGTGACCAGAGGGTTGGTGCTGATAAGGAAGAGCATTTTGACTGGATAAGGTTTTTCTTCAAGAATGGCATCCCAGACACATTTCGGTTGAAGGATGGCGAATCGAGAGGCCAGACGAAAACGGTCTCCTCCCAACCGTTTTGCGAACTGGTCCCTGGAAAGCAGGCCATGGGCGCCAAATTGGCCCACGTTGACAACATTCGGTTGCCGGTTGAGGACCTGACCGCCGGGGACATCGATGTTGCCGGTTATTCCCATCAGGGACATGAGCAGGCGATCGTTATCCACACAGCTCGTCTGCTGCTCTATCGCCACACCCCATTGAATGGCTGCGGGTTTTGTGGTCGCAAAGAGCCTTGCGGCCTCTCTGATCTTTTCCTTCGGAACCCAGGTGATCTCTTCAACTCTCTCGATGGGATATTCATTCACTCTTTTGACGAATGGTTCCCAGCCATGAGTAAATTTTTCAACGAATTCTTTGTCATAGAGTTCCTCATGGATAATGACATTGAGCATCCCCAGGGCAAGAGCAGCGTCTGTGCCGGGCCGGAGCTGAAGCCAGACATTGGCCCGTGCAGCTGGACGGGTGAGCCTGGGATCAACGACGATGAGCTTGGCTCCTTTGTCGAAAGCGACGGAGAAGGGTTCTCCCTTGTATTCATCTGGGTTACTGATGGTCAAGTTGTTTCCCCACAGGATGATGCACCTGGGAAAATTCTCATAATCAACAATGGGATTTGTTCCACAGGTGATGATGCTTGTGGAGATGCGGGGCCCGTAACAGAAATGGCCTGCGGTCAATACGTTCGGCGAGCCGAGGAGATTGGCGATACGATAGATCACAGACTCATTTTCTCTGCCTGTTCCATAACCGAACACAACTGATTCAGGCCCATGTTTTTCCTTATAGGTCAGGATTCGCTTGGCGATGGTGTCGAGGGCTTCATCCCATGTGATTCGTTCCCATTTCCCGCTCGCCTTGGGACCGATCCTTTTGACAGGGTAGGTGAGCCTGTCCTTATGATAGGCAAGCTGTGCTGAGGCAAGGCCTTTGGTGCAGAGTGTCCCATGAGCAATCGGACAGTCCGGATTGCCGGCAATCTTTGCGACCCTGCCATCTTTGACATAGACGATCACACCGCAGCCGCCGTGGCACATACGGCAGTGGCTCTTGACGAACGAATCATATCCGTAGACTTTCATTTCGCGCTCTATGTTCGAATATCGAAACTCACCCATCTTCGCCTCCTGCTGATGTTGTTAAATGCTTTCCGTTAAAATTTTGGGGAGGTAAGAGAGATCTTTTGCCACCCTATAGGTATATCTTTTGACTACTGTTGCCGAAAATATGGCCATAACAAAAAACACACCATTGAATTGCCCACCGGGGTATTTTGTTATATAAAGAAGCGTAGTGTCAATGGGGAAAAATCAGCCTTACAAATTGGTGATCTTTGATCTGGACGGAACGCTCACTCAGGAGCGGTCCATCTGGGAGTATATCCATATCCGATTGGGAAAGTGGTATGGGTTTGCAGAGGAATACCAGAAACAGTTTTTGGCTGGCAAAATTTGTTACCAGGAATTTTGTGAGCGCGATGCCGAGGTGTGGAAGGGGATGAAGGTGGAAGAGATGATGGAAATTGTTCAGACCGTTCCATTTCATCCCGGAACAGACGAGTTGATTTCCCATTTAAAACAGAGAGGCCTGAAACTTTCAATGGTTTCCTCCGGCCTTTCTGTTCTTTCCGATTGGGTTCATCAGAGATATGGGTTTGATTATTCCGTTTCCAATGACCTTCTCCATGAAAATGGAGTTTTAAGCGGAAAGGTGAGAATCCAGGTCCATTATGATAAGAAGGCCGAATGGGTGGAGAAGATTCTAAAACAATTCGGGGCAACACCTGAAGAGGCGATTGCCATCGGGGATAGCAAAGGCGATATCGATATGTTTCAGATGGCCGGATTTTCTATTTCTTTTAACTCTTCCTGCTCTGAACTTGATAAAATTGCCAGCGTTTGCATTCAGAGTAATCATCTCGCGGATATCATCCCGAAGCTTCTCCTTTAAAAGCCACGAACCCTCCCCGCGGCAGGCAGGTGCAAACGGCGTAATAAACCGATGATGCCTTGAGGTGAGAGTAACATGATGCCGATCAGTATGAGGCCCTGTATCAAGAAGCTGTAGCCACCGTATCGAGCCAGCAGGAAATACAAAACAACAACGACAATGGTACCAAGGATAGGCCCTTCTTCTGTTCGCAAACCACCCATAACAGTAGCCAATAATAAGGTCATCGTCCATTTGACGTTAAAGGTTGCCGTAGGCTCAACGTAGCCCTGATTGAGATAGAAGACGCCACCGGCAAGTCCTGTCACGGCAGCGGCAATGATGAAGGTATAGAGTTTCAACTTGAAAATATTGATCCCCGAACTGGCGGCCGATCGCTCATTGTCGCGAATAGCCGCCAGGCCCAGACCCAATTCCGATCTTAGAATCAATCTCATCAGCACCACCGAACTCAGTGCTACGACAAGGGCCAGCCAATAAATGACATCTCCGGAGAGATCTCCGATGCCTTTCACCATGTAGCCCGCACCGGCGCCGTGCATCTGTCCCCCCACGGGCCTCCAGAGATAGAAGACCATTCTCAATGCCTCCGGTACGACGAGAGTACCGATGGCGAAGTAGACTCCGCTGAGCCGGAAGACAGCAGTGGATATGGCAAGCGCAAAAACAGCCGCCACAATACCTCCGCCGATAAGCCCGATCCACCAGGGAATGCCGACCCATGTCCCTACTGTCATGGCATAGCCCGCCAGACCGAGGAATGCGGGCTGGCAGAGAGAAATCAATCCCGCATAGCCAGCGAGGAGGTTCCACATATTGGCCATCGCCAGATAGATGAAAAACAGGAACAGATAGACCAGCCAACTCTCAGGCGCACCTACCACGGGAAGGGAGGCCAGGATTAGCGCCACGAAACCGGCAAAAATCAGTAATGGTTCTCTTTTTGAAAATATCATAAAACTACTATCGTCCCAAAAGGCCATGCGGCCGGATGGCAAGTATTGCCAACACAAGTACATAGACAATGAGCATCTGTGAGGCAGAGCCGAAAAGGTACCCTCCAAGGGTCTGAGACAGACCGAGAATGATCCCTGCCAGGAATGTCCCCAGCATACTGCCGAGGCCGCCAATAACGACCGTTCCGAAAGCTATGGTGAGAAAGGAGATTCCCGAAGTGGGCGTGAAGGGAAAGGTCATCCCCAGGAAAACACCGGCCACCGCCGCGGCCCCCATGGCAATGGCAAAAGCATAGCCATAGATACGGTTTGTGTTTATACCCATCAACTGAGCGGCCCGTTTGTCCTGAGACGCTGCGGTAATTGCCCGGCCCATGTAAGTCCTCGTGAGGAATGCCCGAAGCCCAACCATCACCACAATACCGGCAAGGAAGGCCAGCAGGTATGAAACAGGGAACTGGCGCTCTCCGATGAAGAAACTCATGTGAGAGTAAGAAGTGTTGAGACCCCGTGACAGGGGCGTCCACAGAATCTGGTTCAGGTTCTGGAGGACAAGGGAAATGCCGAAGGCGATAATCAAAGGTGTCTCCGATGAGATGGCGAAACCCCGTCCCAAAATATATTTCTGGATGAGAAAACCCAGTAGGAGCATGAACGGAATGGTAATAACAAGCCCCAGGATGGGATCGACAGCGAGGTAGGTAAAAATGGCGTAGGAAATATAGCTCGACAGGATGACCAGATCCCCATGGGCGAGGTTGATGAGCCTCATGACGCCAAATACCAAGGAAAGACCGAGTGCGATTAGAGCGTACAGTCCTCCCAACATGATCCCCATGAGCACTGGAGTGAAGACATCGACTGACCCCATCACTTTACCTCGCATGTATCTACGCCGAAGTAGGCCCTTTTAACCTCTTGGTTTTCTCTCAGGTCTGCTGTGGCACCGCTCAAGGCTATCCGGCCCCTTTCGAGGATGTAGGCCCGGTCCGCTTCCTTGAGGGTTCTGTTTACATTCTGCTCCACAAAGAGCACGGTAATGCCAGTCGCTTTAATCTTGTGGAGGGCCCTAAAAATCTCGTCGATTACAATAGGAGCCAGACCAAGAGATATCTCGTCGATCAGCATGAGCTTCGGATCCGCCATCAAACCACGGCCGATGGCGAGCATCTGCTGTTCGCCTCCGCTTAGGGTCTTGGCCACCTGTCGCTTCCGTTCTTCCAACCGGGGAAAAAGATCGTATACCTTCTCCAGATTTTCCGCCTTCCGCTTCCGTGCGCTGGCTGCGTAAGACCCGATGAGCAGGTTGTCCAAGACGGTCATATCCGGAAAAACACTTCTGCCCTCCGGAACCTGAGTGATACCCAACTCTACGATCTGGTATGGATCGAGAAATCCAATCTCCTCACCTTCAAACTGGATGGATCCTTTTGACGGATGGCGAAGGCCTGAAACGGCATCGAGAAGGGTTGTCTTGCCCGCGGTGTTCGCCCCAATCAGGGCGAGCATCTCTCCTCGCTTCACCTCGATAGAGACGTCCCACAAGGCTTGGAACGTGCCATGAAAGACATCAATATTTTCGATTTTCAGTATTGTCTCGTCAGTCATAACCTTGCTCTGAAGCCGGTAAATCTCAGTCTTCCTCCAACTTCCCTATCAGGAGGTGAATAAGCAAGCTCTCTGGTAGCCGAGGGACAAGCAACATTCCATTTTGGCCTTCAATCCTCACGCGCCAAAATATGCCTCTATGACCTTGGGGTCACACATGGCCGCGTTAGGGCTTTCCTCGCATATCTTCCTGCCCTTGTCGATGACGACAATCCTATCCGCTACATTCACGAGCACCTTCATAACATGCTCGATAATGACGATCGTCATGCCCATATTGCGTATATGTCTAATGGTCTCCACTATCTTGGGGATCTCGGCCTCAGTGGCGCCAGCTGCCACTTCATCCAGCAACAGAAGTTTCGGTTTCCGCGCCAGGGCCCGGGCCAACTCGAGCTTCTTGAGCAACTGGATGGGCAGGCTTCCGGCAGGAGTATCCTTCTTCTCCGTAAGGCCGACGAGAGCGAGAATCTCATCATTCTCCGTCTCAGCAGTACTTTTCCTGATACCCCTCCCATAGACGGAGGATACCAGGAGATTATCCCTTACCGTCAAGGTCACAAAGGGCTGCGGAATCTGGTATGTCCTTCCGACGCCCAAATGACACACCCTGTATGGAGGAAGCTTCGTGATATCCTGGCCTTTGAACTTAATCATCCCCGTATTAGGCGCATACTCACCCGCAACGACATTCAGAAGGGTCGTCTTCCCCGCTCCATTGGGACCCATCAGTCCCACCACCTCACCTTCTCCTACATCGAAGCTGATGTCCCTCAGGGCAACCAAACCACCGAACGACTTGGTGACCCCCTTAATGGAAAGAATCGGATCGCCCATATTTCAGTTCGTCCAATAGCCCCTAAAAAATATGATGGACAGCTACTTATTGTGCTCGCTGAAACGACCGCTTCGCCAGACCGATGGGCGAAACGAAGTCCTTCTCGCCCACCGGTCCGTCCTTCTTTCTAGTACGGTTTGGGGAAAATAGGTTGGGCTGCTGCTGGTATGAAATCGTGCTTCGTGAAGATCACTTTCAATTCCCATTTCTCCGGCTTATCGGTCTTGAACCACTGACCGAATACGAGTGGTCCGCGACTAAACTGGTTTTCGTCAAACTTCACCCGGTGACCGATGGTCGGCAGGTCGGTCTTCGCTAGGGCGGCATTCACCTTTTCCGAATCGAGTGTGCCTGCACGCTGAATCGCATCGGCGAGAACCTGAACTGAACGGTAACCAGGGCCTATTGCCGCGTTAAGAGGTTGCTTTGTTTCCTTTGCCCACCTCTCAGCAAGAGATGCGGGGGTCGTACCGCCAATGCCAGGAGAGTCTTTTAATGACGGATCCCACCAGACCTCAGTGCAGATACCCCAGGGGAGATCACCGCCCCAGGCTGATACATCTTGGAAAAAGAGCGCGCCTCGTCCGATGGAGACCATCTTCGGTTTGAAACCGAGTGCGTTGGCCTGCTTCCATACCGCCCCGAAGAACGGTCCGGGGGCATTCCCCCACAGTATTTCCACCTTGGCGTCTTTCCAAGCCTTGATGGTAGAAGAAAAGTCGGTAGTCTCAAGAGGAATGAGGCCGAGGTTCTTATCCAGACCTACTACTTCGTAGCCGGCTTTTTTCAGTGCCGGTCCAAATAGGGTGTACCATCCTCTCCCATCCGGATCGTCAGAGCAGATGATGCCGACTTTTTTGTTGGTCTTCGCTCCAAAAAGATCGAGCATTGCCATCCATGTATCCACGATCGTGTAGCCCGGTTTGGCGCGGAAGTCCCCGGCCGGGGGCGGGCTTACTATGGCGAATAAACCGGTCGCCCAGGTGTATTGCCACTTGCTCGGCGTTTCCTGTCTCATCGCGACCCAGGGCTCCTGCGGTCCTGTGGAGGTGATATAGATTTTCTTGTGCTTCTCCGCCACATGGGAGACACCGGGATGCATGGGGGGAGGCTGGTCACCGCTGACAATGAAGTGGACCTTGTCCTGCACAATGAGACTTTCAGCCAGGGATCCTGCCTTATTCGGGTCGCTCTCATTGTTGACAATAACAAGTTTGATGGGTATCTTCTTACCGTCCACCTTTAGCCCGCCATCCTTGTTGATGTCATCAACGGCAGCCTTGATGCCGAAGACACCGCCCTGGCCAAAGGCGGCGTACATGCCGGTCTGGCCCATAATAACACCTATTTTGATCTCTTTTGCCTCTTTTTTAGCGCACCCCATCAAGCTAAAAACACCGACAACAATCAATAATGCCATGAAAAAAATTGTTTTTTTCATCTGTTCCTTACCTCCTTTGCCTGTTGTTTTTTGTTGCGCCCTCAATCCCTCTGCCCTTTCCATCACCCCCTTTCCCCAAGACTGTTTATCCACGGCAACAATAGGTAACATTGAGGTTCTCAAGAACCATTGGGGACGGTTCTCATATTCATTTGTGATAACAAATAAATACAAACTATTTTCTTGGCCTACCCCTCTTCGGTCTGGAGAACTCCATTACCCTCTTCTCAATATGCTGTTGAAATACCTCTGCACCGATTACCCCTCGCGCCATCCTCTCTCTGATCTCCCGCTCCTCTTTGTCTCTATTGCAACAAACATATTCTCGATATGCTTTACGTCTTGCACGATCTTCTTTTCCCATCGCCTCATAAGTAGCATGCCTATCTGTTACACCATCTGCTTTCCCATAAGCATATACCCTGTAGCTGCTCCAAGGGTACTCTCTTGGATCTTTTACTAACCTTGCTCTCAATGGATTCCTCTCTACATATCTCCCACATTCAAGGAGATAATTATCCTTCTCCACCAGAGCGCTCTTAAATCTGTCCTGCCATAGATGACCCACTTTCCCATTCTTCCTGTTAAACCAAATCGTATAGGCCAAATTCATTCCCTGCATAATTTTGGATAGAGAACTCTCTTCTGTCGTCTCCATGACAAGATGGATGTGGTTACTCATTAGGACCCAATGGTAGAGCTTGAATCCAAATTTGTCTTTGTATCTTCCACAGATCTCAAGGTATTTTTCAAAGTCTTCCCGCTCATTAAACACCCACTCGCGATTATTTCCTCTGCTGATCACGTGATAGACCATCGATGGGAACGCAATTCGCGCTGTCCTTGGCATTTCCTGTTATCTTTCCTACCTCAGCCTAATAGTGATCTGTGGCTTACCGCATAATAAATGGTCGGTAACCATTCATTTTCACACCGCTATTTGAGAACCGTCCCCTATCCTTCGTCCCCTATCCTTTCCTATCCTTTGTCCCTATCCTTTCATTCCTATTCCAATGACAATTTACTCCTTTAACGTTGAGAGACTTCTACGCCGGGTTATCACAGGAAGAACCAATAACATTACCGCGATAATCAGAAAACCGAGCGTGATGGGCCGAGTGATGAAGATGGAAAAATCACCTTGCGACATCATCAAAGACTGTCTGAGAGATGCTTCCAACTCACCTCCCAGAACCAATCCCAGGATCAATGCAGGAGCCTCATAGCGAAACTTCTTCATGAGGTACCCTGCGATTCCGAAGGTGAGCATGGCGAACACATCCGAAGTGTTATTGCCAATACTGTAAGAACCGATGATGCAGAACAGCAGAATCAGGGGATAAAGAAGGTAATAAGGGATTCTCAATACCATCACCCATAGAGGGATCAGCGGAAGGTTTAGAATTAGAAGCATTCCATTGCCTATATACATGCTTACAATGGTTCCCCAGAAGATATCAGGAGCCCTGGTCATGAGAAGGGGACCTGGTTGTACTCCGTGAATCATGAGGGCCCCCAAAAAGATGGCCATCACTGCATTGGCAGGGATTCCGAGAGTGAGAAGGGAGATAAAGGAGCTGCCTGCCGCCGCGTTGTTGGCTGCCTCAGGACCTGCCACTCCCTGAATGGCTCCCGTTCCGAACTCCTCCGGATGCTTGGAGGCCTTTTTCTCAATGGCATAAGAGGCGAAGGAGGCAATAATAGCTCCGCCTCCAGGGACGATTCCAAGAAAGAAGCCCAGGATCGTGCCCCGGACGATTGACCCTATGGAGGCAGCCCAATCTTTGAGGGTGGGAAAAAAATTCTTCACCTTTGCTCTGAGAATTTCTCGCTTGATTCCGGTTTCAAGATTCATCAGCACTTCAGAGACGCCAAAGAGGCCCATCACCGTGGGAATAAGCCCCACTCCATCCAAAAGGGACCGAATATTAAACGTAAATCTATATTTCCCGGTGATTGAATCCATTCCAATCCCACTGAGGGTTAAACCAACGGCAGCCATCATCAAGGCTTTGAGCATGGATCCGCTGCTCAGGAAGGTCAAAACCACAATGCCCACTAACATCAGACCAAAAAATTCCGGCGGCCCGAATCGAAGGGCAATGCCGGCCAAAAGAGGCCCTATTAAAGTAAGCATAACCACCGCAAATGTGCCGGCGATGAAAGAGCCAAAAGCCGCAATCCCCAAGGCTGGTCCCGCCCTTCCTTTCTTTGCCATCTGGTGTCCATCCAGGCAGGTCACCACTGAGGACGCCTCGCCGGGGATATTGACCAAAATGGAGGTCGTCGATCCGCCGTACATGGCCCCATAATAGATCCCTGCCAGCATAATAATTGCCGAAACTGGAGTGGCTTTTAAGGTTGAGGGAAGAAGCAATGCGATGGCGGCAGGCGGTCCAAGGCCCGGCAAAACACCCACCAGAGTTCCAATCAGGACTCCAAAGAAACAGTAAACTAAATTGATGGGTTCCATCGCCACCTGAAACCCGTAAAGCACACTCTGGAGGATATCCATCTGTTAGTAACCTTTCTTCAAATTCCCCCAAACCCCTTTGGCAGTTGTGACATTAGCCATACTTCAAAAACCAAATAGGCAATTGCTGTTACTACGGCGCTCACAGAGACTGCAAAAAACCATCCCTTCTTCTCAATGATTCCCAGAAGAAATATGAGCAGTAGCAGAGTGGTCAAAATGAACCCCAGGATTTCCAGAAGGAGGACATAGAGAAAGAGGGAGATCAAGACAAAGATAACCCTTGTTAGATTTTGTCTTCCAAAGACAGCGGATTCCTCCGACTTCTTGCCCAACCACCCACGTATGAGGACGCTCAGAGACATCATCCCCAGGGCGATATTTATCCAGAGAAAAAGGAAGCCAGGTCCGGGTTGACGAAGGGTTCCCGGACCCAGTTGATAAGATTTTGCAATAAAAAGAAGTGCAAAACAGAGCCAGAAGATTCCACTGATCCGATCTGCGTTTCTCATGAGGAAGCATCCACCCTTCGTCCGACTTTTCCTTCCTTATTTCCGGAGACCTGCTTTCTTGGCTACCTCCATGGCGAGGTCGTACTCCTGGGCAGCAAACCTCTTCTGTTCCGAAGGAGATTTATACCTGACCGCAAACTCCAGTCTCTCAAGTTTTTCAACTGTCTCGGGATTTTTGATCGACTTTTCGATTGCCGGTATTAAAACCTTCTTTACTTCCTCGGGCAGGCCAGCCGGCCCGTACATACCAAACCAGCTCGAGAAGAGGTCCTGTTTATAACCTAATTCAACAAAGGTGGGCACATTGGGGTATGCCCTCATTTTTGCGGACAATAGAAGAATCCTCATTTTTCCAGCTTCGACATGAGGGGTGATCTTATTGACGGCATCAAACGTCATCTCCACATGTCCTCCTAAAAGAGCGGTGATCACAGCTTCCCCTCCTTTGAAAGGGATATGATTGAATTGGGCGCCGGTGAGGGACTCCATGATCTCCAGGTTGAAGTGGTTGGTGCTTCCTACGCCGGTGGTGCTGACGCGAATTTTATTTGGATTCTTTTTGGCAAAGTCCAATAGCTCCCCGAAATTTTTCCACGGAGCGTCTGCTTGCACAGCAATGGCACCCGGAAATAATAGGTGAAACCCCAAGGGCTCTAAATCTTTGTCCGGATCGTAAGGAACGGTTTCGGGATTTAGAACTCGTGAATAAACAATAGCCGGAGAATTTGTGTAGGCCAAAGTGTAGCCATCCTTTTTACTTCTCGCTACAAAATCGGTCCCCAGCGTGAACCCTGCGCCCGGTTTGACGATGGGAACAATTTGGGTTCCCAGAGTTTTCCCTAATTCTTCACCCAGAATCCTTCCGGCTATATCCAGAATGGAGCCTGCAGCGCCGGGAATGATAAGCTGAATGGGCCGGCTGGGGTAGGGCTGTGCTGAGGTCGTCGACACTCCAGTGCCCAAACCGAATACCATTAAAACTAAACCAAAAACCAAGATTGACCGTTTCATGATTTTCCTCCTTTCAAAGCAGTGAGTTTGCCTACCACTTAACAAGATTGAGCAGATTTTTCCTTTCTCCTCCAAGGAATCGTCGGAGGTTCTCCTCGAAAATCCCGAGAGCTTGCTCTGGATAAATGTCGCTCATCCCGGACACATGGGGGATGACGATCACATTCTTCATCTCCCAAAAAGGATGATTCTGGGGCAGGGGTTCCTCCCAAAAAGTATCCAGAGCGGCGCCTGCTATCTGACCTGACTTCAGGGCATTGATCAACGCTTCTTCATCAACGATCTCCCCCCTTCCGAGATTGATCAGAAAGGCCGTGGGCTTCATCGAAGCCAGTTCTTTTATCCCAATCATCATTCGTGTCTGGGGGGTGTTAGGGGCAACGATGATGAGGTAATCGATCTTCTTTATTATTTGAAGAAGGTCTTCCGGTCCGTGAAAATAGTCCACCGCATCGATCTTCTTTTTTGTCCTGGAGATGCCGAAGACCGTCATTCCAAAAGCCTTACACTTTCGGGCGATCTCCTCACCAATCACTCCAACGCCAAGAATTCCAACGTTTTTCTTCCAAAGCAGTTTTCCCGGCCAGCGTTCCCAAATCCTTCTGTCCTGATTGCGGATCACTTCGGGTAGGTTCCTGTTTAATGCAAGCATGAGAAGAAAGGCCATTTCGGAAACTTGTGGACCATGGATGCCACGCGTTGAAGTTAAGATCACCCCCTTTCTAAGAGAAGGAAGGTTAACAATATAATCCACTCCTGTTGTCAAAGCATGAATCCACTGGAGCTTCGTCGCCCTCCTGATGAGATCGTCTGAAACTCGTATGGTCACGAGGATATCCGCTTGTTCAATAAATTTTCCAACCTCCTCCTCTTTTGTGGCTGCTTGAATGACAACGCCCGGAAACTTAGAGTTCAAGGCTTTCCTGTAATCTTCTGCGCGCTGTTCAAGAATGAGCAGATTCATCTCGATTCCCTACCATGATTTTTAAACGATGATGATCTCTTTAGGAGTTTGATGGAGGCACGGGCCGACGCCTTCTTCTGTCACAAGATAATTGTCGCAAACGGTTGCCCACACTGTTTGATTGGTTGCAGCCGGATGAACCGTGATGTTCATTCCAGCCTTGATCCGCATCGGTTCATCCTGCCGCAACAATGGCCGCTCAACCAGATCATACCCCTGACCATGGGCATAAAGCCTCCCCTCAGGAAGATACCCCATCTTTTTGAGAAATTGATTGTTAATCTCCAGAAGGTCTTTTGGATCGGCTTCTGGTTTTAATGCATTCAAGGTCAATCTTTGGGCCTCCAGTGCAACCCCATAGGCGTCCTGCAATTGCTGAGATGGCTTTCCAATCGAAAAGATTCTTGCAATTTCGGCATAGAATCCGCCGGGCCCATTCACTTCAATGAGAAGGGATATCTGATCCCCTTCCTTGACAACCCGGTTTTGGAAACGGCGGTGTTGGAATGGAATGGAGGTGCCGGAAGGGCCAGAGCCAACGAGAATGAGCTGACGTTCGCTTCCGAGCCTCATGGCTGAATAGAAGGCTTCGGCATGGATTTCAAAGTCCCTGAGGCCTGGCCTGATGACCTGGCTCACATGTTCTATGACCGCATCCTGAAGAGCGGCAGTCCTTTGGATCATCTCTAATTCTTCCAGACTCTTGATCGCCTTGATCTGATCCATCCGATCTGTCATGTCCACAAATCTATAGCCGACAAGCTGATCTCTTAAATGCTCATAAAAGGCAAGGGAGATAGAGGACTTCCCTACCCACCCAATTGTCGCCCCTTTCTTCTCCTTTAAAACGCCTATGGCAAGCTCTGCATCGTAGGCGCTGGTATAATGAACAGAAGGAAAATAACCAGCGCTTAGCCTCTTTTTTACGCCCCGGACCGCCCATTGGGGAGGAAAGGGCTCCGCAGGTGGAGGACCTCCAACAGAGATCGTGCTCATCTCGTCATCGGCAGGGAAGATAACCGTAAAAGGATAGTGATGCTGAGCAGGAATATCGGTAAACCACTTCACATATCCGCCCAAAAATTCTTCGTCCTGTCGCATGAGGAGAAAATCAACCTTCTCTTCTCTCATGACCTCACGAGCAGCCGTCCATCTTCGCTCCAATTCTCTCGTCGAAATGGACGTCGTCAGCCTCTCTCTTGGATCCTCCATGTCAGGTCCTCCTTTATTTTATCTTCAAGATTTTTTTGGCATTCTCCTCGAATATCTTTTTCTTCTCCTCCTCGGAGATATTCATTGCCTTTAAGGCTGCGAGGTTTGTTCGTATAAAGTCCTCACCGAACTCCGGGCCAAAAGGATAATCGGTTCCAAACATCATCCTTTCCGGCCCAAAAAAGGCATACCCGCAGGGAAGGGCTGCGACAGTTCCATCCATGGCTGTATCTCCATAGAGGTTCTTCCAATACTCCGAAATGGGCCTTGAGATCCTGTCGCGTAAGAAAGTGCTCACGTTCTTTTCAATTCTGGTTACAAAGTAGGGAAGCATGGCTCCAAGATGGTGAGTGACGATCTTCAGACCAGGGAAACGGTCAATCACGCCTCCTAAGATCAGCCGCCAGACAGCTTGGGTCGTATCAAAAGGCCATCCAAGGATCTGCATCATTCTCCATCCCTTGTTCATATCAACTAAAGGGTAAGAGTCCCAATGGGTGGGATGTAAAAAGAGGGGCAAGTCCTGTTCCGCCAGCCTTTCATAAAAGGGAAAATACTCCGATGAGTCAAGACCCTTTCCCTGCTGATTGGTGCAGACGGTCACTCCACGACAATCGAGTTCGTTGATCGCACGCTTTAGCTCTTCCATGGCGCTCTTCATATCCAGTAGTGAGATGAAACAGATATTGACAAATTTTTGGGGATAGGCCTTGACCAGGGCGTAATTGTCTGTATTGGAACGTCTACATATCTCTGCAGAATCTTCAGCATCAAACCCGATGAGGACTGATCCAGTTTGGCTGAGGGCCTGCATATCAATCCCGTACTTTTCCATGAGACCCAATCGGACTTCTGGATCCGCATTTCGGATCGGGTAGGGAAGCTCCTTGCCATGAGCCCTAAAGGTGGCGGTCTCGCCATAATAGGGTTTGGTCTCAAGCATTTCTGCCACAGATTTTGATACGTGGTGGGCTAAGATGTCGATGATCATTTTCCACTCTCCTGCAAAGTATATTTTTTATCAATACTTCATTCTTCCTCATCTCAGTATTTATAAATTTTACAAAAGAGCGATCTTAATGGCGTGGCACCAATCGCAGGGTCGAAAGAAGGGCCATTGCTTGTGAGCACATTTGCATTACTTTCCCAAAGCCCATGATCGGGCGCTGGAAACTCTGGGAAATACCAGGAGGCCTGAACGGTGATCAATCGTTCATCCATGCCTTCAAAGAGCTGAGCGACCTGTTTGATCCTTCCTCGTTCCGTTTCAATCCATACCCAATCCCCACTCTTGATCCCTAAACGATCTGCTGTCTTGGGGTGGATTTGGACCAAAGGGTTTGGCTGTCTGGATCGCAAACGAAGGATCTGACGATATTGGGAGTGAAAGTAGTAAGGAATGCGGCCTCCTGTGCTAAGAATAAAAGGATACTCCCCTTCAAGCTGAGGAGCGGAATAGGGACTTTCAGCCGGCTCGCAGTAATTGGGCAGGGGGTCATAGCCTAACTCCTCCATCAGGGTGGAGTAAAGCTCTACTTTCCCGGTTTTCGTCCTGAAGCCTCCTCCCTTACGCCAGTAATCTGTCTTATATTTATAGTAGACCTGATCGCTTCCCGTTTTTGCGAGCACTCCCTTTTGAGAGAATTCACTCCAGCCTATCTTTGCTTTTCTTAATTGATAGTTGAGCATCTCTTCGACATCCTGAAACCAGTAATCCGGAGCGATCCTTTTGCCCAATTCGTTAAAGATCTTATTGTCAGGCCAAGCCTCTCCCCTTGGCTCTCTCGCTTTATTGATTGCTCCCACCCAGAAGCGAGGATGCATATCATAGATGTCATCTGTCTCAAGCCAATGGGCAACTGGCAAGACGATGTCCGCATATTCCGCAGTGGGTGACATGTAGAGGTCAGCCACGGATAGAAATTCCAAATTTAATAGGCCTTTCATGACCACTTTTGTGTTCTCATAGGCCACCAGAGGATTGGATCCTTCGATGTGCATCAATTTGATCGTGCCCTTATCCTCACTGAGCTCTTTAAAAACAGTCGGCAGGTGGCACATGGCAAAAGGAGGCTGATTCAAGAGGCGAAACCTCTCCGCTCCCACAGGAGTCTCCCGGGGAGGAGGAACCTCCATGGCAAAATCTTCCATCGGCCCTGTGTCTGGTGGTATCCAGTTCACCATGCCTCCCGGCCGTTCGATATTCCCTGTGATGGCCATCAGGCTTACAATGGCCATCAGGGTATGAATGGTATGGATGCTTGCCTCAAGGGCCTCCCCGATCTGTATACAGCCGGGTTTTTCAAGGGCGAATATCCTCGCCGCCTCAACGATCTTATCCTTTGGAACCCAGGTAATCTCTGCGGCTCTTTCAGGCGGGTAATCTCTTACCCTTTCCGATAGCTGATCAAATCCATAAGTCCAATCCCTGACGAAATCTTTGTCGTAAAGTTGTTCATGGATGATGACATGGAGCATGGCCAGGGCCAGAGCTCCGTCCGTTCCAGGCCTGATTTTTAACCAGAGATCGGATTTGGGGGCTAAGCGAGTTGCCCTTGGGTCAATCAGAATGAGATGCTTTGCCTTCTTGAGCGAATCGAGAAACCAGACTGCCATCTCTCCATCGGCATTCGTGATCTCCAACTGTTTTCCCCAGGAGATTTGCGTCTTCGGGTAACTTCCGCCCCATCCGTGATAATCACAGTAGAGTCTGCCGCCCACCATCATCCCAAAAACGGATAGTCTGGGCCCATAACAGAAATGTGCAGGCAACCCAATGTTCGGTGTGCCAAGCGATCTTGCAAACCTGAACGTATAACGATTATACCCACGACCGGTTCCCTGCAATACAGCAATCGAGCGAGCGCCATGCCGAACCGTGGCCTCTTTCATCCTATTTGCAATCGTATCCAACGCTTCGTTCCAACTTATCCTCTCCCATTCGCAACCGCCCCTCTTTCCTTTTCTTTTCATCGGGTAGAGGACCCGCTGGGGATGGTTCGCATCCTCCAAGCTTGAGAGACCCTTGAGACACATCGTCCCCCTGGTAAAGGAGTCGGGGTTACCTTTTATCTTGGCGATCTTTCCCTCCTTCACCTTTACTAGGACGCCACATCCCCCATGGCAACTTTTACAGACACTTTTTATGATCTTTTCAGGCCGATCCATTAATAATTGACCTGTTCCTTCCCTTTTAAGCCAAGGATCTTTCTTGCTTCGTCAGGAGTAGCAATTTCTCTTCCCAATTCTCGGGCAATTCTAACGACCTTCTCCACAAGCTCCGCATTGCTTTTGGCTAAGACCCCCTTTGCGACGAAAATATTATCTTCCATGCCCACTCTGGCGTGTCCCCCCATCATGATCGCTAAGGTCGCCAGATTGAATTCTGCCGGGTACCCAGCACCGATGACGGACCAGATATAATTGTCCATACCAAGCAAGCGATCGGCCGTCTGTTTCATGTGGACGACTTCATCTACATTGGCCCCAATACCACCCAGAATCCCAGTGACGAACTGTAGCCAAACGGGGAAGTGGATGATGTTTCTCTTAACCAGGAAGTTAAGATTGTAGAGATGACCCACGTCATACAACTCAAACTCAGGCTTGGTGTTGTTTTCTTTCATCATCTGCATGAGCTTCTCGATATCGCCAAAGGTATTTCTGAAGATAAAGTCTTTAGTGCTAACCGCGAATTCCTTCTCCCAGGGATATTTGTAGTCTTCATCCTTGTAACGGTCTGCGATGGGATGAATGGAAAAATTGATCGTTCCCATATTAAACGTGGCCAGCTCCGGTTTGAGGGCAGGCACCACCCGGGCTCTTTCTTCAGGGGTCATATAGGCCGTACCGCCGGTGGTGATGCAGACGATCACATTGCTTCTGGCTTTAATGCCAGCGGCAATCTCTCTGTAGACGGCTGGATCGGTAGTCGGTTTTGCGGTCTTTGGATCACGGCCGTGAATATGTACCGAGGCAGCTCCTGCATCTGCCGCTCGCACTGCGTCATCAATGATCTGTTGCGGGGCAAGGGGTAAATACGGTGTCTGTGTTGGCAAGGTAATGTTTCCAGTCAGTGCCGCAGTGATGATCAGTTTATCCATAATCGCTCCATTATCATGTTTTGTTTCAATCTTTTTCGCTCCTCTGATGCCAAGCGATAAGGTGTTTGAGAAGTTGTTTTCTACATCGTTCCATGGCCTCAGTGGTCCAGCCCTGAAATCCCCGACCCGTCTTAAAGCCAAGCTCTTGTTGTTCTACTTTTTGCCTCAGAAGAGGTGAGGGATCGGGCGATCTTTCAATATGTTTGAGGATATATTGGTGTATCTGGAGGGTTAGGTCCAATCCCACCATATCGGCATTCTCAAGTGGCCCAAGCACTGGCAATCTGACCCCAAACCCTTTTTTTATGACCTCATCAACGGTTGCAGGATCAGCAATCCCTTGCTCGACAATAGAGATTGCCTCGCGCCACAGGGCATGTTGGAGCCTGTTTCCTACAAAACCCGGGACATCTTTCTTAACCAGGACCGGGTATTTCTTTATAGACTTCAACAGATCAAAAACGGCGTCTATCGTCTGGGCAGATGTGTCCTGCCCTTTGATCACCTCGACCAAAGGGATGAGATAGGGCGGGTTCCAGAAATGGGTTCCCACGATTCGTTCCCTCTTTGAAGCCTTGGATGCGATCTCCGTGATGCTCATAACAGAGGTATTTGTAGCCAGAATGGTATCGAATGGGCAAAGCGCATCCAGTTTTTGAAAAAGGTTCTGCTTTAGATTCAAATCTTCAGGAATCGATTCAATCACCAATCTGGCACCCGAAACGCCTTCTTCCATATTCCGGGTAGTCGTGATTCTTTCAATCGAGGGTTCGATCTCTTTTTCACTTCCGATGCCACTTCGAGCCAAAAGGATCAAGTTGGCCCGAATGTTCTCAATCGCTTTTGTTAAAATCTCATCGCTCACATCAAGCAGGATCACCTTATGGCCATGAGTCGCAAAGATCTGGGCAATTCCATGGCCCATCATTCCAGCACCGACGACAGCAATGTTTTTTAGATTAGGCATGACTCCCATCTCCCTCTATCCTGCCGTGTATCCGCCATCTACATCCACAATGGCTCCGGTCATAAAGTCAGATGCCTTAGACGAAAGAAAGATGACCGTCCCAATAAAGTCCTCAGGCTCGCCCAACTTCCCCAAGGGGATACGTTTAAGAAAGTTCAGGTAAAAAGCATTGTCATCAAACATCCATTGCGTGAGAGGGGTTCTGAAGACTGTAGGGGCCACCGCATTCACATTGATTTTATGAGGGCCCCATTCACAGGCCAGTGTCTTGGCCAGCAGATGGACCGCACCCTTCGAAGGAGAATAGGCGCTGTAGTTACTCAAGCCCAGGTGCCCACGGGCTGATCCTACGAGAATGACCTTGCCCCCCCTGCCCTGTTCAATCATCACTTTGCCCACCTCCTTGCAGAAGAGGTAGGTGCCCTTTAGGTTGACATTTAAGATCCCTTCCCACTCCTCAACAGGCTGTTTGATAATAGGGCTGACCTTGTTGATGCCAGCCGCAGTGACCAATATGTCTATACCCCCAAAGGTATCCACCGTATCCCTGACAACACGTTTTACATCTTCGTAGTTAACGGGATCCCCAACGGAAAAGGCTGACTGGCTCCCGGAATCACCAACTTCTTTGACCAGTTGTTCAAGCGCCGATAAAGTTCGCGCCGTCGCCATCACTTTCGCTCCAGCAGCGGCCAACCCTTTGGCGGCTGCCTTGCCAAAGCCTCCGGTCGCTCCTGTGATCAGGGCGGTCTTTCCGTTCACATCAAAAAGATGATAAATATCTTCTCTATTCATGATGCGCTCCTTATTCAATCAGGATAGTTGATCACCACCAGCATACTGGCAGGTCTATTGGTTCGATTGATTATCTCTCTGCCTTCATTGGGGCCGATATAGATCGAATCCCAGGGCTGAAGCACGATCTCTTCATTTGTGGTTTTGATAGTGACCTCTCCCTCAAGTACAAAATAGATCTTTTCAGTAGGTGTGGAATCGAACTCCGCCCCTCCCCCTGGAAGAAAGTGGGATAGCCCCATCCAAAATCTCTGGGACCCTGTTTCCTCTCTCCCGTGGAGTCTCAGGGCTGTCATATTAAAATGCTTTGGGGCTTGATACGGCTTCACATCTTTTAATTCTACTTTTTTCATTTCTCTGCCTCCCTTCGCTAAATCTTTTTGTTGAATCTCGTAGATTCTTCCAATAAGTCATTTCATCATCAAGTTGGGTAGAATGGTGCTCAACGTGGGAAAAGCAATAATAAGGATTAAAACTCCCAACGACATCAGAATAAAGGGTAAAACCCCACGGAAGATGTCTTCCAGACTGACATCTCTTTCGGCAATACCTTTCACTGCAAAAATATTGAGACCAAATGGAGGAGTGATAAGACCAATCTCTATTGCCATGATGACTGACATACCGAACCATATGGGATCAATCTTCATGGTTCTTATCACAGGGTAGATGAGAGGAATGGTAATGGAAAGCATCGAGATACTGTCGAGGAAGCACCCCATAATCAGATAGACCACGCACATGGCGATGACCATCCCCAATTGAGACAATTCTAAACCTATGATCCATTTGATGATGACCGGCGTTATTCCTGAAAGGGTGAGGAAGCGGCTAAAGAGCGTGCCACCAATAAATATAAAGAAGATCATCCCTGTCACAGCAGCCGCCTCCTTAAAAGAGGGAATCAGACCTTTGATCGAACGAATCCTGAGTATGGTCAAAAGCAGTATGACCATGACGGCCAATGCCCCAGCTTCATTAGGGTCAAAGACGCCCGAAATGATACCGCCGACCAGTATGACTGCAACAAGGGTCACTGGCCATAACAGTGGCAGGGTGGCAATCCGCTCACGCCATGTGGGATGAGTCATCGAAGGAGCGCCGAACAAATCCGGATTTAGCCGGCCTTTCACCCAGAGGCCGATCCAAAAAATAATGGTCAGTAAAAGGCCAGGGGATATTCCAGCGATGAGAAGCTTCCCAACCGATTCCTCGGTGAGTATGGCGTAATACACAATGAGGATGCTCGGAGGAATAAGCATTCCGATCATCCCGCCAGCACTTACGACCCCATAAGCCAAACCTTTCGGATAGCCCAAAGCTCTAAGCTGGGGAGAACTCACTTTGGCAAATACCGAAGCCGTGACAAGGGCTGAACCGCAGACTGTGCCAAACAAGGTACAACTGGCAATGGTGGCCATGCCCAACCCTGCCCTGAAGCGAGTGGTCCATTTGCTCAAGGCAACATAGATATCCCGACTTAAACCACCCAGGGCTGCCACCACACCCGCCATGATAAAGAGAGGCAATGCTATGAGCTCAAACCTAAACACAGAGAAAAAGGCCGTTAACGAAATGAATTCTATTGATTTATCCCAACCCAAGATAGCGATCAAACCCAACGCGCCCACGATGGCTAACGCGGATGCTATATGGACGCCTATTAATAGTAGAACGAAGAAAGCAATGATACCGATGATGCCGATGGTAAGGGATTCCATTGAGATCGCTCCTATTCTTTCTTCGTCACTTTCGTCAACGACTCACTCAAGGCCTGGATCAGTTCAATGATAAATTGGATAAACAATAGAGTAAGGCCAACTCCTGCACTCAGCTTCGCGATCCACATAGGGATGTTAATCCCCATAGGTGCCAGCATTCTTTCCTTAAGCCGAATGGATTCCCCAATAAGTGGCCAAGCTCCTAAAATAAATAATCCAAGTAAGCCCACACCCACGGCATGAACAAGGACGTTCGACCATTGTCTCATTCGTGGTGGCAGTCGCATTTGAACGAATGTCACCCTTACATGGGCCCCTACAATTAATGCATAAGCAAGGGAAATAAAGATCAGCCAAGCCATCCCAAATTCGGTATAATAGTATAGATGGAACCAGACGACATCATGAAATTTTCGACCGAACGCATAGATCACGATAGTGCCGGATACCAAAAACACCAAAATGCCGCTCGAAATTCCCGCATATTCATTTATTTTTTGACTGAGGCGTTGGATCCTATTGAACATGGCTTCATACCTGATTTATGGATGACCATCAAAAAGGAACCCTCTCCATCCCCGCTGCGCACTCCGATAGAAGCTAAGCTTCACACGAGGCAAGCAGCGGGGCCTTCTCGCGGACGAAATCCCAATATTGCCAAGATCGAATGATCTACCAGGTCGGTGTATAATACCATTTATGTCCGAGCTTTTTATGTTCTTCATACCAGCGTTTTAAATACTTTCCGGCAGGGAATCCCTTGCCTTCCAGGTCTTTTACCAGTATCCCCGGAAGATCTGGCACCATAGACGCCCACTTCTCTTTCTCTGCTTCAGATAATGTATAAAAGGTAACGCCCTGCTCCTTTAGAAATTTGATATCCTTTTCCCTCTCTTCTTTGAGACGCTTTCCATGCACAACCCCTGCCTCCTTACCAACTTCCCCAAAAACCTTTTGAATGTCCGGAGGAATCTTCTTCCAAGCATCCAAATTCATGGTGACGGCACCTGAGGCCCAAGCACCGATGTTGGTAATTAATAGATGCTTTCCCACCTCAAACAGTTTAAAGCCCCGTATATACTCAATAGGGCCATGATTGGCATCAATCGTGCCAAGCTTCAGCTGCATATAGCGCTCACCCATAGGGGAAATATGAGCTTTTGATCCAACAACCTCTAACTGTTTTGGGAAGTAAATACCTGAAGCACCCACTAATTTGCCTTTTAAGTCAGCCAGAGTTTTAAGGGGTACCCTTGAAAGCAAATGGTAATCGTCAATTAAGGTCACTTGGAGGGCAATCTGATTGTCTTTTTCCAACTGCTTCTGAATAATAGGAAATTCATCGTGAAGCTTCCACCATACTTTTGCAATATCCTCAGGATCTCCAGGAGCAAAGGGAAACGCAAACTCATAAGCCCAAAGTGGCGCTCTGTCAGGATGGAACAACAGCGGCACTCTCCCGATGTCGGCCACTCCTCTCTTGATCATATCAATATGCTCCAAAGGCTTGCCTAAGGCTCCTCCCCAGAACACGTCAAAGGTCACCCGCCCTTTGGTTCGCTTTTTAACCTCGTCCATAAACCATACATGGTCCACAGCGGTCAAGTCTGGTGGTGGAGGATAACCTGTACTGAATTTGAGTTTGATGACTTCTTGTGCAATCGCAGGAAAATTGGTAAAGGATAAAATCAGAGTAATCACCAAAAAAAATAAGAATTTTTTGCTTTCCATCTCTGCACCTCCTCTTTCATCATTTAAGTTTTTATCACTTCTTTCTTTCGCCCGAATTATCCCCTTACACCCACCACCTCCTTCCTTTCTCTCCTTCGCTCCCTTAGTCTGCCCTCAAATATTCCAACCTGATGTTTCGTACTCGAGTATTTTGTCTTCTCATGAACGAGCCCCCTTTCATCATTTTACACATCTCTGTTCAAATCAGGACCTATTGATCCCCTTCATCTACAATAGCTACCAATCTCACGATAGAGCCATCGCCCTTCATCCAGCGGATCGGGAAACCGGCAAAGGTACATCTCTTACCGGTTACCTTGTCAAGGTCACCCCCCACGTTCTCGTAGCCCATGATGCCGTTGCGGAGAAGAAGGTTGTGACAAGGTTCCCATTCAGGGAAATCTTCCAGCACATCTCGCCCTGTTGCTCTTTTATACTCCGCACATATGTCTGGCCTGAGTGGGCCAGACCCATGAGGACCAATGGCCGTGGCCAGGGGATGGTCCAGGGCCTGCTGATCAACCCCAACACACTTCACCCCCTTTGCCACTAACCACTCTCCAGCCTCTCTGTAAAGACCAGGGGAGTAACAGAAATACTCGACACTGTCAGAGTATTTATGGTGCCAGCCTGTATTAATCATGACGATGTCATCCTTTTCAATCTTTGGGCGGGCTTTCTCTAAGTCCTCTGGCATGATCTTCTCCCATTTTTTCTTAGGAATTGAGACAGCGACTCCGGTGCCGTAATACTTTTCCAAAGGAATCTCATCCGTAAACATACCCCCTTCAAACACATGGGCCGGCGAATCTGCATGGGTTGTGCAATGCATGGTGGTGGTGATGACCTGAGAAAGCACTCCTGATTTGGCATGGTAATGCATGCGCTCAATCTTGACATCGGCAAAATACGGCCACAGAGGGACCTTGTCTCCAAAAGGATGACTCAAATCAAAAAGTTTTACTTTTCCCATGGCTTAAACCTCCTTTTTTATCTATCTCTTTTTCTTGCAAAAGATCGGATGGGCAAAAGCCAACCCAAACTGCTTAGGGCAACAATCGCTGCTCTATTCTGGAGTATAAATAACCATCAGACATTTGACTTCTCTGTTCCCTTCGCAAACCCCATAATGGGGAACACTACCATCAAAGTAGATGCAATCTCCTTCTTCAACGATGAACTCCTTTTCCCCATGATAAAATTTCATTTTCCCTTCAAGCACGAATAGTATCTCTTCCCCTTTATGCTGAAAAAGGGCATTTTCTTTAGGGGCTAAGGGAATAGTTAAAAAATAGGGTTCCATCTTCTTGCTATGAAATTTGTGGGCCAATGTTTCATAAGCATATCCAAAGACCGATCCATCTCGCGCAATAATACGTCTTTCAAACTTCTTCACCAGACAAATGGGACTATTTTCTTCTATTTCTCCGAAGATCTCTGAAATACTGATATTCAATGCTTTGGCGATATTGATGAGTGTGGAAACCGGAGGGGCTTTTTCTGTATTCTCAATTTTAGATAGATAGCCCTTGGTATAGCCTGTTTTCTCCGCTAACTCTTGGAGAGTCAATCCCTTATTTATTCGGAATTGTTGGATTCTTTTTCCCAGATCCGCCTCTTCAACCATAGGATTTACTCCCAACCTCCTTTCTTTAAAAGATGAAATGTTTCAAAAAATCAGGATGGTATCAAAGGCTCATCGAGAGGCTCTATGGTAAGGTCACTCAAGATCTATCGAAACCTCATCATGATGCCAGGAAGCCACATGACCAGCTTAGGGAAAATCATGATAAGAGCCATCGCGAGTAAGCTTAGCAGTACGAATGGAAAGCCTGCTTTATACACATCCACCATGGTGGTATCCTTGGTTGCAACCCCTTTCATCACAAATAGACTTACTCCAAAGGGGGGCGTGATCATGGCTATCTCGATATTAATGAGCAGAAGCACACAGAACCATATCAGATCAAAGCCTAAAAATTTTACGATGGGGATAAAAATGGGGATCGTGATCATCATGATGGAGGGAGGATCCATAAAGCATCCCAGAAAGAGGACGATGAGTTGCATGATGATGATAATCATCATTGGGGAGAGTTGAATATCTTTGACAATTGCAGCCATGCCAGCAGTGGCGCCGCTGAATGCCATGACTTCGCTGAAAAACCTTGCCGACGCTATAACCAGAAAAAGCATCCCTGTCACTTTCACCGTGCCCATGACTGCATTCATAAAGGCTTGCCAGCTAAGTTTTTTGTAGCAGAGCGCCAAGACAATCACCCCCATTGCGCCGGTAGCGGCCGCTTCTCCTGGGCCTGCAATGCCCAAAAAAATGACGCCGATGACAAGGAAGATGACGATGCTCTGGGGCAATATGTATTTAATAAACTCCCTGACCTTCACGGAGAAAGAGGTACGGGAGACTTCATATGAGGGTGCCAGATCAGGTTGAATCAAACATCGTATAATAATGTAGGCTGCCATGAGAGCGGCGAGCAGAAGCCCGGGAAGGATGATGGCAATCAAAAGTCGTCCTATGGAGGCATGGGCCAATGCGCCGCAAAGAACAGCGAGCCCGCTGGGAGGGATAAACATGGCTAAATTCCCGCTTCCCATAATGGGGCCCATGGTCATCGGTTTTTTATAACCTCTTTGTTCCATCTCGGGAACCAGGGCTGATCCCAACATGGCCACACTGGCAATACTGGTGCCTGTCAAGGTTGAAAATAGGGTGCCGGCGCCAACGGCTAATAAGCTTAACCTTCCGGGCATACGCCCCATCCATTTATCTAATGTTTTTATTAAGATGGGAGCTAACCCAGAGTAAAATAAGACTTCGCCCATTAAGATAAAGAGAGGAATGGGAAGAAAGATAAAGCTGATCAACGTTGAGTACATACTCCCGTAGAATCGCTCTAAGCCAATCATGCCACCAAAAAAGATATACCCGGCAAAAATATTGACAGCAAAAAAACAGAAAGCGATCGGTAAGCCGGTTAGCATTAATACGATGAGGCTTACAAACATAAAGAGAATAACGTATTGCCATTCCATGGCCTGCTATACCCCGTCCGGAGTTTTGTTTTGATCTGGAATCAGATTTTTAACCGTTCCCATCTGACGGAAGTAAGATATCGCCCTTCTGGAGAATTCAATGGAGAGCAAGAGACAGCCGAGGGCCCCCACGACCATGAAATAGCCACGGTTAATCCTGATATGCCCGCTGGAAGTGATATAGCCGGTTCGAAATGAATCCAGGGTGACCATAACGCCAAACCAGGCTATCGTGAGGCTGACCAAAAGACCCACAAGAGAAGTCGCTGCGTTTAATAGGGCTTGATTCCTTGGGCTCAAAGCATTAACGATGAGATCCATTTTGATATGTCCATCGTGTTTCAATATCCAGGCAGCGGCTAAGAAAGGGGCAATATACAGGACGTACTCATTTGATTCTAAGATCCAATTGGTTGGCTTGTTGAAAAAATATCTCATGACGACTTCAACGCACGTGCCCACCGTTGAATAGACAAAAAGAATCCCTACGATCACTGCAGCGATATCAATGATGCGGTCGAAAAGGCTTGGCCTTCGGGGTGATTCATTCATAGGCGTAAACAACCCACCTCTTTTTATCCTTGAAGGGAGGGATCTAAACCCTCCCTTGTTCATATCATGGAAGGCATCACCTCTTTGTTACCAGTGACTTTATTTTTGCCACAACGTCCGGCGGGTTTTTAGGCGCATCCGCTGTCCACGCCCCGTCATAAATTGTTCTCGAATACCAGCTGGCCACATCCGGCGGCAATGTGTAGTATTGGGAACCCTTAGCTGTAACCTTCGCTATCACGGCTCTTTCCCAATCGAGATATACGGGCTCATACTTCTTCTGCATATCGTCACGGACCCGCAAGATTAAGTCCTGTAGATGTTTGGGCAAGGCCTCCCACCTCTTTAGATTCATCATGAGCATTGCCGTGGGTCTAAAGAACGGGTGATTGACGACAAATGGGGCCACCTCAAATAAGGCATTCTCATCATAGACACCGCCCCCAAAGATGGTTCCATCAACCACACCTCTTTCAAGGGCCGTATAGTATTCTGGTATCACAGCTCTAACCGGCGCTGCACCAAGGGCCGCAAAGGCGCCATGAATAGGAGGTGGTCCCCCTAATTTTATTCCTTTAAACCCCTCTATGGTCGTTATCTTTTTCTTAAGGCAAATTCGAAAGTAGTTGGTATTGATGGGCATTTTCCTGCTTATGAATTTGAGCCCAACCTTAGCGTAGAGCTCTTCCATATACGCAGGAACTCCCCGGGTGATCTCATCCTGCCAGGCTATTTCTGAGAGTTTTATTAAATCGCATCCGGGCACAAAGTCAGCAAAGTTTGCTGTTGATGCCACAGCCATATCCGTTACGCCAGATGCAGTTGCCTTTGCCATATCCGCGATGCTCATCACCTCGGGTCCGCCTCTTACTTCGATAACCAGTTCACCTTTTGATTGTGCATTCACCGCATCAATAAAAAGTGGCTTCCAGTGCTGAAAGTGGGCATCCGTCACAACGGTATAAGTGACTAAAGAGAGCTTTATGGGTGAAGGTTTTGTTGTCTGGGCTTGGGCAAAAGTCGCATAACCCATGATTAAGCTGACCATTAAAAGAATTGAAATTTTGGTAAATATTTGTTTTCTCATCTGCCTCCTCCTTTCTCTTTCTTTTTAAATAGGTAGGTTTAAAATCGTTCCCAATCTACAAACACATCCCCTAATTTCTGTGAAAAACAAAATGGTATTTTTTTATCCCTGGGTCTCAGGGCATTTGATCGGGGCTCACTGGTTTCCCGTCTCCCTGGCGTAAAGCCCGGGGAGAAGATCAGCCAGGTTTCCCATCTCTTCAATACAATGCTGCATCAGCGTCCGGCCAATTTTTTCATCGGCCCCGAATAGCCAGAACCGGCTGCGCATTTCACAGCCAAAGTCCGTATCTCTGACGAAATGAATGAGGTTACCAATCTTTATACCCTCCTCAAGTAGCCCAACATCACCACAGATGGCCGCCCCCACCTTTGCCTCTTTAAACTTCGAAGGATCAAAGAATTCAGAGGGCTCGCGGAAAGTGATTTTCAATTTGACCAATTCACCGCCAATATATTCGTGAACGAGATGACTTGCCCCGATGTAGTGACCAGGCCTCCATTTGTCATCCCAGTCTCCAATGATATGGTCCTTGGGGTGCCACATCCGATACTTCTCCGTGTCTCCCGCATACCCAAACCACCAGTTGACCATCTTCCCTTTACATTGAGGCATCCTGGTTAAAACAGCGATGTAGATATGGCCGTTTGCCAAACGCTGGTTTCCTGTCTCAAAGGGTAGGTACCCTGGCTCCAAAAGTTGGTTGACCTCTTCGATGAACATAACGACCCTCCTCTCCTGGGCAATTTTTCCTTAAAAAATTGCTACCTTTTTCGTCTCAGCGGAATCATCCAAAATATTATCCGCCTGCGACGATTGGAAGTATTAAGAACTCGTCTCCTTCCTGAAGGAGCGTATCCAGACCCTTTAAGAATTCGATAGACCTTCCATTGATCATCAATCGAATATGTGGCAACAAGCGATCACTCTCTGACTCAAACAGATGGGACCATAATTTATCTCCCCATCTCTCTTTCATCCAAACCAGAAGGTCCATGACGGTGCTCCCTTGAGGAATGGAGACATCCAATTCTCTCTGACCGATAATTTTTTTCAGAGCCAAAATGGTGTGTATCTTTACTTTAATTAAATCACTTTCGGGCTTGATTTTTTAAACCCCTAACTGGTCCGCCACAGAACCAAGGCCAAGTTCAACGAGTTTCTCTCTCGTTGGGATGCCCGTATCCAGGGCCCAACCTCTTGCCGCATAATATTCATCCAGCATCACTTTAAGATCTTCTTTGCTGATGAAGTGTCCCTTGGACGCCCCGCTTTCTAAGGGCTCTGTCATCAGTCTTTCGGGGAATGTATCCTCTGCCCTTGTAAAGCCTTCTTGAACATTAAATGCTCTTGCAAGATTGTTTATCCGCTCCCCCACCTTTTCGATATCTTGCGGTTTATAGGTTAGGCCAGTGACCGCCTCCATCAATGAGGCTGTATTCTCTGTAGCCATTGGGGCCATGGCTGTATCCAGGAGGAAGACACACATTGTCGGGCAGTCACTCGTGGCCGTCCTCACATCCTGATTCCATTTGGTGAGCTTTCCTTTGCCTTCAATGCTCAATCTGTCCACGGCGTAGGGAATAGGAAGTCCGAATATTTCCTGGAAGGCGTATCCCCGATTATGATCCCCTCCTGTATAAGCGGTCGCATAACTCAGGCCATGTGCCTTGGCTCCCCGCACATCATAACCGGGAAGTTCAAGGCCTTTGATATGCATGGCATACCGATCCGCCCCCCTGCCTATTTTCCCTGCGGCAATCTTCACTCCATCAGCGAGGAGTTCCCCAAGCCCATCACGGAATGCCATTAGATAGATGAGCCTGTTCATGGCCTGATGGTTCCCAAAATGAAGTTCTAATCCCTCGGTGTCAGTTATGGTCAGGATTCCATTTTCAAACAGCTCCATAGCAAAACCGATCGTTACTCCGGTTGATATGGTATCCAGCCCTAACTCGTCACACAGTCGGTCAGCAGCAATAATGCTATCAATGTTATCCACGCCGGTCTGGCCACCAAAGGAGTAAAGGGTCTCAAATTCCGGGCCTTCTGAAAGAATCCCAGCATAAGGCCCTGTCCGAGCCAAACGTAGCAAGCTGCACCCAACCGGACAAATATAACAATGTTCCTTGCCAACGTTTCGACTTTCGAGAGCCTCTACCCCAATTTTCTCAACAGGTGTAAACTTCCCTGTGGCTGACCAGTTCTTGGCTGGGAAGATACCCAATGCACAGGTGTTGTCAACATTTGAGGGAGTGCCCGTTAGAGCAAATTGTGGATAAAGAACGGGGCTCTCCTTCATTGCCTTGAGCATCTCACCTCTGGCGATCTTAAATCTCTCTTTAGAAGCGATCTCTAAGGTGCCATTTCCACGAATGGCTATGGCCTTAAGATTCTTAGAACCCATCACAGCCCCAAGTCCCTTACGGCCTGCAGCCCTTCTTTCATTAATGATACAAGCGAGCTTGCTAAGGTTTTCACCAGCGGGGCCGATACAAGCCACTCTCACATTCTGGTCATTCAGATCATCCTTGATAATCTGTTGACAATCGAAGGTCCGGGTTCCCCAGACTTTACTCCCATCCCGCAATTGGACCTCTCCATCCTTTATCCAGATATAGGTGGGTTTTTCAGATTTTCCTTCAATGATGAGGACATCATACCCTGCATGTTTCATTTCTGCTGGAAAATGTCCGCCTGACAAACACATTCCCACAGTATGGGTCAAAGGAGATTTGCCTGTAACCGAGATACGACTTGCACAAGGGATAGTTGTTCCAGTAAAAGGCCCAGGAGCAAAAATGAGTTTATTCCCCGGACCTAAGGGATCTGTCCCAGGCTTCACCTCATCAAAAAGATACTTAATGCCAAAGCCTGCTCCTCCAATAAAATCTTTTGCCACTTCCAGGGGCAATTTTTCTTCTTTAATCGTTTTATCGGTAAGGTTAATTCGAAGAATTTTCCCTGTGTATCCGCCCTGATACATTTCTACCTCCACTTAACTTCAAACGAATGTGAAAGTTTCTTATTGGTAAACATATTTATTAAAAATGTAAATTTGTTTCCATAATAGACCACTTCCTACACCCAATAGGAAACTTTGTCAAGTCTTTTTTAAATGAGATTTCTGAAAAAAAAGATATCTCTAATCAGGGAGCAAAAAGCAGCTCTCAGAGTTCTCTTTAATGGTTGAACCCCATAGCAACCGTAAGATAGGGTTTACAAAAAATCTTGACAAAAATGGCTGATTTTATCAGTATTTAGGGAAAATGGAATCAAATTTTCCCGGTGAGTAAAAATGCGCAAATGGGGGATCAATGGACTGGGAATTAAGATTTATGAGATGGGCCAATGGGTGGTGGAGCACATCAGTTCTTGATCATACCATTCCTTGGATAACTTATCTTGGGAGTCATTTTGCTGTCATTCTCTTTATCCTTCTCGCTTTAATCATCACCAGACAAAGAAAAATTTTTCGTCGCCTTCTCCTTCTCTATGGGATCCAATCTGCCATCGTTTACGGTCTTAAGTTTCTCATTCAACGGGAAAGACCATTCCATTTTATGCAGGAAATGGTTGCAAAGCTCTCCAAGGGGCCGGGGGAGATCCTTGACCCTAGTTTTCCCAGCGCTCATACGGCCTTTTCTTTTATGATGGCAACTCTCTTGGCTTATTGGTTTCCTCGGTATTGGATTATTTTTTATGTGATCGCTTCATTCACCGCATGGACTCGAATTTATCTGGGGCTGCATTATCCGACAGATGTTTTTGCAGGAGCCTTATTGGGATATGGAATTACCAGGCTCTTTCTTCTTTATCGTGGTTTAAGGGAGAAGAAGTGAATTTTTTTCTCGGTAGACCTTTTCCATTTTGATTAGAGTATCGCCGAATTGACGAACCGCTATTTTCATCTCAAATCTTCCGGTAGCGTTTTGCTGGGGCGCCCTACATTTATGCCCAAAAGGGAGCTCCGTCACATAGATGCCGTCGTTTACGCCCTTTTATGGTTTAATAAAGCCTGACCTCTCCAGAATCCTAAGTGCTTCTCGGATTGCCGCGCGTTTGACTTGAAACCCCTTAACTTATTCCTGCTCTGAGAACAGTTTGTCTCCCGGTCGGAAATGACCTACCAGGATAGATTGCCTGATCTGGTCACATACATCTTTTTAGGCTCCGGATTGCTTTATCGGTTTGAAGTTTGGCATAGTGTTTTATGGCCGTAAAAATATAATAAAACTGGAATTCCTGCAATATTCCATTTGACAAAAATATTTTACTTTGATAATGGTTATACCACTGATTAAGTATGAGAAAAAGACACCAAGGACATACTCCTTTAGTCTTTAAAAAACGGCCAAAGTGGTTTGTATTATGTTAAAAGAACTGACACAGAGAACTCCATTTTATGATGTGTGGAACAGATTTGTTTTGAAAGGAGATATGAGTTGTGTACCGATACACGTCAGGCAATCCTGGGAACGTTGCCGAGAAGCCAATGTAGATCCAGAAAAAGATAGAGATATTATGCGGATAGACCAAAATTCTATTCGCAAACGAATTGATGGGAATGTTGATCTACATCAACTCCTCCTGGCGCATTATAAGAATGTCGAAAAATACTTTTCCTTCCTTCCTCTTGCCATCTTTTTTTCCGACAGAGACGGATACATCCTATCCATCACAGGCCATGATCGAGTGTTAGATCGGATAAGAAAGAACCAGCAAACGGAAATCGTCGGTAGCTCCATCAAAGAAGAGATTATAGGCACCACTGCCCCTGGTATATGCCTTGAAGAAAAGCGATTTGCCACAGTTCATGCCGAAGAACATTATATTCGGGAAATTCACTGGGCCAGTTGTATCGCAACACCCATATTTGACTTAGAGCAGAATCTTTTGGGCTGTCTGGATTTCACCGTCCCCGTAGAGGATGGAGAAAAACTGAAGCAACTCATTCCTGTTTTGTTAAGCACCGCCAATTCAATCCAGTTCGAGCTTTCCTTAAAAAAGAAGTTAGAACAACTGGATCTCTTTCATTGCTATTATCGCTCTACCTTTGACTATTCGCGTAACCCCCTCATACTGATAGATAGGGGAGGTCGGATCATTGATCTCAACAGAAACGCTCAAGAGGCTTTTAATGTAAATCCTGAGCACGTCAAGAGCAAAAACATCCGTTTCATATTAGGCGATCAGTGGGATAGTGAATTTTCTTTCAAAAACTTTGGTGGAGGTAAACCTTTTAGGGGCAGAGCGTCAGGATTGTATTCAACCGAGTCAATACCTATTTTCGATCGATTTGGAAATGAGGTTGCCTTTTTGCTTAAGTTGGAGAGGGAAAAGTCTCCAAAGGTGATCCCCGGAGGAGTCCCCTATAGAGCTCGATACACCTTCGGAGGGATCATTGGGAAAAGCGCTAAGATGTTGAACATCATTGAAAAAGCTAAGAAGGCTGCCAAGGGGGGATCAATTATCCTGCTTGAAGGGGAAACCGGTACGGGAAAAGAGCTGTTTGCCCATGCGATTCACGATGAAAGCTCGTATTGCAGAGGGCCTTTTGTGGCACTTAATTGTGCCGCCATCCCTTCCGAGTTGATTGAAAGCGAACTATTCGGCTATGAAAAAGGGGCTTATACTGGTGCACTCCAAGATGGCAATTCCGGCAAGTTTGAATTGGCAAACGGGGGAACGATCTTTCTGGATGAGATTCATACAATGGACTTGTCGGCACAAACGAAGATCTTAAGAGTCATCGAAGATCGGCAGATCACAAGAATTGGCGGAAAATATGCCATCCCTCTGAATATTCGTATTATTGTTGCAAGCTCAACAAATCTCGAGGAGAAAATCGAGAAAGGCCTTTTTATCCCAGCACTTTTTTATAGGCTCAATGTTGTGAGACTCAGTATTCCCAGTCTTCGAGAGAGAAAAGAAGATATCCTGTCTTTGGTGGATTATTTTATTAGTGAGATGAACCTTAAATTCAACCGTTCCATACGGGGAGTGACCCCTGAAGCGTTAGAGGCGATGTGTCAATATCCCTGGCCTGGAAATGTGCGTGAATTGAGAAATTGCATAGAGAGCGCTTTCAATTTCTGCACGGGGGAAGTGATCAATTTGAATGATTTGGGATACATCGTGTCCTTCGAATCGAAAAAAAAGGATATTGTGGGAAAAACGATCAATGGTATCACTGAAGACCTGATGATCGAGTCGCTGAACCGGTTTGGCAATGTGAGGGAAGCGGCCCATTCATTGGGTATTCCCAAGAGTACTTTTTATAGAAAGATGAAAAAGTTCGACTCACTGCTCCCAAACGATTAAATCTTATTTAATTTTTTAAGATGGTTCAATTCCTTTCTTGCATTTCATATCCTTCATAAATAGAGACCTGAATTTTATCAAAATGAAAAAAGGGTTTTCTCAATTTGGTAAAATATAGGGTAGACTTTCACCTAAAAACTCAACCAATTTTTTATTTTTCATTAATATCGGATAGTTGAGTCAAGGAATAAAAACGACTTTCTTTGGCACTTATCTTGCTGTAAAAAAGAAGATCCCATTATAACAAAGGAGGTACAAACCATGGGAAAGATTATGCGGGTTAATCTATCCGAGTTGAAGTTTAAAGTAGAAGAGATGCCCACAGAGTATCAGGGATTGGGGGGCCGGGGATTGTCCTCTAATATCATTGGAAGAGAAGTGCCTCCTAAGGCCGACCCTCTTGGTCCGGAAAACAAATTGATTTTTTCCGCAGGAATTCTTGCAGGAACTGCAACTCCAAATACCGGCAGACTCTCCGTGGGAGCCAAAAGCCCGTTGACCAACGGCATCAAGGAAGCCAATGCAGGAGGATCAGTTGCCCAGAAATTAGCAAGGCTAGGGTTTCAGGCTGTCATTATTGAAGGCTGTGCAAAAGAACTCACGATGCTGAAGGTCGATCAGAGCGGAGCGACCTTCAGTCCTGCTTCTTCTCTAAAGGGAGTTGGAAATTATGAGCTGATTGAACGAATGAAGAAGGAGCATGGGAATAAAATCTCGATCATTTCAATAGGGCCGGCCGGCGAGATGAAATTGAAGGCTGCATCGGTAACGGTGACGACGCCTGATTTTCATATCCGGGTGGCTGCGAGAGGCGGGCTGGGCGCCGTGATGGGTTCAAAAAATCTTAAAGCTGTTATCATCGATGATACCGGGTGTCATCCTGTCGAGGCAAAGGATAAGGCCAAATTCAAAGAAGCCGTTGCCGCACTCTCCAAGGCCATTCTGGCGGATCCCTTGGGACCGGGAATGAGAGATATAGGGACCCCTGTGTTGGTGATGATGATCAATTCCTTTGGTTGTTTCCCGACCAAAAACTACTCCCTCGGGCAGTTTGAGGGCGCTGAGAAGGTCTCTGGCGAATACATGATAGAGTTGATGAAGAAACGGCCCAATGCTCAACCGAGTCATCGTTGCATGGAGGGGTGTATTATCAGTTGTTCCAATGTCTATACAGATGAAAAAGGGAAGGTGATCGTTTCCGGCATTGAGTATGAAACGATCGGGTTAATGGGCTCAAACTGTATGATTGACGATCTCGATACCATTGCGCATATGAATCGGGTTTGCAATGATGTCGGAGTGGATACGATGGACATCGGAGGGGCGATTGCAGTGGCCATGGAGGCAGGACAGCTCGCATGGGGAGATGGAAAAGCTGCACTCAGTCTTGTCAAAGAGATAGGAAAGACGGATCGTGGAATCATGATTGGCAACGGGTGCAGATACACAGGGGAGAAGTTAGGGGTGAAAAGGATTCCACATGTGAAGGGTCAGTGTCTGTCAGCGTATGACCCGAGGGGACTGAAAGGCGTAGGGGTAACCTATGCCACCTCGCCGATGGGGGCAGACCACACTGCAGGTCTCGTTCTGCCCAATCCTGGGAACCCTTCATATAACCCCGGGGCTCCTACCGGACAAGGAGGTCCCTCACAGTTCATGCAGTCCTTCATGGCCGCAGCCGACACTCTGGGTCTTTGCATGATGGCCGGTATGCCGCTTCTTGATCCGGTCCCGCAATCCACTCTCATATCGTGTGTTTCAGCATTTATCGGCGAATCTCTAAATGAGGATTATTTAGTCAATTTAGGAACCCCCGTGCTGAAAGCCGAAAGGAAGTTCAATAACGCCGCCGGTTTTACGGAGAAGGATGATCGGTTGCCAAAATTTTTCGTGGAGGAAAAACTTCCACCGAGCGGAAATATTTTTGATGTTCCGGAGGAAGAGATAGATAGCGTTAATAAATTTTAGTTTCAAAGGAGGTCCAAAATGAAAATCAAGGCCGCTGTGGTGCACGAGAAATCAGGTCCCTTTAAAATTGAAGATATAGAACTCGATGAGCCAAGAGATGATGAGGTGTTGGTCCGTATTGTAGGTTCTGGGATTTGCGGCACGGATCTGGGCGCCCGGGACGGGCATTTACCGATCCCACCGCCGCCCAGCGTCTTCGGACATGAAGGGGCGGGCGTTGTTGAAAAGGTGGGAAAACAGGTGAGGAAGGTCAAACCGGGCGATCACGTGGTATTGGGCTGGGAATCCTGTGGGGAATGTATCTCATGTAGGTCGGGGAATGATCCCTATTGCGCGAATTTTTTCCCTCTCAATTTCGGTGGCGCTCGTATGGACGGTTCAACGACCTTGCGAAAGGGCAATCAAATCATCCACAGCTCCTTTTTAGGCCAATCATCCTTTGCCAATTTTGTGCTGGTCAGCGAACGGAACGTCGTCAAGGTGAGAGAAGATGTCCCACTCGAGATTCTTGGCCCCATGGGCTGCGGCATCCGGACCGGCGCAGGCGCGGTCATGATCTCGCTTCACCCCAAGGCCGGTTCTTCCATCGCAATATTCGGTGTTGGTCCGGTGGGGATGAGCGCACTCCTTGCAGCGATCGTATGCGGTTGCACCACTATTATTGCTGTAGATATCAATTCAGACCGCCTTGAGATGGCTAAGAAATTCGGCGCCAACCACATTATTAATTCTAACAAAGTGGATCCAGTTTTGGCCATCCAGGAGATCACCGGCGAGGGGGCAGATTTCACCTTGGAGTGTGTCGGCAATCCCAGGGTGTTACGACAGGCCGTGGATTCCCTGATTCGCGGGGGACCCCGCTGTGGGGTTTGCGGACTGCTTGGGGTTGTAGCGCCGGGCACTGAGGTTGCGTTGGATATGGAAAAACTTCTGAACGGCCGGACGGTGAAAGGGATCATTGCAGGCGATTCAGTTCCGGATGTGTTTATCCCCGTACTCATTGAATTGTATCGCCAGGGGCGGTTTCCTTTCGATCAAATGATTACCTTCTATCCATTCGACGAAATAAACAAGGCGGTGGGAGATATGGAAAAGGGTAAAGTGATCAAACCGGTTCTGCGTCCTTAAGTTAGAGGCGACAGGAATGTAGGGACTAACAGTTTATGGGTGAAATGATGGGCAAGGAGAGGGGGTGATGATAGCTAATAATCTTGGAAGTTGTGGGATGAACGTGGGGAGAAGGAATGAAGGATTACTTAAAGACTTCACGGTAGATTTGTGTCGAACAATTTTGACAGAACCGACATGAAAAAAAGAGGAGGTATTCCATGAAAAAGAAAGTGTTTCTTCCATTATTGATGGCGATTTTTGTTCTCATGTTCTTGTTTTCTGCTACAGTTACCACGGCGCCAGCAAAAGATAAAATTGTTGTTGGCATGTCAAGACCTCTCTCGGGCCCGATGGCTAAGATCGGTGACTCGGCCTTCAGGCCGGTCTATGAGACATTCGTTGCTGAGGTCAACGCCCAGGGCGGAATCTTTGTAAAGGAGTTCAACAAGAAATTACCCATCGAATTAAAGGTATATGATGATAAGAGCGATACGGGCACAATGACGAGGCTGACGGAGAAATTGATTTTGGAGGACAAGGTTGACTTTCTGTGGCCCGCCTGCGGCACCCACAATATTTTTGCTCAAGCGCCTATAGCCAATAAATACAGTTACATCCTGTTGACAGCCGAGGGGGGGGCTACGTCGATCACACCGATGCTCCAAAGTCTGCCCTATCTTTTTATCAGCTTGAGTTTTTCCGACTGGTACCAGATACCGGTTTGGGCTGACCTTCTTGCCGAAAAGGGCGCGAAGACAGCATATATCATCTCTATGGCCGATCTCTTCGGCATCGAGTATGCCGGTGTGTCAAGCATAGAGCTTCCAAAGAGGGGAATTAATATCGTTGGGATTAAGAGCGTACCACCTGACATTAAAGACTTGTCGACCATATTGAAGGAGGCTCAGAAAACTAAGGCCGATGCCTTAATGGTTCTTGCTTATCCCGATGCAGTCATACTGGCTACTAAGCAAAGCATGGAGATTGGTTATAACCCGAAGGCTTTCTTAGGCGGCCCCGGAGTCAATTTCGGATTCTATCATGCAATATTTGGTCCGGCGACGGAGGGAGTCTCAGGTTTTTCTATGGCGAACCGTAAGACCTCTCCCGCAATGAAGGAGCTATTTGATAAGCTATATAAAAACAAGCCCGAAGCAGCAAACGATTGGTGGGGACATCCTCTCTATTGGGCCGGATATGAATTTTGGAAGCAGGCTATCGAGAAGGCGGGAACCCTTGATCAGAAAAAGATAAAAGATGTAATGGTTGCTGAGACGTTTAACACTGTGCTGGGACCGACGAGCTTTAAGGGCGGACTTATGGCAAAAGAATCTCATACAGGGGAGATTGGTCAATGGCAAAAGGGATTGTTTGAAACTGTTGGGGGAGGCAAATGGCCTAACACTAAAGTTACCGCACCATTTGTATATCCCAAGCCAAAGTGGCCAGTTCCTGCTCCGGCAAAAAAGTAAAGAATAAAGTGTCATTTCTAATTATTATGTTCCCCTTTGCCCTTCACTCTCCCCTGCCTTCGTCCCGCAGGGCGGGACTTCGCGCAAGGAGGCCTAAAGAGAGAGGGGAAGGGTAAGGGGGAATTTTTAAATATGGTTGGATAAAATCATGATTGTAGAAATCCTCGATATAGTGATTGCCGGTTTACTGCTGGGCGGCCTTTATGCCCTGATCGCCATGGGGCTCAGTTTACAGTACGGTGTGGCTCGTGTGCTGAACATATCTCACGGCGAGTTTATTATGCTTGGGGCTTTAGGCGCCTGGTTTCTGTTTGGATTTGGGGTTAACCCCCTGGTCTCTCTCGCTATTTGCGGGCCTGTTACATTCATCATAGGGTTTTTACTTTATAGAACTGTGTTCACGCGCCTTAGAACCTCCTCAGCATCCATAGGCGCCTATGAGGGCAGTTCTATGCTGGCCTCTTTTGGCCTCCTGTTCATCATTCAAAGTATAGCTTTAATAGCGTGGGGGAGCGGGATCAAAGGGTATACTTATTTGGCTTTTCCAGTCAATGTGGGAGGGGCGCTATTTGCAGCCAACCGCCTGGTAGCTCTTGCGTTTGCTGTATTTTTAGGTTTAGTCTTTTATTTCTTTCTGGTTCGTACCCGTCTTGGAAAAGCGATCAGGGCGGCTGCTCAAGACCCGGCAACCGCCGGACTCATGGGCGTCAACATCAACCAGGTGCTGGCCTTATGCTTTGGCCTTGGCGCTATGATGGCCGGTTTTGCCGGTTTACTGATAAGCATATGCTATCCTGTGAATACGACGATGGGCCTTGAGTATACCATCATTACCATCATCGTGGTTGTCTTGGGTGGACTGGGCAGCATCCCGGGCAGTTTTATCGGGGGGTTTATATTGGGTCTCATCGGCAGCATCGTCACCTATCTCGAACCAGGCCTATCCCTGGCCGCCTATTATGTGCTCTTTATGCTTCTGCTCCTGGTAAGGCCAACAGGCATTTTGGGGAAATAGAGAAATGGATAAGACAACCGTTCTTTCAAAGAAGCCATTATTTCTGGGATTGCTTTTCCTGCTCTTTATCTTATTTGCGTTTTTGCCCCTCTACGGCTCGGTTTATAGTGTCATATTAGTGACTGCCATCTTCATGCATATCGTCCTGACGGTGAGTTGGGTTATTTTTTCCGGTCCTACAGGTTACATTTCATTGGCGTCGGCGGCATTTTTTGGCGTTGGCATATATACTTCAGCGATACTGGGGAAAACATTCCCCTTGCCTATCGTGATCTGTTTCGGCGCTCTTACCAGTTTTTGTCTTGCCCTTTTCGTGGGCGCTTTGACTCTGAGACTGAGGGGCATCTATTTTTCCATGTTTACTTTTGGGCTCGTTTTGCTCATCCAGCAACTTCTCCTGTGGTATGAAGTCAATATTACGCACACGCGTGGAAGATTCGTTATCGTCATAAATAATGCCACTATTTATTACGTCATGTTTGCCATTTTAGCGGCAACCATACTTACCGCTTACTTTATTAGCCGTTCTAAATACGGGTTAGCTTTGCAGAGTATCGGCGAAGACGAGGAAGCCTCCGCTCATACGGGTATCAATGTAACTGTTTTAAAGACAATCATCTTTGCCGTCAGCGCCTTATTCGCAGGGGCCGCAGGAGCCATTATGGCGACAAGATGGACCTATATTGACCCCTTTATCGCCTTTAATCCGCTCTTTTCTTTTATGCCGGTCTTAATGGCCATTTTTGGCGGCATGGGGCAGTTTTATGGTTCGATCATAGGCGCAGTGATTTTTGCCTATTTACAAGAAATGCTCATCACAAGGTTTCCATATTACTATATGTTGATATTCGGCATTATATTAGTGGTTGTTATATTATACCTCCCCGGTGGTCTGGTAGGTCTGTTGCAAAAGTGGCGGAAAGGAGACTTAGCAGAAAAACATGCGAATACTTGAAGGTGAAGGAGTGACCAAGTATTTTGGAGGGTTAGCCGCAATATCAAATGTCGGCTTCCATGTGGATCAGGGGGAAATCGTAGGTCTGATTGGCCCCAATGGGGCGGGTAAGACAACGCTGTTCAATCTAATATCCGCCGCTCTTGTTCTTAATTCAGGGGTCATAAAATTTAAAGGCGAAAAGATCAGCGGCTTAAAGCCCCATCAAGTCTGTAGAGCGGGCGTGGCGAGGACTTTTCAATCGGTTAAGATTTTCGGTAACATCCCGGTTCTCGGGAATGTATTGCTAGGCTCGTTATTCGGGACGTCAACCGGTATGTCGTCAGCGGATGCCGCCAGAGAGGCGATGGAGTCATTGGAGTTTGTCGGATTGTCAACAATGAGAGCGACCCCCGCTAAAGACTTAACCCTGGCCAACCAGAAACGACTTGAAGTGGCGAGAGCGTTAGCAACCCAACCAGACCTATTGTTGATCGATGAGTTGATAGCGGGTCTAAATCCTACAGAGACAGCCCAGGCTATGGAGTTGGTAACCAGGATTCGGGACAGAGGAATTACCATACTTATGATCGAGCATGTCATGAAAGCCATTATGAGTATATGTGACCGAATTATTGTGCTCCATCACGGTGAAAAAATTGCCGAAGGAACGCCACAGGAGATTACCGCCAGCAAAACAGTTGTTGAGGTATACTTAGGAGATCAGGCTTATGCTGGAAGTTAGCAACATAGATGTTTTTTATGGCAAGATTCAGGCCCTGTGGGGCGTTTCTTTAAGGGTCGATCAAGAAGAAATAGTCGCTTTGATCGGCGCCAACGGAGCCGGCAAGACGACACTGCTTAACACAATAGGCGGTTCGCTGCGCCCAGCGTCAGGAAATGTAATGTTCCTTGGCAAGAAAATAGCTGGGCTTGCGCTTCCCGCCATTGTGGAATCAGGTATTGCTCATATACCCGAGGGCGGCAAACCTTTTCCCGATATGTCCGTGCGTGAAAATTTAGAGATGGGGGCGTATCCATACCGCGCCTGGACACGAAAGGAAGAAACGCTTAAACAGGTTTATCACATTTTCCCCAGATTAAGAGAGAGGGAGAGGCAATTGGCCAGGACATTAAGCGGTGGTGAAAAGCAAATGTTGGCTATGGGGCGGGGTTTAATGTCAAAGCCGAGACTGTGCCTTTTTGATGAGCCGTCGTATGGTTTGGCGCCGATCATATTGTTAGAACTTTTCCGGGTCATAAAATCCCTGCGTGAGCAGGGACTCACCGTCTTCCTGATTGAGCAAAATGTTCGCCATAGCCTGGAAATAGCTGATCGGGCATACGTGATGGAAAACGGCCGGATCACCTCAGAAGGGAAAAGTAAAGAGCTCCTGCAAAACGATCACATTAAAAAGGCCTATTTGGGACTCTGATTTTGTTTTTTCGCATGGTTTGAGGCACGGCTGAGGCGGGGATGAGGTCAGGAAGATGGGAAGCAGTCCGATGGAGGATGACGTAAAGATAAGAGACGGGGAGACAACGACATGAAACTGAAAGGAAAGGTAGCACTCATTACCGGAGGAGGCACAGGCATAGGCGCCGCCATCGCAGAGCGGTTTGTCGCAGAGGGAGCACAGATATGTATTACCGGACGCCGCAAGACAATGCTTGAAGGAGTGACCAAACCGTTGCCAGCAGAGGCGGTGGTAACGTATGTCGGAGATGTAACCAACTTCGGAGACGCTAAACGAATGGTTGAGACGGCGCTCGGATTCACGGGTAGACTCGATGTGCTGGTGAACAACGCTGCCATTGATCCGGGCGGTACGACCGTCGTTGACATCGATCCGGAGCTCTGGCGCCAGGTTCTCGAAACAAACCTGACCGGCCCTATGTATCTGATGAAGGCATCCATTCCTCATATGATAAAGGGCGGAGGTGGTTCGATCATCAACGTTGCTTCCCTGGGAGGTCTGCGCTGCCTGCCCGGGATGCCAGCCTACTGCTCATCGAAAGCAGGGCTCATCATGCTCACACAACAGGTTGCGCTGGATTTTGGTCCAGCCAAGATCCGTTGTAATGCGGTTTGTCCTGGCGGAACAAGGACAGAAATGCTGGAAAAATCGCTGGCTCCTCTCGCAGAAGTATTAGGGACAGATGTAGAAGGCGTTTTTAAGTGCATCTCTTCGATGGTTCCTCTTAGGCGGACTGCCAATCCGAGTGAAATCGCCGGCATTTGCAGTTACCTCGCCAGTGATGATTCCACGTTTATGACGGGGTCTGTTCTTCTGCTCGATGGCGGCGCATCTATCGTTGATGTTGCAGGAGCCGCGCTGACCCATGCCGGTGTGAAGTGGGGGGTGTGAAAAAAACCTATAAGGAGGCGCACAATGCCACAGCAGGAAGGTAAAACGAATTACAAGTATGAGGACTATGCGTCAGAAATGGCCTTCCATCGACTTCCGCAGACAGCGGCGCTGCTGAACCAGACGATGAAAATCACGCTTGATTCGGGGACATCCTTCGATCTTGAGTTCGCAGACCGCAACAAGGTCATCTGGGAAAGCGGCAGCGAGTGCGGCACGGACTGGTGTGAGGTGGTGGAGGTGGCGTCGCAAACCTATTTTATTGACATGACTTTTACCCATCAGCCTCGTCAGTCGCAGACCTTTATCGTTAGCACTGAAACACGGCAAGCGCTCGCAGTCCGCACCATCATGCGGGAAGGCGATGTCGGCAAAGAGCCACGGGCCGTCCATCAGTTCTCGCCTGGCGTGCTCGGTGATCCGGCCATTCCACCGGCAGGGCGTAAGCCGGCGCCGACGCGTGATCTGATCGGTTTGCGCGCGCTTTACACTTACAACCCTAATCAATGTTTCGAACACATCTATCTCAATTCACAGCGCTATGCGTGGCATTGCGTCGTGGGACCACTACGCGGTGAGGCCGATGTTGACTTCCATACCACCTACAAGTTCGACGACAATCAATACATTTTTTGTTTTCGCGAATTCGGACTACCCGTCTCCACTGTGTTTTTCCATAACTGGGATCAGATGCGAGAAACAGGCAAATTCTTTGCAATTGGCGAAGACGGAGCCTTCGCCAATACACCTGCCGGCGCTCTCATCAAAAAGTTGTCAATGGCCTTTTACCCCCTCGACATGCAACCGATATAAAGCTTGGCAAATGATTTGTCCGGTCAGGGGCATCACAGATCAACCGCACTCTTCGAAGCGATTATCTGAAAAGGAGGTAGAGATACAATGACAGACCATGCTGCTCTGAAGAAAAAAGTGGAGGAGTTGGCAGAAAGAGTCTGGGATGGATCAGCCATTGAGGCCAGAGTGAAAAAACTCTCCACTGAGGGGATTCCAAAGAAGAAGCTTAGCTCAAAAGAGCTTTTAGCCGACAAGCAACAAATCATCGATCGCGTTCAGCGGCGGGCCGAGGAGTATAATTTTATTGCCCGTAATTGCGCAAGGAGTTCCGCTCTTGCCGTGATGGAAGAGTTTGGTTTCGGCAACCTGGAGATCATTAAAGCGTTGACTCCGTTTCCAGGCTTCGGCGGGACCGGCTGGATGTGCGGGGGGGTCACCGGGGGACTGATTGCCCTCGGGCTTTATTTTGGCAGGGATGACCTACTGGATTTTGAAGCTGCTGGCGCAACGTTCATGGCAGCCCGTAAATTTATGACCCGATTTGAAGGGACCGTGGGCGCCGTCCTGTGCCCCAAGATACAGGAAGAGGTGGTCTTCGGACGCTACATGGACCCCGGTGCGAGCCTCGAGAATATGGAGGCCTTTATAAAGGCGAAAGGAATTGAGAAGTGTAGTCTGCTTCCCGGAATAGGGGCAAGGCTTGCCGCTGAGATTATTGTTGAAAGTCTGGAATGAAGCGATATTTGTTTTGAGTACAAGAAAGGAGGTCGAAGAGCTTGGGAGCGGGTTGTGCAGGAGGGGATGTGTAAAATGAGATTGATCGATTAACCTCAGAACGGGTAGGGTTCCGAATATTGGTCAAGGAGGTAAAATGCTATGGCTAAAGATCTGGTTAACACGTTAGCAGATTTGAAGGAAAAAGAGGCGCTGGGGATTGTGCAAGAAAGATTAAGCGCAGGCGAAGACCCACTGCGCATCCTCGATGATGCGAGACGCGGGGTGGAGATCGTGGGCAAGCGTTTTTCCGATGAGGAGTATTTTATCCCTGACTTGGTTTACTCCGGCGAGATATTGAAGCAAATAACCGATATGGTTAAGCCGAAGCTAACGAAGGCAGCGGAGGTGAAACGCCTGGGTAAGGTTATCGTGGGCACGGTTGCCGGAGATATTCATGACATCGGCAAGGATATTGTCGTCTTTATGCTTGATGTCAATGGCTTTGAAGTCTTCGACCTTGGCATTGATGTGCCGGTGCAGAAATTCGTTGATAAAATTAAAGAGACCGGCAGCGGGGTGGTAGGGCTGAGCGGTTTTCTGACCTTAGCGTTTCAATCGATGAAGGACACCGTAGGGGCGATCGAGAAAGCCGGACTCCGGAACGAGGTAAAAATCATGATTGGAGGCGGCCAAATTGACGATCAGGTCAGGAGCTTCACTGGAGCGGATGCCTATGGGAAAGACGCCATGGATGCTGTTAAATTGGCCAAAGGCTGGATAGGAGGGTAAGAAAATGGAAAAAAAATGGCAAGAGATGACGGCAGATGAAAAGCAAGAGGCGCAGTTTCAAAAGTTGCTTTCACCGAAACTCCCTGATGGGAAAGATCTCCCGTTCCAAAGCCCGGAGGCTGAGGCTAACTATAAAGCAGCCATCACCAGAATTAAGGATGCCATTCAGTTAAAAAAGACTCCGGACAGGGTGCCGGTCACGATACTTCCAAGCATGTTTCCTTTTACTCATGCCGGGATGACCGTTCAAGAGGCCATGTATGACTACGACCGATGCGCCTTGGCCTTTAAGAAATTCATCTTGGAATTTAAGCCGGATATGCATATAGGCGCCGCAGCGCCGGGACCGGGAAAGTTCTTTGAGATCCTTGACTACAAGCTATACTCCTGGCCGGGCCATGGGGTCGCGCCTGAACATAGCTACCAGTGCAATGAGGGAGAATACATGAAAGCGGAGGAATACGATCTCTTGTTGATGGACCCGTCGTTTTTCTTCAGAAATTTCTACCTGCCGCGCGTATTCGGAGCGCTTCAGGGATTCCAGATGCTGCCCCCTCTTACCGGCATACTTGAAATGTATGGGGTTGCCTTTAATTTCATCCCTTATGCTCTTCCCCCTGTTCAAGCCACCTATAAAGCCCTTTTCGAGGCCGGAGCTGAAGCCCTGAAATGGGCGATGGTGATGGGTGGTTCAAATGGTGAGTTGGCATCATTAGGATTTCCGAATATCCTCGGTGGATTTACCAAGGCGCCATTTGACACGATCGGCGACACCCTCAGGGGCACCAAGGGGATCATCATGGATATGTACCGGCAGCCGGATAAACTCCTCCAAGCCCTGGAAGCAATAACGCCAATCATGATTGGCATGGGGTTGGGCGCGGCACAACAGACCGGAAATCCTTTAATATTCATACCCCTCCATAAAGGCGCTGATAGCTTCCTCTCCGACGCGCAGTTCAAGAAATTCTACTGGCCGACCTTAAAACAGGTCATGTTGGGTCTAATTGAGGGGGGGTGCATACCCTTTCCTGCGCTTGAGGGGCATTGGGGCTCGCGTCTGAAAGTTATCCAGGACATACCGAAAGGTAAAACGGTATGGATGGTTGACCAGACAGATATGGTGAAAGCCAAGGAAACATTGGGTAAGAATGCTTGCCTTATCGGCAATGTGTCCTCCTCCATGTTGAACTTAGGCACGCCCGATGACGTAAAAGCTTACTGCAAGAAACTCATCGACACTGCCGGCAAGGGCGGTGGTTTCATCATGGGCAATGGTGCGTTCTTCGATGAGGCAAAGCCGGAAAATGTCAAGGCCATGTCTGACTTCACCAAAGAATATGGTGTGTATAAGTAGATCGTTAACGGTCTGATGTTGTAAGACTGGAAGAGAGGGGGGCACAGCGTGCCAGGGTTTTCCTGTTGGCCTGCAGCCCCCCAACAGGATCCTCTAAAATAGAGACATGCCCGTAATACGTGATATTCCCATAAGCTTGAAAACGAAGGAAGTGCTTCGTCGTGTGGGATTCAGGGAACAGGCAAGCCTCAGGCCTGAGATAAAGAGTTTAATTGATGAACTGCTTGCCGGCGCGAAGAATGATTTTCTCCTGGAACCGGCCATTGCCTATGGAATTTACCCTTTAACTGAGATGAACCGTGGGCGACTGCCTTTGGAGGATAACGGAGTGATTCACGACCCATTATTACCTTCACTCCTTTCAGGGGCTGATGAGTTTGCCGTGGTGATCTGCACGATCGGCCACAGGCTGGAAAAACAGGTCACAAACTACTTTAAACAAGACGAGCCTCTGCGAGGTGTGCTTTTGGATGGCATTGGGAGCGCAGCAGTGGATTTGCTTGCCGAGGAGGCCTGTAAGTTGATGACGGAGAGGGCATCCTCCCGTGGGTATCAGGCAGGCAGTCCTATAAGCCCGGGCATGCAGGGCTTGCCCATAACAGAACAGCGGTGGTTATTCAAAATGGCGCCGGCACAGAAAATCGGAGTAGGCCTGACTTCTTCAGGAGTCATGTCTCCTCTGAAGTCAACTTCCATGATAATTGGGATAGGACCGCAAATGAAAACGTGGACGCGAGCCGAAGTCTGTGCCCAATGCGGTCTCAGGAAAACCTGTCCTTATAGAAAAGGTGTAAAAGGGGAGAAACAGAAGAGGGGTAAGATCAGCAAAAAATCGCCGATTGTGCATCCATGCTGAGCCAATAGGGCGACATCGGACATGTGAGAGGAACGAGTCTCTTTTAACCTGTAATCGAAGACTCGATGTAGGTATCAACAGCCTATGCAGGGACAAAGGTATGTGCCACACATGCATAGCAGGAAGGAGAAAATTGACCGATGGAGACCAGAGTGTCAAGCCCCACGAGAGAGGTCTTTATTGGGGATGGCCATCCCACAGTACTGATTGGCGAGCGGATCAATCCTGCCGGCAAGAAAAAACTGGCAGAGGCTTTAAAGGCAGGCAACCTGGAGGTTGTCCACAGGGAAGCCCTGGCTCAAGCGCAGGCCGGTGCGGACATACTTGATGTCAGCGTGGGAACCTTCGGCGTGAATGAGGTGAAGTTGCTTCCTCAGGCAGTCAAGACAGTGATGGACACCGTAGATATACCTTTATGCCTTGACAGTGCTGTGCCGGAGGCTTTAGAAGCAGCCCTTAAAGTATACAAGGGCAAGCCGCTCATTAACTCGGTCACGGGTGAAGAACGCTCCTTAGCCAGGGTTCTACCTCTGGTTAAGGAATATGGAGCGGCAGTCATTGGCCTGGTGCAAGACGAGAAGGGAATCCCAAAGGATTCAGAGCGGAGGATAGCCATTGCCCATAAGCTTGTAGAGAAGGCTACGGCATTTGGTATTGCACAAGAGGACATCATCATAGACTGCCTGGCTTTTGCCGTTGGAGCCGATCCCGGGTCTGGGACGGCAGTCATTGATACGATTCGAAAGATTAAGGCCGAATTGGGAGTAAACCTGACACTGGGAGCAAGCAATGTCTCTTTTGGCTTGCCTGATCGTTCCTTGCTCAATAATGCCTTCGTCGTTATGGCTGTTGCCGCAGGGGTTACTTGTCTCATTGTGGATGCGGCTAAGATACGTCCAGCTGTTGTGGCCGCCGACCTGATTCTTGGGCGCGACAAACATGCGAGACGCTATATTGATTCATACCGCCAACGTCAGAGGCTGCAGAAACAAGAAGGATGAGCCCCAAAACGACAGTGATGATAAATTGCGCATCCTGTCAATAGAGGGGAAAAGGCTTGGAGATGATTTTCGGTGACAGGAAGTAACATGCAAGAAAAGCTTTTACTACAAGAATTTTGCCGCTATGCCATAGGAACCTGGGCTGACATCATTTATCGAAATGCCCTTCTTTATCCGGATCATGTCCAACAGAGTCTTGAAATTTGCCTACACGCATCAAACAGAAGCTGAGTGCCAAATGAACGCGGGAATTTTGAGTTTCCCTCAGAGCCTTCTGATAATTTGAAATAGCCCTATGGAACCAGTGAAGGTCTATAAGATAATTGCCTTTAGTAATATAAAAAGCTTCCTCAGTCAGGCCGACTAACACATGGGCTATATGCAAACACAACAGTTTGGCGAAAATCCACATACGCTTGATTGGGATCAGTCTTTTTAAATAGTATTCACTTGGCATAACGCTACACATTAGCCACGTGGCGTTTTCGCATCGGCTGCATTTGCCTTCTCCGAGATGTCATCGCTTATTCGAACTCCTCTGATTCCTCGGCAGGATAGAAGAAATAGAGGTCTTCCCGGTTGATTATTTTGGCATCGCTTTGCATTAGAAATTCTTCTTCCTGTTTCCGGAAAACGATTGCCGCCTCTTGCAGCCGATCCAGCTTCTCGATGACTCCATTGTCCTGTAATAACTTAATCACTTCGTGATAAAGTTTCTCACTCCCTCCGATGAGCTTGCCTTCCTGCAGAATTTTGCACGCCACCATGTTTTTGAACGTATCAAAACAGACCTGCTCTCGAACCCGCTCCATTTTTTTGACCACGTAATCAACCTCTTCATTGATAGCGGGTGATTTGAGGAACTTATATTTCTCCTGATAGATGGCGCCATCCAGTTTCGTGATAAAATCGTCGGGCACGTTGTCCTTCAGAATCACGACAAGATCGATATCGGATCCCCGGACCATCCTTCCCGTGCTTCGTTCCGGTCGGGGGACATCATGGGCCATATCGTATACAATGTCACCGGCCAAGAAGAAACAGATTTGCTCATGGGGCCAGGTATTTCCGAACGGTGCTTTCACGACCTCTACAAGGTTACGAGCGATCTCCATTTTCGATCGACTCACCTGTGCGATATGAGAAGATATTTCCTCGCCCCTTTTTTCAATGAGGATGGGTTTTTCCGCCAATCCTACCACGGAGTAAGTGAGGAATTCCCTGAGGATAGATGGAGAAAGACGCGCAAAGCCGTTCACCTGCCGATCGAACCTGAGATATCTAACTCCTACGGACTTAACCCGCAGATTGTTCGAGGTTTTACATGTTTGCCACAGAAGAAGGTTGTCGCCACTGATGATTTTTTTTATCTCTGATCCCGTCAGTGGCCCACGGGCGGTGATGAGGTTTATGATCTCTTCTTCCATCGGAGATTTAAATCTTAACATTGCACAAAAAGGGAGGCAAGTGTGCTTGCAACCCTTTACAATTGCGGATTATTTTATCTTTTATGGGGAACAGACGATGTCACTTGAAGTGGCCTTTGGGTTTTGCTTGAAAACAGAGTAGCCCAACTTTTAAAGGTGCCGCTGTAAAGGTCCTCCAGC
>VGSS01000004.1 GCA_016874935.1 Deltaproteobacteria bacterium | reverse complement strand
CCGTCTCATACTCCACATGCGCAATCGCTATCGTCAACCCGCGCTCCTTCTCCTCAGGCGCCTTGTCGATCTGATCAAACGCCATATACGAGGCCAACCCCTTGCCCGCCAACACCTTCGTGATCGCTGAGGTCAACGTCGTCTTCCCATGATCCACGTGCCCAATCGTCCCCACATTCACATGCGGCTTCGTCCTCTCAAATTTCGGCTTCGACATGGCTCATTCCCTCCTTGTTTCTTGAAAAAGATTATCGAATCTGCCACTCCCTATGGAGCCCACGACCAGGATTGAACTGGTGACCTCATCCTTACCAAGGATGCGCTCTACCAACTGAGCTACGTGGGCAAAACCAAAGAAAAAACCTGCCAAAAAGCAAAGACAGGCTCCCAGATATATTCATAAAATTAACAATATAAATTGGATGCTTTGGAGCGGGAAACGGGGATCGAACCCGCGACCCTCAGCTTGGAAGGCTGATGCTCTACCAACTGAGCTACTCCCGCCTCATCGAAACATACAAACCCTTTGACTGAAAAGTACCCGATTACTAAACTCACGAAAACCTTTTTAATAATTCAAAATAATATTTGGCTCGACCGATCACTTGACCTCATCCCCCTCCTCTCGTCGGGGAAAGATTTTCATTCTCATATCATCCACTTTCTGACGAGTAAAACTGGTGGAGAGGGGAGGATTCGAACCTCCGAAGGCATCGCCAACAGATTTACAGTCTGTCCCCTTTGGCCGCTCGGGAACCTCTCCGAACCGAAATAACTTTTTTTGGATTGAGCAAATTCCTCCCGGCAAAGAAAAAGATTGGGAAATCAATGAGTTACATAAGTGGAACAAAGATCAACATGAATTATAACTTAATATATTTAACAAAATACAATTCTTTTGTCAAGAGATTTTAAAAAAAACGCTCATTTTCCATACCTTAGGCAATCCATTCCTTCCCCCTGTCTTCAATGAAATGGGTGAAGGTTTTAATGACGGGGTTCGCCCGCTCTTCCTTTAAAAAGAGAAGGACAACCTGAAGGTAGATTTTCTCATCCAGGGAGACCGTCTTGAGCAGTCCTCTTCTCGCCTCTTCTTCTGCAATTCTCCTGACAACAATCGAAATCCCCTTCCCTTCCGAAACCCACTGTTTGATAAACTCCGAACTGCCTGCTTCAATGAGCAGGGAAGGGCGAATCCCCAGCTCCTGAAAGGCCTTAAGGACGATTCTTCTTGTCGTCGACCCTTTCGCCCGAATGATAAAAGGGAATTCCCTAATAGTTTTTAAAGAGATTTTCTCTCTTTTTGCCATGGGATGGGAAGGAGAAACGATGAGAACAAGCTCTTCTTTTAAGAACGGAATCGACTCAAATTTAGAGGGAACCTTTGTCATCCCGATGAGCGCCAGATCATTCCGGTAAGCCGTAAGGCTTTTTTCGATTTCCTCCGAATTCCCCACATCCAGTGCGATTTTGATGGAGGGAAAGAGATTTTGAAATCCGGAGAGAAGTTTCGGCATCAGGCATCTTGAGTAGGATTCGGTCGTCCCTATTCTCAAAAGACCATGGTGCTCCTTTTGAAATCTCCCGAGGTGATTTTCGACCTCTCTGAGATGATTAGAAATTTTTTGAGCGGATTTAAAAAGGATTTTACCCGCCTCGCTCAGTTGAAACCCGCCCCTGCCCCTCTCAATGAGCCTTGTTCCCATCTTATGCTCAAGCCCCTTGATCTGTTTGGTTACGGCGGGCTGGGAGACAAATAACTCCTCTGCGGCCTTAGAGAAACTCCTGTGTCTTACCACCTCATGGAAGACGAGCAAAGAATTGATTGAATTATGTAAAGGCTTTCTCTTGTCCATTCGATTATAAGAGGGTTCTGAAAAAGTCCTAAAAACTCTTTAATCACTTTTTGAAATCCCTGCCTACGGCAGGCAGGTGTGAAATCAAGAGAGTGTTTAATGGTTTTTCAGATCTCTCTATAACTTTAAGTTATTTAAACATAAAAACAAATGAATTGACAAGGGGGGGCTAAGAAAAGATAATGATAGATATTTATCCCATTACTTAACCCATAAAAAGGAGGAGGCTATGGACCTCAGGGATTTCATAAAGAAGTGCGAAAAAGAAGGAGAGTTGAAACGGATCAAGGCTGAGGTGGACTGGGACCTTGAGATTTCTCACATTGCGAAGTTTGTTGAAGAGAAAAGCGGTCCGGCGCTGCTCTTCGAAAACGTCAAGGGATACAAAAGCCCGGTCTTGACCGGTGCATTCGGCACTACTAAGAGGCTGGCAATAATCCTCGGGAAGAACCCCGATTTCTCCATGGTCCAGCTTACGAAGGAATGGGTCAATGTCGCTGTCAAGGAGGTCATCAGGGCAAAAGAACAGAAGGATGGCCCCATCTTCGAGAATATCCTCGAAGGCGACAAGGTCGATACCCTTGCCTTTCCTTCACCGAGATTCTACGAACTAGACGGAGGCCGATACTTCGGTACCGCTGTATTCATGGTGTTGCAGGACCCGGACACAGGTGACATCAACCTTGGTACCTATCGCATGGGAATCCTCGATGACAAAACCGTGGGCGTCCAGATCCTCAAGGGTAAGAAGGGTGACAGGATTATGAAGAAGTATGGGAAGGCAGGCAAGAAGATGCCTGCCTGTGCAATTATAGGCGGTGATCCCCTGCATATCTTTGCAAGCGCCGCCACATTCAAAGCCAAGAGCGGATACGATGTCGTAAGCTCATTGCGCGGCGAACCTGTTGAAATCGTAAAGGGCCAGCTCACCGGTCTTCCCATTCCTGCGGCCGCTGAGATCGTACTCGAAGGGGAAGTCGATCCTCAGAATCTGAGAAACGAGGGGCCCTTCGGCGAGTATACGGGCTACTACACCGAAGAGCTGATTAAGCCGATTCCAAAACCAGCCCTTGAAGTAAAGCGCATTTACTACAGAAACAATCCGGTCCTCTGGGAGACGAGCGTGGGGAGACCCGTGGGTGACCAGCATATTCTCTACGCATTTACGCGCAACGCAAGCTTGTGGACGGACTTGGTCAAGATGGAGATCCCGGGAATCAAGTCGGTCTATACCCTGCCGGAAGCATCCGGACGTTTCATTGTGGTCGTCTCCGTAGAACAGATGTATCCGGGTCACGCGGACCAGGTAGGGGCGGCGGTCATCGCAAGCAATACAGGGATGTACGGGATCAAGTGTGTGATCATCGTTGATGACGATATCGATGCAGATGATCTTCCGAGAGTATGGTGGGCCCTCGGCACCCGTTACAATCCCGCACGGGGGACGCAGATCATCAATAGAGGAAGGTCCACGCCTCTCGATCCATCCCTCGGACCGGATGACAACAAATTCATCACCTCGCGGGTCATCCTCGATGCGACAATTCCTTTTGAATGGAAGGTTAAACCCACTGAAATCAAGCTCTCGGAAAGTATGCTGGCAAAAGTGAAATCCCGCTGGAAGGAATATGGGTTGGAAGAATAATTGCAAGTGATAAAGTTCAAATTTCAAAATTCAAATGTCAAAGGAATGCCAAATTACAAAACTAAGAATTATTGACATTTGAACTTTGGATTTGATTTGCCATTTAGGCTTTGACCTTTAGATCTTCGATTGTAATGGAGGAAAACCTATGACTTTCGAGAAAAATTTGGAGAGGGCAAGAGAGAAGGCAAAGAAGGTTAAGCTCTTTGCTCATGATATCCACGGCGTGCTCACACCGAATACTTTCTTATGTGATATTGAAGGGAAACGCAAATATGCGTTCTGGCATATGGATGGGTTTGGCGACCTCTCCCTGACGGCAAATGGAATCCAGGTTGCCTTTCTTGACTCAACCTCCATCGATGAGGAAGGCATGTTTCGCGCCCGCGAACTGAAGCTCGATAAATTCTATTACAAAGTCAAAGATAAGATAGCGAAGATTGACGAACTCAAAAAGGAGCTAGGGATCGGTGACGAGAATGTCGGCTACATCGGATGCGAGGTGACCGATATCGCTCTTATGAAGCAGGTTGGGTTTGCTGTAGCAACAGCTGATGCCATCGATGACGCAAAGGAGATTGCCGACTACATTACCAATGCTCCTGGTGGAAGAGGCCCCATCAGAGAAACCTGTGAATTCATCCTGCGAGCGATGGGCCAATGGCAGTCATGGGTCGAGAAGGTGACCAAGATGGGATATAAGTAAAAACCGAAATTTTTAAATCCAAATATCAAAACCCAAATCAATGTTAAATTTCAAAAGAAATAAATTTAGAAAATTTGAACCTTGAATTTGATTTGGCATTTGAACTTCGTCATTTGGCATTCCATCAGGAGGTCATGAGATGAACAAGGCAGTAGCCATTGAAAAAGCAAAAAAGGTGAAGTTCGTCATTCTCGATATCCATGGAATATTGACTGATAACACCCTCTACTATACGGATGACGGGAAAAAGTCGGAATGTTTCTCCCTGCGGGACCGCCTGGGCTGTATGGCGCTGCGGGAAGGTGGGATTGAGGTGGCATTCCTGACCAGTAAAATCACAAGAACAGATGAACAAGTAGGCAAAATCTATGGGATACCTCTTGAAAAACTTTGGGGGACTTCCGCAAAGATCGGAAAACTGGACGAGTTTGAGAAAGAGTCAGGGTTTAAAGATGGAGATTTATGCTATGTGGGAGATGAGATGATCGATTTGGGTGTCATGAAAAGGGTCGGATTTTCCGCAGCGCCTTCCGATGGGGCAATCGAGGCAAAGGAAGTGGCAGATTATATTACCCAGGCCGGAGGTGGAAAAGGGGTCGTTAGGGAGGTGGCTGAATTCATTCTGAAAGCCCAGGGAAAGTGGGAAGAAATTATTGACAAGTTTTCAAAATCGCCATAACTGAAGGAAAAGAAGGAGGAGGAAATGGCTTATAAGTTTTATAAAGACAACCGTGAGTTTATCGAAGCGCTTAAAGCAAACAACGATCTCGTAACCATCGAACAGGAGGTGGACTGGGACCTTGAGATGGGAGCCATTGTCAGGAGGGTCTGCGAGAAGAAGTCGGCTTCTCCTTATTTTAAAAGGATCAAGGACTATCCTGGATTTGAGGCTTTTGGGGCTCCCCTTTCCACTTACAAAAGATTGGCGATTGCAATGGGGATGAACCCGGATGCCTCTGTGCCGGAGATATCGAACGAATATGTGAAGAGGACAACCGGCGACCCCATTAAATCTATCCTCGTGGACAAAAAGAAAGCGCCCTGCAAAGAGAACATCTGGACAGGGAAAGATGCAGACCTCTTTAAGCTCCCGGGCCCTATGGTCCATGATGGCGATGGGGGAAGGTATCTGGCGACATGGCATTTTGTGGTATCGAAGGATCTGGATACGGAATTTGTCAACTGGGGAATGTACCGGCAGATGGTCTTCGACGAAAAGACCATGGTGGGCCCGGTGCTTCCCTTTTCCGATATGGGAAAGATGTTTTATGGAAAGTATGTTCCGAAAAACAAGCCCATGCCTTTCGCAACGGTCATTGGCTGCGATCCTCTGTCCGGCGTGGCGGCTTGTGCTCCTTCACCCATTCCCGAAGATGAGTTCACCGGAATGTTGATGGGCGCTCCCGTGGAGCTGGTAAAGTGTGAAACCAATGATCTCTACGTTCCAGCATATGCCGAGATCATCATAGAAGGCGAGGTGATTCCGGGCATTCAGATTGATGAAGCTCCTTTTGGTGAATATACAGGATACCGCACCTCTCCGAGAGAACCCAGGACGGTCTATCGGGTTACCGCCATTACCTTCCGGAATAACCCCATAGTGACGGTCTCCAACATGGGAGTCCCAACCGATGAAGGCCAACTTCTCCGATCCTTCTCCCTCGGGCTTGAGATGCGGAAACTTCTGGAGAGTCAGGGCATTCCGATTACCGGGGTCTATATGCTTCCTGAATCGACCCATCACCTCGTGGTGGTAGGCGTTAGACCTGCCTATAGCGGCATTGCAAGCCAGATTGCCAATCTCGTCTTTGGAAGCAAATTGAGCCCTTGGTTCACGATGGTGGTGGTTGTGGACAATGAAACCGATATCTATAATAAAGACGAGGTGATCCACGCCCTCTGCACCAAATGCCATCCGATACGCGGGATCCGAAAATATGAACAGGCCCCGGGCACCCCTCTCTATCCTTTTGCCGATCCGGAGGAGCGGAAATGGAGCCGCGGCTCCCAGGTGCTTTTCGACTGCACCTTCCCGCTGAGTTGGCCTAAGTCTGACCTTCCCATTAAAGTCTCCTTTAACAATGTCTACCCCAAAGAGGTCCAGGAAAAAGTTCTAAAAAACTGGAAATCCTATGGATTCAAGGATTGAGGAGGAATCATATGGCACAAAAAGAGTATGATACGTTTATCCTGACAGAACTTTCGCAGTTCCCAGAAGATCAGGAAATGGAAATGATCGTTCGCAACCTCATGCCGGCGGATCGAAGATATAAATACCGAAGTTTCTATGCAACTGCGATGATTTCAAAATCTGAATCGAAATATCCCGATCGCCTCTGGGTTCGCCTGGGAAGGGGCCAGCTTCAGGAAAAGCCCTGGTCGATCAAAATCATAAAAGAAGTGAATAAATTTGGTTAATACTGAGGAAGTTGTTAAAAGTCAAAAAAGGCTATTGATTGTCATTCCGGCCCCGATTTTCATCGGGATAAACTCCAGCCGGAATCCAGTAGTTTCTGATAATTATGAAAACTCTGGACACCGGTTTTCACCGGTGAGACGACTTTTTACGAAACCATCAATACTGCAAAAGTAACATTGTATGGCGCCAGCAGGAATAAAAAGTTTCATTGACAATCTGAGGTCTCGGGGAGACCTCATCTCGCTCTCAACCCCTCTCGATCCAAAATATGAAATCTCAGCCGTCTTATCTGAGATGGGAAAGAGAGAGGCGCCGGCCATTCTTTTTGAACGGGTCAGGGGCCATCGCTTGCCTGTGGTGGGCAATCTTCTCGGAACGAGGAAACGCCTCAGCCTTGCCCTGGGAATCGACCCTGAGAAACTTTTTGAAGAATTCCCGAAACGGATGGAGAAGAGGCTTTCTCCTATTCTGATCCGGGATTCTTCTCCAAGAACGGTGTTTAAAAAAGGAATAGATTTGAAAAAACTTCTCCCTGTCCTGACTCACTACGCAGGAGATTCCGGACCTTATATCACCTCGGGCTTCTCATCGGCCAGGGATCCGGAGACCGGTGTGATCGGAAGGGGCCTTCACAGAATGCAGATGAGGGGAAAAAATCGACTCGGCATATCACTGCTCAACCCTCCCCTTGCGGAAATCTACGGAAAATATAAGAGGATGCGCCGGCGGATGGAGATCGCCACGGTCATCGGCATGGACCCTCTCATCTTCCTTGCCTCAATCCTGAAAGCGCCTGCAGGGGTGGACAAACTCTCCATAGCCGGAGGCATCAGAGGAAAAGCTGTGCCAATGGCAAAGGCTGAAAACATTGATCTTGAAATTCCTGCCTTTGCCGAAATCGTGATCGAAGGTTTTATCGACCCCAAAGGTAAGGAAGAGGATGGCGTTCTTGGAGAATCGAGCGGATACTATATGGGGTTCTCAAAAAGCCCTACCATCCAGGTCATAGCCATCACTTTCCGAAAAAAACCTCTTTATCATGCCATTGTTCCCTGGAGCCTCGAGGTGGATAACCTTCTCTATCTCGTTCATGGTCTCGACTTTGTTCCAAAGATGAAGAGGGAAATCCCGTCCATTAAGGAGATTCGCCTCATCCCCGGAACATTCGGTTCGCACGCCGTGATGAGTATGGATACGGAGAATAAAGGCGAAATCCGAAGGGCCTTATCGCTTGCTCTCTCCTTTACCAATATTAAAAAGATTATTGCCGTCAATACCGATATAAACATACAGGACGATCAGGAACTGGAATGGGCTCTGGCAACCCGATTCCAGGCAGACAAAGACCTGATGGTCATGATCAACCTGAGGGGACAACCCATCGATCCCTCTTCAGGTAATGGGTTCTTAACGGCAAAGATGGGCTTGGATGCAACAAAACCCAGATCTGAAGGCTTTGAAAAGGTGGGGATCCCTGAAGAGGTGAAAAAAAGGGTTGCTTCCATATTGAAAAATCTAAAATAGATTCCCTCCCCCTTAAAGACCGTGTCGTAACTACTATTTTGTCACCCTGAATTTATTTCAGGGTCTCGTAATTGGTTGAATGAATTAGATCCTGAACCAAGTTCAGGATGACATTTTTATAATTTGCCCTATTATGACACAGTCCCTTGATGAGGGAAGGGAAAATTGATTCAGGAGATAAGATGAAGAAAATAATCGTGGGAATCTCTGGGGCCACCGGAGCCATCTATGGGATAAGGCTTCTTGAAGTCCTCTCAAAATCGAATGTGGAGACCCATCTGCTCATCACCGAGGCCGCTGAAAGAACGATTCGTATGGAGACCGATTGGAGCATAGAGAAAGTAAAATCTTTGGCAAAGGTCGTTTATGATATCAAAGATGTAGGAGCCGACATTGCCAGTGGTTCTTTCCACACCGACGGAATGGTCGTGATGCCCTGTTCCATCAAGAGCCTGTCGGCCATTGCCAATTCATTTAATGTAAACCTTCTTATACGCGCCGCAGATGTGATAATCAAAGAAAGAAAAAAATTGGTTCTCGCTGTGAGGGAAACCCCCCTTCACAAGGGACACCTCAACCTGATGATGAATCTTGCCGATCTGGGGGTGATCATTCTTCCACCCATCCCCGCCTTCTACTTCCATCCCAAGACCATGGACGACCTGGTCAACCATACCGTCGGGAAAGTCCTCGATCTCTTCCATATCGAGCACGATCTCTTTGCCCGTTGGGGAAGCGCCAAGATCAAAAAGACCCTGAAAAAGAAAGGATTGAACCATTAGAATCCGGGGGAAAATTGTCGAAGGGCTCAGGGAGGCAGGCCAATTTACCCAGATTTCCTGGGTGAAAAGGCAGTTTATAGAAAAACTCTCAATTGATCCCTATCCTGGTACCCTGAATCTGGAAGTCATTGATCCAGAATCTTTCCAATCTTTTAAAGAGCTCAAAGCCCAAAAGGGGTTCGAAATTGAACCTGAAGACCCTTCCTTTTGCAGTGCTAAATGTTACCCCGTCCTCATCAATGGCCAATTAAAAGCCGCCATCGTCCTACCCCTGGTGGAGGGTTACCCCGAAAATAAAATGGAATTGATCGCCTTCCAGAATATAAAAAAAACCCTTTCCCTAAAAGCAGGAGAGGATTTAGAAGTAGAAATTATATAGAATTTAAAAGTCAATCCTTCGACGTGAACCCTCAGCCTGACATCGGGCCAAAGGCTAAGCCTAAAACTCAGACTACCAGCCGCAAGCAGGGATTGACCCTGAGCGCGCCCTTCGCCTGCTTGGGGGCAGTCGAAGGGTTTGCCTCACGTCAAATTTTCACTACCCCGCCAAATGAGTACTTCCTGGAAGCGTCAAATTGGAACTTTCGAAGCCGCTGGACTTTGAAAAAGGAGGATAACTTCCTGAAATCCGCACTTCTATAATAATTCAAAAAAAGGTGTATATTACACCTGGAAATCGACATTATCAAAAATAACGTTTACTGAATTGAAAAATGAATTCATTGACTCAAGACCACTGTCTTGTTATCATAAGGCTATGTTCGACAAAAGGAAAATAGTTGAGAAATTTGGTGTGTCAGAGCACATCGTCATTTATCACGGCGACTGCTTGGAATTGCTTAAGACCATCCCGGATGAGTCATTAAAGCTCGTTGTAACATCACCACCTTACAATATGGGGAGGCTTAGGGGTCAGGTCTCAACATTCAACATTCATCATGATGCCAACATTTGCACAATTCCATTTTGTCAAATGTTGAGATCTGACCCCTTTTTCTTTCCTTTTTCTTTCAATTAATACAGATAATTAAAATTTGTCAATAGTTAATTTTAAATGTTTATCAAACTTTCAAACCTATTCCAAACCGGAAGTGCTGTTTTATTGAAAATTCGGATTGACATTCCGAATTTTCAATGATATATTTGCTCCATGATTGACCGCCCTGCATATCTCAACCAACTCTCCCGCTCTGTGAGACGCTCCCCTGTCACGGCCCTGGTTGGCCCAAGACAGTGCGGTAAAACAACACTCGCCCATCTGTTTGCAAAAGAAAAAACTGAGGCCTTTTTTGATCTTGAATCCCAACTTGATTTAAACCGTCTCCAGAATCCGCAACTGATGCTTAGTCCCTTAAGAGGTCTCGTGATCATTGATGAAATTCAGGCGATGCCCGATCTATTCAGCGTGCTGCGAGTGCTGGTCGACCGCCCTGAAAATAAAGCTCGTTTTCTTATTCTGGGGAGTGCATCCCCTGATCTTGTTAAAAATGTTTCTGAGACTCTTGCTGGTCGTGTCGAGTTCGTGGAGCTCTCCGGTTTTGGTCTTCAGGAAACGGGAACAGACGCTTCCAATGTTCTCTGGCTAAGGGGTGGATTCCCCCGTTCTTTTCTCGCCCGGAGCGATGAAGATAGTCTCGCCTGGCGTGAGGGCTTTATTCAAACCTTCCTGGCTCGCGACATCCCCCAGCTCGGTATTTCAATTCCACCTGCAGCGATGCGTCGTTTCTGGACGATGTTAGCCCACTATCATGGTCAAACATGGAATGCTTCGGAGCTCAGCCGGTCCCTCGATCTGTCGGATAAAACGGTTAGATCTTATCTTGATATTCTCACCGGGACTTTTATGATCCGGCAACTTCAACCGTGGTATGAAAACCTCAGTAAACGTCAGGTCAAAGCACCCAAGATATACCTGCGTGATTCAGGCCTCCTTCACGCTTTGCTTAACCTCCCCGACTTTAAAGCTCTGCATGGATATCCCCGGATGGGGGCATCATGGGAGGGCTTTGCCATCGAACAGGTTTTACAGATCATTAAACCATCCCAAGCATTTTTCTGGGCTACCCATAGCGGTGCCGAGATTGATCTCTTTTTCATCCATCGCGGTCGCCGATATGGAATTGAGTCCAAATTCAGCGAAACTCCAAAAATAACAAAATCGATGAACCAGGCTGTTGAAAGTTTGAGCCTCGCCCATCTATGGATCATCTATCCCGGTAAACATCCCTATCCCCTTTCAAAGCAGATATCCGTCTGGCCTATGAAGAATATCACTACCTTACCAAAGGATCTCCGCTAAGCGCGAAGAGCAGAGGATCGAGTATACATTGCCAAACTGAGCCCTTAATAGGATAGAAAATAAAAGTGTCAGCGCGAGTGTCAGTGTCAGTCAGCAACTAACTATTCTCTTTAAGAAGACCTGCGGGAAGAAGAACCCTGATTTTGCTGAACACTCTATTCGGGTGCAATATCTGCATTTAGAGACTGTTGGTAGCCAGGAGTTCGGAGAGGTTTTGAAAGGGAAAAACATCAATGCCGTCCTCTGTTCGCAGAACCGGTCCACGAGGATAAATGATGATCCGACGACACAAAGTATTATTGATGGGCTTTTAGTATCCTTTCCAGCATAATGAGCGACCCATGTTGTCATATTTCATTGAAATTTGACAACATTATACCCATTTTTCTTTTTTATGTTAACCCAAATTGAGCGATTTTTTCACCCTTCACAACGGGGGCGGGGAGGCCGAAAAGCCTTTTAGAGCGATCTCCTTTGATTGTTTGAATTAACCATGGGAATAGTTCAATGATCACCTGTTTGGTGAAGCTAATGCTCAATTGCCCAAACTTTGAACGTATCGCATTCTAAAAGCGTTTGAGGCGTCTCTGCCTCCCTTGTGAAATAGGGTGAATCGCCCAATTTAGGGTTAAATTATTTGTCTGAGGACAGTAGAGATTCAGGCTCTCCGATTTTGATGATGGGGTAGCCAGATCTTTTCCATGCCTCCACGCCCCCGGCGAGGCATTCAACCTTCTCGAATCCCAAGGCAATCAGTTTTACTGCCTCACGGGCAGCGCTCTTTTCCTGGGGTCACGCGCAGTAAAAAACAATTTCCTGATCTTTGGTGAGAGAGTCCAGTCTCAATTTAAACTCGCCAAGTGAGATGGCCCCTTCCAGCCTCACCTTCTTAAACTTCTCCTCATCCTCGTAGGCGCAGACAAGCAGGGCTTCGCCGGCTTTCAGCTTCTGGTGAGCTTCCTCCGGTGAGATGCGTTCAGGTTCGGTCATATTCATCCTCCTTTGTTGGGATTATTTTTTATAACCCACAGTTTAATCAAATGCACTTTATTTTTGACTCTACTTGAATATTGATTGTCTCGTAAAAAGTCGTCACTCCGGTAAAAACCGGAGTCCAGAGGTTTGATAAATTCTTGAAATAACTGAATTCCGGCTGGAGTTTATCCCGATGAAAATCGGGGCCGGAATGACGGGGAAAGAGGCTTTCGGACTTTTTACAAGTTCATCAATATTGATTATTCATATTTTTTGAATTATGATGCAGTCAAAAGAGGTCGAAAATGGCAGGATATACAGACACGCATGCCCGGGCGGGGATTGATGCTCCGCTCCCCAAGATTGAATGCTTCGAGAACCAATTTAAAGATTATGAGATCACCATCTCCATCCCGGAGTTCACCTCAGTCTGCCCGAAATCAGGGCTGCCCGATTTTGGAACGATCACCATCCGATATATTCCTGGAAAGCGGTGTGTGGAATTAAAATCTCTAAAGGAATATATCCTCGCTTACCGAAACCTGGGAATCTTCTACGAAAATGCGGTTAATCGGATCCTCAGGGACGTGGTGAACGCCTCAAAACCGGTTTGGGCCAGGGTGACCGGTGAATTCAACGTCCGGGGAGGAATGAAGAGTACCATTGAGGCCACCTATCAATCAGCCTCTATCAGAAAAAAGATGTAATGGCCTTACAATTTTGTCATTGCGGACCTGATTTAGCCTGCCCCGCACTTGATGCGGGGGAATCCAGTCTTTTCCATCTGGATTCCCGTTTCCACGGGAATGACAACCTTTTACAGAACCATCATTATGAATCAAAAAATGAAAAAAATTCTTTTCCTCTGTACCGGCAATTCTGCACGGAGCCAGATGGCAGAGGGGTTGATGAGGGCCATCGGTGAAGCGGATTGGAAAGTCAGGAGCGCTGGAATCTTTCCATCCTATGTCCATCCTCTGGCCATCCGTGCCATGGAAGAGATCGGGATCGACATCTCCGGACAGACTTCCAAATCTACGGATGAATTTCTCAAAGAAGAGTTCGATTACATCATCACCCTATGCGACCATGCGGCCATGGCCTGCCCAAATTTTCCCGGTCAGGGGAAACGGGTCGCCTGGTCCTTTGAAGACCCTGCGGCCGCCATCGGGACGATTGAAGAGAGGCTGTTGGTGTTTCGAAAAGTGAGAGATGCGATTAAGGCAAAGATCGAGGTATTCTTAAAATCTGAATCATCTTAGCCGCTCAGAAATCCACTTTGATCCTTTCCTCTTTCAAAGCCTTTAGATGACAGGTCTCATTCATTAAAGAAAGAACATATCTTTCTCTTTTAAACTGAATCAAATTGATTGCAGTCGTATCCTGTGCTATCTGCCAGAAATGGGAATTGTCTATCCCCAGGACTCCACAGAGGAGCACCTTGTTGACAACCCGGTGCGAAACAAGAACAAGCGTCTGTTCCGGATGTCTCTCGATGACCCCTTCGAGTGAAGCCATTGCTCTTTTACGAACATCATCGAGCGTCTCTCCACCAGGAAGTCTGACCAAATGAGGCTCTTCTCTCCACCGGCGATAGGCTTCAGGATCAATCTCCTTTATCTCCTGATGGGCGTGCCCTTCCCAGCTTCCAAAGCTCATATCGATCAACCCGTCTAAGGATTGAACTTCCATGCGGAGAAACCGTGCAATCTGGTGCGCGGTCTGTAAGGCACGGGAGAGAGGGCTTGAGTAAATTCCATCGATCTTCATCTGTTCGAAATATTTCCCCGCCAGTTCTGCCTGTTTCAGGCCTGTCTCATCGAGAGGGATATCAGTCCTCCCCCGGAAAATCTCTTCTTTATTCCACGCGGTTTGACCGTGTCGTACCAGATAGATCGAAGTCATCATGATCCCTTTCTTAATAAATGCCCCATGCTCGGAGGGCACTTTGGAATCATCAAAATTTATTTAGGTTAGGGTTAGGGTTAGGGAGCCAGTTTGGGCAAGGTGAAGAGGCTAAGTGAAATATAGACTAATGACCTAACCTATTGACAAAACCGGCATCTTAGCCTTCAAACCAACAACTTTTATTTTCTGCCTAATCCCCCACCCTTAACACCCCCGAGCCTTGAATCTTGCCCTGTTTTAATAGAAGAAGAGCTTTGTTTGCTTCGGTCAATTCAAACTCTTGAACCTCGGGGACAATGGGAATTTCAGCCGCCAGTGATAGGAAATCTTCGGCGTCTTTCCTGGTAATATTGGCCACGCTCTTGATCTCCTTTTCATCCCAGAGATGTTTGGAATAGTCCAGCGGCGGAATAGGGTTCCTCTTTCGAATCACTGCCATCACCAGTCTTCCACCCTTTTCCAATAACTGTAATGCATAAGGTACTGTCTCTCCAACCGGAGTAAAATCAATGGCACAATGGAGTTTTTGAGGAGGTTGATCCTGAGGTCCTCCCACCCATGAAGCCCCCAATCGTCTTGCCAAATGTTGATGCTCCTTCCCTCTGGTAAAAACAAAGACCTCACATCCCCAATGCTTTGCAACCTGAATGACGATGTGAGCTGATGCTCCAAATCCGAAAAGTCCCAACGTTTGACCCTTTTTAATACCCGAGAGCATCAAATCCCGGTATCCGATCGCGCCAGCACAGAGAAGCGGAGCGGCTTGAGAATCAGAAAACCTTTCCGGAATGAGATAGGCATACTTCTCACCAATCGCCATATATTGAGCATAACCCCCATGGGCGTCACATCCTGTTCCCTTAAAATCTGGACACAGGTTCTCATTCCCTGCCATGCAGAAATCGCACCTGCCACAGGCCGAATGGATCCAGGCAATGCCAACCCGATCTCCCAACTTGAACCGTTTTATTCCCGAACCCAGACCAGCCACCCTTCCAACAACCTGATGACCTAAAACTACAGGAAGTTTAGGCTGAAGCCTTCCTTCGATTTCATCCAGTTCCGTATGGCAAAGACCGCAGACAGAGACTTTGACTAAAATCTCTTTGTGACCTGAATTTGGAACAGGGAGGTCTTCCATGTTCAAGGGTGCTTCTTCAATGGCTGCTATCTCTCTCAGCACCATGGCCTTCATCTCGTCATTCTCCTCCTCTTCGTGCCCATCCTATAACATCAAATATCTGTTTTCAATCATTTCGACTTCCCATAATAGGCTTTTCCAGGGCCTTTTCAAAAAAACAGTCCAAAACCCTCTTCGAAGTCTTCTCTTTTTGAATTGAAAATTCTCCACTTCGATTTTTTCTCAGGCTGAAAACAGTTCTCTCCTCAAAAAGCATCAAAAGCAAATCAGCCCATGTGTAAGTGCCGGTCTTAATTTCATCTTTTAGTCCCCGGAATAAGCCTTTGGAGGTCGTCCCCTCTTCCAACTCCCCTTGATCCATCTTTCCTTTAATGAAATTGATAACCCTTGCCAATCGAAGCAGTGTGGCAAGATCAAGGCAGTCAAATTCTTTCGTTTCGATCGGAAACGCACTGGATCGCCATTGAGAGAGGTGGGATGGCAAGATACTGTCTCTCCTGCATCTCTCAAAGAGGGAAGTCCCTGGAGTAGGATAATAGATGCTCGGGCCGATGAGAACCCTCTCCCCCATTAAATAGATGAGGGTGTCAATCATCTCATCAAGGGTCTGACCGGGTATCCCCAGGATGGCGTAGGCCACTACATTCAGTCCAGCTTTTTCTGTTTCCTTCATGATAGAACCAAATTCAGTGGTGGGCTGAGGTCTTTTCATCCTTTGTTTGGTTGCAGGGTCTGTGCTTACATAGGAGAGGTTAAGTGTGTGGAAACCAGCTTTTTTCATCAAATGGATGAGTTCTCCATCCAGAACCGCAAAGGAGATGCCATTCATCGCAGAAAGTTCAATTCTCCCCTCACCGAATGTTTCTATGATAGACCTCATCAATCTTTTTGCTCGATCTTGATCAAACGTGAAATTGTCATCCTCAATATCGAATGCCTCTATCCCATATCTCTCTTGACATGCCACCATTTCCCGAATGATATCTTCCGGACTTCGCACTCTAAAGGAAGATCCCATCACGAGATGAGCTGAACAATAAGCGCATCCATGTGGACAGCCCCTGCTTGTGATGATCATGGTGGATTTCTTTTGATTGATCCGATACCGGTCCAGATCGAGGAGATCTCTTGCGGGGGGCGGGATGGAGTTAAGGTCAGGAATAAAGTTCTGGAGATGGTTAATTTGGATCTCCCCGTTTCGCTTGAATCCAGTTCCGTCCATCAGACCAATTTCCGCCTCCTTTCCATTCCTTAAACAGTGGACAAGAAATGAGAGGCGATGCTCCCCTTCCCCAATGATGACATAGTCTACAAAGGGACTCTTTAAAACCCCTTCGGGATCGCAACTCACATGAGAGCCTCCCATCACGACAATTTTCTTCGAGTTCCATTCCTTTATGAGTTGGGCGATCTTAAGTGCCTCTCCATGATACGGGGTAAAGGAAGATGAGATTCCGAAAACATCTGCTTTCGGCTTCTCGATCTCCTTTCTGATCTCTTCCCACCCCATCCCGAAATGATAAAAACCCGTATAGAGTTTGAAACAACTTCGATCATGGAACGGATAAATATCTTTGAGGTAAGAAAGTTCGGAAGGAATGGATATGGATTTTCTCTTCTCAGTCTGACAATCGAGGATTTCTACTTCATGGCCTTCTTTTATTAATGAAGCTGCAAGATAGGCCAGCCCGATCGGCTGCGTCCGAATAGAGGTCTGGTAAAAATCTTGTACAGGAGGTTGAATGAGAAGGATCTTCATGGCATTACACAGGAAGTATAATCAACTACGGATGGATTGTCTATTTTTCAAGCCAGCCATAAATGTCATCTTAGGTGACATCGAATGGTATTGGATTGGAAGCAGATACATCTCATTTAAAAAAAATCGGTATGAGGATGGCAGCCAGGATAAGGATTCCCGTGAGAATGATCGCTGCCATCATAAACCAGTGCGGGACAAAAGTTGTTTTAGGCTCGGAGTGTCCCAAAATGGTTCTTTCGGCACTCTTAAAAAAAGGCCATTTCTTTGCAGCCAATTTTAATGCCCCTATGAGGAAGGGAATGCTGAACAGCAGACCAAAGCTGATGAAAAGCCAGGGGCTATTATGGTCAGAAAGGTTAGGTGGAAACTCACAACCATGCATATACCGAAAACAACCATGATCACCCATAAGAGCATCTCCTATCATCCTCCTTCCTCGGCTTCGATTCTCTTCTAGCAAAGGTCGCCGAGTTCATATTGTAGGATGCCGACAAAAGTGATGGCGGCGGTTTCGGTTCTTAAGATACGCTGTCCCAGTTTCACGGGGACGAATCCCTGATCTATGGCTAATCTTACTTCTTCTTCGTTAAACCCTCCTTCGGGGCTGACCATGAGATAGACTTTTTCCGGCCGATCGCACTTAAATCCCCCCTCCCCCCCTTTTTCTAAGGGGGGTCTTGATAAAAATTCTTTTTCTAATGAGGGATGAAATTTTAGGAAGCTTTCAAGAACCTCTTTGAGTTTTTTCCCGTCTTTTTCCCAGAGGAGAATCTTCAGTCCATCTTCCCGGCAATATTCCAGCGCCCCCTCAAAGGAACAATAGTCCTCCACTGAAGGGACTCTTGCCCTTCTCGACTGCTGGACCGCTTTCACTGCAATCTCCTGCCAGCGGTGAGCCTTCTTCTGTTTGGACTCCCTCTCTTCTAGAGAGATCGACCTTTCGGATTTAAAAGGGATGATCGCTGCAACGCCCAACTCGGTAGCTTTCTGAATGATCCATTCCATTCGTTCTTTCTCTGGGAGAGCTTGGAGGAGGATGATCTCGATAGGAGATTCCGTAGGGGAAGGAAATGAATCGAAGATGAGAACGGATGCCTTCTCTTTTGAAAGTCGAAGGACTCTTCCCCGAAAGCCCTTCCCTTCAGAATCGGTCAGGGTGATGATGCTTCCCACATGGGCGCTCTGAACTCGGAAGGCCTCCAGAGGAGGCCCTTCGAGGGTGATTTCTTTGTCTGTTTCAAGCTTCTGATTTAAAACAATTCTATCCTTCACAAGAGGGTTTCCCCTTTTTTTTCTTCTTCTCCTTGGCTTCCTCTCCGCCCCCAACGCATCCATCCAACCCTTACCCTGCCACTGTAACTCAATGTCCCCTAACCGCGTCCCCCCCGCAAGCACATTATAGGTCAGATTCAAAACATGGTCCTACTCATGGTAAGGAAGATGTCGCTTGAGCAGATGCAGATGCTTATCGATCTGTTTGGCAAGTCCCAGCCGCTTCGCTATCAAATGAATCACACCAATTCCTCCGCAGGCAATCCCCTTATGGCGATCATCCATCTCATATCCAATGCTGACTCCCTTGAACATCGCCCTCTCTGGGTTCTCCCAGTTCCTGCGCTCCAAACGTTTCTCAATTTTTCTCTTGCGCTTCCCCAGTATTTTGTGGTTTAATTTTTTCACTCAAAATGCTCCTTTCTGATTGGTTTTGTTTTTTGACAAAACGATAATAGTCTTATCTGGAGGGCATTTCGAGTACTTTCTCACTTTCTCCCAAAATAATTACACTTGTTTAGGGACTAAACTGATGTTAATCTCATTTCAACAAGGAGAGAAAGAAGATCGAAAAATTAATTAAAGCATTCAACATGTCTAAGGAGTCTCTAATTGATAAAACATCTTCTGAAAATCTGCCCCTGACTGTCCGGCAGGCAGGTCAACCCCCTCTTTGCCAAGAGACTGTGTCGCAATCGCGAGCAAAGGGGAAGAGGCAGTCAGGTTCCAAAGTTTTAGGATGCGGGTCTTTTAGATGATGGGAAATTGTCACTTGTATAAAATCAAATGTTTTCATATGCTTGGCACGCCTGAATCCGAACGGCTAAAGGTAACCGCCCTAAACCTTTTCCACCCGACCGCCTCTCCCCCTTTTCAAAAATGGGGTTTTTTCATATTACGACACAGTCTCCAAAGAGGGGGACACTTATCTATACAATTGTGGACTGATTAATAAGTTGGAATAGGATGAAGCGTTATCCAATCCCTTGCGGTAAAAAGACGACCCATCTTGAGATACCAGATCGCGTTTTTGTGCAGTGGGTGGAATCTCATGAGATAGCGCCGGTTCCGGATGTGAAAAGTGCTGTCGAGGATGCTCTTTATCATCCCATCCATTCCGCGCGACTTCGCAACATGGTAAAAGCTGGCCAGACCGCTGCGATCATCGTTACGGACATCACGCGTCAGCTCCCCGAAGAGACGATTGTGCCCCTTCTTCTTGAAGAACTGAAGCAAGGGGGGATCAGAAAAGAGGATACCACCGCTGTTGTGGCTACTGGAACCCACCGTCCAAACACTCCTGAAGAGCTGAGGGAGAAGTTTGGAAAGATCGTGGATGAAATCTCTTTTATCAATCACAACTCATACAATAAGGAAGAACTTATCTCTCTGGGAACGACAAAAAGCGGGATTCCTCTGGTCTTCAACCGCACCGTAGCCCAAGCAGACATCCGAATCTCCACGGGAGTGATTGAAACCCATCTTTTCGCAGGTTACAGCGGAGGGGTGAAGAGCATTGCAGTGGGAGTGGCAGGTGAGGAGACCATCGGGGCGACGCATAATTACCAAATGATGGAAGAAACCCGACTCGGCGTAATAGAGGGAAATCGTTTTCGGAAATTCCTCACTGAAGCAACCCATGTCCTGGGACTCCATTTCATTGTCAATGTGGTTCAGACGGGGAAGAAGGAAGTGGTGAAGGTAGTGGCTGGAGATCCGGTGGAAGCATTCCAGGAGGGAGTGAAGATCGCTCGAAATCTCTATGAAGTTGAAATCGATCAGCCCGGAGAGATTGTCGTCAGCGGAGTCAGTCATCCGAAGTCCCTCGATCTTTATCAGGCCACCCGTGCCGCCAATGTGATCGTCTTCGGCCCCCAACCAGTGGTTACAAAGGGCGGCGTCATTCTCATCCCTGCCCCCTGTGAAGACGGCTGCGGGCACCCGGGGTATTGCGATATCATGAAGAGAGCTCAGGATGTGGATGATATCATCGCCATCTCCCGCGAAGAAGGCTTTGCCCCAGGAGAACAGAAGGCCCTCATCCTGGCACAGATTCTAAAACAGGCAAGGATCGTGATGACGGACTGTCTCCTTCCTGAGGAGACGTTGAAAGAATTGTATCTCGAAACGGTTCCCACTTTGCAGGAAGCTTTGGATCGAGAGCTGAATAAGAATCCAAGGGCAAGAGTGGTCCTTATACCGGATGGGTTGTTGACATTGCCTATTATAAAAAAAGGTTAATGCTGAGGCTTAGGTTAAGTTTCTCTTTACCCTCAACCTCAACCTTTAAAACTGGAGGAAAAAATGAATTTTCAACCAAAAGGAATCATCCCGGCAATGGTTACACCGATCACCAAAGATGGGAAGATCAATGAGTCAGCCCTACGGAAACTGACCAACTATCTGATCGAAGGAGGAGTCCATGGTCTCTTCCCGGTCGGAAGTCAGGGAGAGTTCTATGCCCTCACTTTCGAGGAGAAGAAAAGGATCATTGAGGTCGTGGTCGAGGAGACCCGTGGCCGGGTTCCGGTTTATGCAGGAACAGGAGCCATCACGACCCGTGAGGCCATTTCGCTGACCCAGATGGCTGAGGCCGCCGGAGTCAGTGCTGTTTCTGTGGTCACCCCCTATTTCATCAAACCCAATGATGCGGAGTTGATGGAATTCTTCACGGCTGTTGCAAAGGCCACACGGTTACCGGTCCTTCTCTATAACAATGTTGGAAGAACAGGGGTTAATATCTCAGCCGATTTTGTCGTCCGGGCCTCTCAGGTGGATAACATCGTCGGCATTAAGGACTCCTCCGGAGATCTCACGCTCACGGCTGAATATATACGGAGAACGGATGAGAATTTCTCTGTTCTGGCCGGCCGGGACACCCTCATCTACGGAACACTATGCTATGGAGGAAAGGGGGCAATTGCTGCCACAGCCAATGTGGCGCCCAAAGTGATCGTTGAGATTTATGAGGCTTTCAAAGCGGGGGATATGAAGCGATCTCTCGCAGCTCAGTTCCGTCTGGCTCCTCTGCGATTGGCATTCGATTTAGGAACTTTTCCCGTGGTGATCAAAGAGGCATTAAACCTGATCGGTATCGATGCGGGAGTGGGAATTGCTCCGGTGGGGGGAATCACTCCGAAGGCAAAGGAGGAATTGAAGGAGATATTGAAGAATATGGAATTGCTTAAATGAGTAAACTCGAAGCACGAAATCCCTGCCTTCGCCGAAGCGGCTACGCGCAGGCGGGCGAATTTCGAAACAATTTCGAATGACCAAAATACCAAACAAATTACAACTGTTTTGGGACATTTGAACATTTGAATTTTGATATTGTTTCGGATTGGTCCGAGACGGACGCTTCGCCCGATATTCGAATTTCGAATTTTTCTTTTGGGAGGCACTTATGGTTTGGGCTGGTTTACGAAAGAGAGTGCTGGCAGGAGAGTGTGTTTATGGGATGATGATACGACAGGCCCGGGACCCCGGAACTCCGGTCATCTTTGCCTCTGTGGGTTATGATTTCGTCTTGATCGACATGGAACACGGCAACTATTCCATGGAAACGGTGGCCGATCTCATACGAGGGGCCAAGTCTGCGGGGATTGCACCTGTCATCAGAATCCCTCACTTGGAAACCCACTTCATCTCAAGGGTCCTCGATGCCGGTGCCGAAGGAATCATGGTTCCCATGACCTCAACAAAAGAACAGGCCGAGTCAATTGTCCGTTACAGCAAATATACACCGATCGGACAGAGAGGATTTGGAACCCAGACCGGTCAAACAGACTACAAACCTCTGAAAGCCCTTGAGTTTATGAAAGAGGCAAATGAACATACCCTGATCATTGCCCAGATTGAGACCCGTGAGGCCATTGAGAATGTCGATGCCATTCTCAGCACAGATGGAATTGATGTCGGCTTGATCGGTCCCAACGACCTCTCCATCTCTATGGGCATTCCCGACCAGCTTGCGTCTGAGGCATTAGGACAAGCCATTGAGAAGGTCGTTGAGACTGCCAAGAAGAAAGGCAAAGCCTCAGGCATTCACATCGGAAATACCGAACTCATCAGGAAGTGGAAATCAAAAGGAATGACGGTTCTGGCCTGCTCCACGGATATCGGCTTCATGTACAATGCTTCAAAGTCAACCATCGAGGAAATGAAACGACCGTAGCTTCGCTGATAAAGGATAGAAGACCGCTTCGCTCCGAGCTTAATGTGCTTAAGGGTTTGCCTTGAGGTTGTAGATTTAAATCTTTTTCAATATTGATGCATGGCGATATAAACTGCAGTTCTTACCTAACCAATCCCGATTTCCCAATTCTTTCTTCCTATAGTCAAGCATCCGGTGATTTTGATAGGCATACATTATTTCAATCGGAAATCAAAAAGTCAGCCGACTCGATACATCACTCGCACAATGATCGGCAATGCACTCCATATTCTGTGGTCAAAATCTGTTTAAATATCTTGACACGCCTATCCTTTTTTTGATAAATTTTCTATAATTTATGACCCTATTTTCAATTTCGTGGAGTCCTGAGTTGCTTTTTGATGGCAGAGGCGCTGTTGACATCTGTTGATTTATGGAGATAAATTAAGCTTCAAGGGTGTTCCTTTATGAAGACATTGACGCTCCGACATCCGATTCATACGCTGGATAGGCGGTTATTGTTCTCCAAAGGCACACTTTTGACGAAGGAGACATTGGATGCCTTTGTCCACTCCCGCACAACATACTCCTATCGCTCATATCCACTCGTCTCCCGCGGTTCGTTCATAAAAGACTGGGTAAGTCTTCTTAAAATGGAACCCTACGTAAAATTTTTTCCTAAGAGAGAACAACTCGATGCTATCCTAAATCTTTTGGAGAGAGTTCGGGTTCCCATCCCTATTGGGCTGACGATGGATTATTTCAAACGGTACGACTTTCTCACGTACGCCCATATTCTGATGGTGTTTGCCCTGTCCGCACTTCTGGCAAGAGATTTGCTGCCGGACTTCCAGGAGTATATCGAATCGTCAGCGAGTGGCTTCACCCACGACATTGGGAAGATTTGTGTGCCCCTGAACATTCTTAGAAAGACCGCCCCTCTCACCGAGATGGAGCGGGACTTCATAGAACATCACGCCGTTTCAGGCTATATCCTGCTCTGCTATTACTATAAAGACCCGGAGCACCCCGCCTGTAAGGTGGCTCTGGAGCATCACGAGAGGAGTGACGGGTCAGGATATCCACAGGGGATTATTCTTAACGATCCCATGGTGGAAATCATTGCGGTAAGTGACGTTTATGATGCGCTGATCAGACCCAGGCCTTACCGATCTGCAGCCTTTGACAATAGGGCCGCCCTTGAACAAATCATTGAAATGGCCAAAAATAACAAATTAAGATGGGATGTGGTTAAGGCGCTGATTGCTCGTAACCGAAAGTCCAGACCCGATTACAGGGAGTTGACAATTGGAACCGAAAAAAGAGGTAAGCCCCTTTCGCAGAATGTCTACGGTATCATGGTTGAAGAGGGCGACCGGTGAAAAGCGTTGAGGAAACTGTAATCGAGGCCTCATAGTTGTTCTCCAAATGGTGAATGTTTCTTTCTGGAATTCAGACATTCTGCTAATGCCGGTGACCATTTTGCGCACAATTTTATTCCTAAGAGACTAATCCTCAATGCAGGCCAGACGTTTGGCGCAGTTCTTTTTGTAGTCGATATCCGACTCCCTGTAAATCGTCAGCCGGTGGGCTGCCGGCGAACCTCCTCCATGAATGTCAGAGATCGTATCAGCGCTCTCCATAGCCATCTTCTCAACCAACCGGAGCATCTTGATCCTTTTTTCAACCGGCACGCCGGTTGCTCCCTTTAAATATTTTTTTAAAAGTTCACCGATCTCAGGATTTTCAAAGTCCCTGTCCGAAGGCAGGTCGGCCACATATCCGCCGGCGATATCGATCATCAGGCGGGTAGCCTCGGCCATCTCCTTTCCCTCATGAATCTTGGAGGCATTGGCCAAAACCGGATCGATGAAATAAGTCCCTGAGGGTTCTTTCTTTCCCTCATACGAGGCCGCCAGGCTGCAACCATAAAGGGTCTCCGCCATATGGATCATGTTGATCACTTTCTCCTTGTGGTGGCTCATTTTCAACGTCCCGTTATACTCCATCATCATCAGGGCGGCGCCGGTCATGGCATCGATCTTTCCCGATTTACAGCCGCCATGAGATTGACGGTGAAAGGCAGAAAAGCGATTCACCATCTCTCCGGCAAATTCAACTTCTCTAAACATGAAGACCCGGTCCCAGGGCACCAAAACCTCGTCAAAGATGAGGGTCGGGCAATACTTGCTGTATCGGATATTTCCACAATCGACTCCTTCGATCTCGCGGGTGTCCATCGAATTTCTTCCCACCACATGAATGAGATTCTTTGTGTCGGAAGGGATGGCAAAGGCCAGGGCATAATCCTCATCCCCCTTTCCCATCGCACGCGTTGGAAGGACAATGATCTCATGGCAACTAACCGACCCCGTCTGGTGGGACTTAGCTCCCCTGACGATAATCCCTTCTTTGGTTTGGTCGACCACCCGAAGGTACATATCCTTATCCGGCTGTTCATGCGGGCCCAGGCTGCGATCCCCTTTGACATCGGTCACGCTGGCATTTGCGGTGAGATCATTCTTCTGCATATACTTTAGGAATTCGTTAAAGCGATTGTTGTACTGAGTCCCGTATTTTTTATCGATGTCATAGGTCACAATGGACAGGGTGCAGAGACAGTCGAGGCCCGTGCATCGCTGATGGCATGTCCCCACATAACCTCCCAGAGCCCGGTTGATCTTCACTCTGGCTACCAGATCTTCGATCGATTGAGGAGGGAGGGTGAACCGGTTGATAGGCTCCCCCGTCAAAGGAGATACGGTTGTCATGAGATGTTTGTACTTCTCATGTTGCGCCAGTTCATAGGTGGCTCCGGTGGCATTGATTCCCGCACGAATTCGAGGATGATCCACTACATTCTCTATTTTTTCTCCAAACATATAGATCGTAGGCTTCAGTCTTCTCAAGCTTGATATATATTGCTCAAACGTTTTTACAGCCATCTTTATCCTCCCTCACTAAATTCTAGATTTCAGATTGTAGATTTCAAAATTTGATCTTTTTAAATCCTCAATCCGAAATCTGCCATCCGCAATTAGGTAAGCTCCAACCCCCTCTGGAAGGCTTTCAGGTTTAGGGCCTTTGCCTTTTGGGGCACGCTCACCTCAATAGCCTTCTCCATTGATGCAATAGAGAGAAGGCCCGTTTTCTTCAGGAGTGCACCCAGGATGATGAGATTTGCCACAACAATATTATTCATCTCTTTGTCTGCAATACTCGTAGCAGGAACAGAGAGGATCTCATACTCTCCAGGTTTTACCCCTTTTACCAGATCCGAATCGATGACCAGAAGTCCTCCGGGTTTGATCTTGGGCAGATACCTGCCGACTGCATCTTCTGCCATCAGAATGAGAATATCGGCTTTTCTCACTTCTGGATCAGTCACCCGTTGCTCTGAGATGATCACCTCTGCCCTTGCTGATCCGCCTCTTAACTCCGAACTATAGGACTGTGTTTGAACCGCCTGTTTACCATCATAGAGAGAAGCAGCTGTCCCCAATAGAATCCCGGACAATACCACACCCTGTCCCCCTACTCCTCCGATCAATATCTCTGTTCGACCCATTCAATTCCTCCCGAACTTTATTTCACTCCTGTCCACGAACTCTTTGTTTACTCCCTATGGGGACCTCGAATAATTCCAAATTTGTCACTCCGGTGAAAACCGGAGTCTAGGAATATCAGTATCTTCTGGATTCTCCCGATAAAGATCGGTACCGGAATGACATTTTTAGAGGTAGCTTTAATTTTTGAATGATCCGCAATTGTAAAAGTTTGTAAGTACACCTGCCTTCCTTTTAATGGTAATTAACTTCTTCCTGTATCAACCGCTGCCTCGGCCCCTCCCATGGCCTTCTTCCTCATTCTGGTGACCTCTTCCACCATTTCAGGCTTATCCAGGTCAACCAATTCTCCAACAACGATTCGACCTTTTAATTCTTCTTTAGAAAGTTTCTTAGCTTCCTGGATGGAAATTGATCTATTTTTGTAATCCTCAAGCATCTGGACCGCATTTCCTACCCCCATCTTCCTCCCGAACTGAACCGGACATTGAGAAATCACTTCGATGAAAGCAAACCCTTTTTTCTGTATTGCCTTTTTGATGGAGGCCGTAAGCTGCCTGGGGTGTCCAGTGGTCCAGCGAGCGACAAACGAAGCTCCCGCCGCAATCACCAGCCCCGAGATATCCTCGAAAACATTCTCAAACGTGCCATAGGGGGTCGTGGTCGTCTTCACCCCCATGGGTGTGGTCGGAGCCGCCTGTCCCCCGGTCATGCCATAGATCCCGTTATTGGAGCAGATCACCACCATTTCAATATTCCGTCGGGCATTCTGAATCAGGTGATTTCCGCCAATGGCTACGAGATCTCCGTCTCCGCTCACCACCATCACCTTCTTCTCGGTCAATCCCATCTTGATTCCAAAGGCAAAGGCGATTGGCCTGCCATGAGTGGTATGAAGCACATCGGCATTGAAGAGAGGACTGGGGATCCATGCAGCACACCCGATCCCTGACACAAAAACAAAATCATCCATGTCCATGTCCAGACCGTCAATCGCTCGTAAAATGCTCTGGGCGATCGTCCCGTCTCCACAGCCCGGACAGAATGAGGAATGGGTTACAGTAGGGCGAATAAAACGGTGATAGGGGTGGACAAGTTCACTCATTTTGAAATCTCCTCAATCTTTTTCAAAATATCTTCTGGATCCTGAATCTCGCCCACCAGCTTTGGAGGGAGAAACGAAACTTCCGAAAAATGGGCTGCTTCGGCTTTGATGTAAGGATAGATCTGACCCAGGTTATTTTCCAAAACAATGACATGCTTGGCTTTCCTCGCCATCTTCTCGATCTCTTCTCCTGGAAAGGGCCAAACCGTGATCAATCGAAGGGTCCCCGCTGCAATTCCCTTTTTTCTTGCCTGCAATACAGCCTCTGCTGCGGCACGGGATACTCCTCCATAAGATACCAGGACAACCTCGGCGCCTTCATAATCCCGCTCTACCAGGGTGATCTCCTCTTTGTGCTTGAGGATCTTATCGCTCAACTTCCGAACAAATTTGTCCAGGGCGGAGATATCGATCAGATTCCGTTTCCCATATTCGTCATGGCAGGAACTGGTCACATGAGCTTTAAACCCTTTTCCGAAAATGGGCATGGGCGCCACATTCTCGTCCAGGAACCCCTTTAGCTTCAGAGGGTCTGTCCCTAATTCGGGAATTTTTCGGTAAATTGTTTTGATCTTGTCCGCTTCTGGAATGACCACCTCTTCCCGCATATGCCCCACGAAGGCATCGGAGAGAAGGAAGACAGGCGTTCGATATTTCTCCGCATAATTAAAAGCGATCACCGTGTGTTCGAACATCTCCTGCGGCGATGAGGGACACAGAGCAATGATTTCATAGTCTCCATGAGATCCATGCTTCGCCTGCACCATATCTCCCTGAATCCCGATGGTGGGCATCCCTGTCGAGGGGGCTCCTCGCTGAACGTTGACGATCACACAGGGGGTTTCCACCCCGATCGCAAACCCGATATTCTCCAGCATCAGACTGATCCCAGGACCTGAAGTGACGGTCATGGCCTTCTTTCCGGCCCAGGAAGCGCCTATGACTGCGGCGATCGAGCTGATTTCGTCTTCCATCTGAAAGAAGGCCCCTCCCACCTGAGGAAGTTTCTCGGCCAGATGGTTTGCAACCTCCGTGGCCGGCGTGATCGGATAGCCTGCCGCAAATTCACATCCCGCAGCCATGGCCCCTTCGGCACAGGCCACATTTCCCATCATAAAATATCTTCCGGTGCAGACTCGTTTCTCATCCATCTATTGACTCCCTTTTTTCTGTTTTTTTTCAGATACGACGATCGCCAGATCAGGGCAGAAGATCATGCAGTTCTCACACTGAGTGCACTGATCCTCGTTGACAATAACAGGCGGCCTGTAGCCCTTCTGATTCATTGTCTCCGAAGGCTGAAAGACCTCCTCCTTGCAGACATAGAGGCAGATCCCGCATTCCTCAGCGCCTTTGCATAACTCGTTATAAATTCTCAAAGTAGCCAACTTTCTTCTCCTTTCATTCTCTCAACCTCGGTTGGTTGACCGGATGGAGAGGCGCTTTCCCTTCCAGAACCCGAATGACATCTTCTGCCACCAGACTCATCTTCTTTAAAGCTTCCTCAGTATGGGCCGCCATGTGGGGCGTGCCGATGAAATTTTCAAGTTCAAACAGGGGATGTTCCTTTCCGGCCGGTTCCACCTCAAAGACATCGGCTCCTGCTCCGGCGATCCTTCCTTCTTTTAGAATCTTATAAAGAGCCTTCTCATCCCAGATCGGTCCTCTGGCGAGATTGATGATATAGGCCGTGGATTTCATCATCCCGAATTCTTTCTCTCCGATCAAACCTTTGGTAGCAGGCAACATGGGAAGATGGATGGAGATAAAATCGGATTGTGACAATAACTCCTCCAGGCTCACTTTGACTGCTTTGAGCTCTTTCTCCTCCTCCCCGTAACGCACAGCATCGTAATAGAGCACCTTCATGTCAAAACCTTTATATCCAATGCGGCCTACTGCTTTACCGATTCGACCAAAACCGAGGATCCCCAGGGTCTTCCCATGAAGTTCATTTCCGATATACTGGTAACGGGCCTCCCATCTTCCCTCCCGAAGGGCAATATCTCCTTTCTTGAGCATCTTCGAAAGCATCGGGGCCAGCCCGAAAAAATGCTCCGCCACCGAGATGTCATTGGCATCCGGCGTGTTGACCACCCATATCCCCTTCTCTGTGGCCGCTTCCAGATCGATATTCTCAACCCCAACCCCATGTCGTCCGATGACTCTCAATCTGGGAGCGGATTCCATCAACTTTCGGTTAACCTTTCCATTGGCCCGGATGATCATCCCGTCGATCTCCTTCGCCTCATCGATCAAGGAATTTTCTTCAAACGACTTGGCAAAAAAGACCTCCCCCTTCTCCCTCAAGAGGGCCTTTCCGACCTCATGCATCTCCTCGTAAAGTAGAATTTTAAATTTTTTCATATCCCCGCTGCCTCCCATTACATCCCAGTCATCCCTTTCAGTTGGGACATATAACTATTTTTAGAGAAAGTGAGATGTTTGACAATCAGTTTTTCAAATTGTGATAGATTCCTCTCCTCAATGGCCTTTACCATCTCCCGATGCTCAACGATAGATTCTTCGACTCGATGGGGTAGCGACCAGGCGTTAAACCGGACGATATGAGCTTTTGTCCGAAGGAAGTCGATCATGTCACAGAGGTAATTATTTCTGCATGCCCTGAAGACCATCCGATGAAATTCAGAATCTTTCTCAATCATCTGATGTGTCTTTTCTCGAAGATGCTTTTCCACCTCTTTGGAGAATTTCTTTAATTCCTGAATCTCTTTCCGGGCGATGTGCGCTATAACCAACCGGGCCGCTATCTTTTCTAACTCGGTGCGAACAAAATATATCTCCTCAATCTCCTCAAGGGTTAGATCAGCCACGACAGCCCCCCGATAGGGAGTGTTTCTGATCAACCCTTTCGCCTCCAACCTCTTTAAGGCTTCCCGGATCACCGTGCGGCTCACACCAAACTTCGAAATGAGATCGATTTCGACCAGACGTTCTCTCGGCTTGAGGTAGCCTGAGAGGATAGCCTCTTCGATCTCTTTGGAAACTTTGATGGAATTAACACTTGACATAAGCTTTGTCTTTTTCTAAAATGGACGAAAAGTTAATACAATATTGTATACCATTTTCAAAATCTTGATGTCAACTCTCTTCACTTTCCTCTGGGAGCGCTTCAATGACCCAATTTAAAAACCTTTTCAACCCTTTTCAAATTGGAAATTTAGAAATGAAAAACCGGATCGTGATGCCGCCCATGGCGACCCACTTTGCCGATCTGGATGGCTCCATCAATGTCCGGCACATCGCTTATTATGTCGAGCGGGCAAGAGGTGGGGTGGGCTATATCACCTCGGAACACACCAGCGTTCTAAAACAAGGCAGGGCTTTTCCCAATATGGCGCTCATCGATGCCGATCAACAGATCCCGTCGTTTAAAAAATTGGTGGAGGCCATCCATCAAGAATCTGGAAAGATTGTGATTCAGATCAATCACGCCGGCCGTCAGACCTCTTCCTCGGTCACGGGTTCTCCCATTGTTGCTCCTTCGGCCATCCCCTGCCCTGTCAGAAAGGAGATGCCCCACGCCCTTTCCCTTGAGGAGATTCAAAGGATCGTGGAAGCCTTTGGGGAAGCAGCACGGCGGGTTAAGGAGACAGGGGCTGATGGCGTGGAAATCCATATGGCCCACGGATATCTGATCAATCAATTCCTTTCTCCTTTTTCTAACAAAAGGGAGGATGAATATGGAGGCGATGCGGATCGACGCATGCGAATGGCCATTGAAGTATTGAGAACCGTTCGAAATCAAGTGGGTCCCGATTTTACGGTCCTCTGCCGTCTCAGCGCCGATGAATATGTGGAAGGCGGATTGAAACTCGAAGACACAAAAGAAATCGCAAAGGCATTGGAGAGGAATGGAGCCGATGGGCTCCATATCTCGGCCTGTGTGGCGGCATCGGGATATTTGAACCACCCTCCTTATTATGCCGAGGAGGGTGTTTTTGTTCACCTCGCCCAGGGAATCAAATCTACGGTCTCCATTCCTATCATCGCCGTGGGTCGAATCCGCACCCCTGAACTGGCCAATCGAATACTGAAAGAAAACAAAGCCGACCTCATCTCTATGGGAAGAGCTTTAATTGCCGACCCCCACTTCCCCATGAAAGCGTCACAGGGAAGGATGGATGAAATCCTGCCGTGTATCTCCTGTAACCGCTGTATCCAAAGCATTCGAAAGGGGGCTCTTCAGTGTGCGGTCAATCCGGAGGCAGGCCGGGAGGGAATTTTTAAACTTAAAAAGACAGATCACCCGAAAAAAGTCTGGATTATGGGGGGAGGCCCGGCAGGAATGAAGGCTGCTGAGATTGCTTCACGGCGGGGCCATAAGGTGACTCTATATGAAAAGAACGGAAAATTAGGTGGCCGATTTCTTTTAGCTGCCATTCCTCCTAAGAAACAAGTTTTGATGGAGTTTGCAGACTATCTCGTCAGGCAAATCGAGAGATTACCCGTCAAGATGATCTTGGGAAAACCCTTCGACCCAAGCCTGTTGGAAAAGGACGCGCCTGACGTAATCATCATTGCAACAGGGGCCAAACCTTTCTTTCCCCCCATCGAGGGGATTGAAGGATCTCCTGCCCTCTCGGTGGAAGGGGCTCTATCAGGGTCTGCTTCTCACGGCAGGAAGACCATCGTCGTGGGCGGGGGAGGAATCGGATCGGAGGTGGCGGATTATCTTTCCGAAGATGGAAAAGAAGTCACTTTAATTGAAATGAGAGAGGGAATTGCCCTCGATCTGGTAGGACACCTTCAGCATTTCTTAAATAAGAGGTTGAGGGAAAAGGGAGTCCAGATTTTAGTCAACACCAAGGCTACCCGCTTCGAAAAAGAAGGATTGTGGGTAGAGGATGCACAGGGCATCAGGAGGCTTGAAGGATTTGATTCCATGGTTATCTCTCTGGGGTCGGTATCAAATAATGAACTGGCGGAATCGGTTAAAGGAAAAGTTCAGGAGGTCTATGTGGTGGGTGATGCCTCAAAACCGAGGGAGGTGATGGAAGCGGTGTTTGAGGCAGAAGAGATCGCCCTCAAAATTTAGTGGCGTCTCGAATAGTCATTTTGTTCTCTACCGATGTTGGGCGATTTCTTTTATGAAGTGTAGCCGCCCATTTCAGTGTGCGAGGATTTGGTCTTCTTGGTCCTCACTCGGTAACTGTCTTTTTTTATGTCCTGAAAAACCTGGGATGGCTATAGGTTTCTTTTAAAAGCATAGCTCAGTTTAAGTCCTATTTATTCTTCATTTAAAAAGGAGGGAGAATCATGAAACGGTGGACTTCAATTCTATGTTTGGGATTGGTTCTGGGGTTAATATCGTTCGCATGGGGTACTGAGAAGAAGGTCGTTCGGATCTGGCATACGGAGACAGAGCCGGCAACTGTAGCGGCCTTTCAGCAGATTATTAACGACTTCGAGAAATTGCGGCCGGACATCACGGTAAAGCAGGAAGCGCTGGCTTGGGGTGATCTCGAGGCCAAACTCACAGCAGCCCTGGCCGCAGGCGCGCCCCCAGACGCAAGCCATGGACAGGCTGTAACCTGTGCTTCTTTTTACGCAAAGGGCCTCTTACGCGATCAGGAAGATATTGCAATGGCTATTGGCCGGGATAACATCTGGGAGGCTGTCCGGAGACAATGCTTTCATGATGGGAAGTACTATGGAATCCCTCACTCAGCGGTAACCTCACTCCTGATCTACCGAAAGGACATCTTTAAGACCAAAGGACTAAAGCCACCGGAGACCTGGGATGAATTTATCAAAGTAGCAGAAGCTTTAATGGAGCGAGACAAAGACGGTCGTGTAACACGCTACGGCTTATCCCTTCCTGGAGTGGGCCTTTTCATCAATATTGCGGTTGGAGAACTGACCAAGGTAAACGGTGGACGTCTTTTCGACCCGAAGACGGGGCGCCCCACATTTACCTCAAAGGAGGTCGTCGAGGTATTAGATTTCTATAAAAAACTCAGTGCAACAGTCCTTCCACCTGGCTGGTTAGGCCATGGATACTTAGATACCTTCGCCAACCTTGCCACCGGTAAAGCCGCCATGCTCTACCAGGGCTATGGCCGAGGAGCGGGATACATCGAGAGGTACGCCCCAAAGGAAATGGCTAATTCTGACCATTTCGGTGTGCTGGTCAAACCCCGTGGGCCATCCGGTAAAGAGACTGCGGCTCAGATCGATGCAGAGCCATGGATGATTTTCAAAAACGCAAAGTATCCCGAAGAGGCAGCTGAATTCCTGAAGTTCTTTTTTAAGGAAGAAAATTATATCAAATACCTCCACACAGTGCCAATCCACCTTCTGCCCACCCTTAAGTCAGTCCGGAACAACCCTACCTACCAGGCCAATGAGATGGTCCGAAAGTGGAAGGAATGGCAAGATATGCAATACCGTTACTTCGACACAGGTCAGGCGAAGCCAACCCTGATCATCGAGTGGGATGATTTAAAGCTTCCCTTTGGTCTCGAGATCCTTGGCTCGGGAATCATTCCTGACATGGTCACCGATGCCGTTCGAGGGATGCCCTCTGCACAGGCTGCAGGCAGGGCTCAGGCCCGGGCAGAGGAGTTGATCACGAAGCTCGGTCACAAACGCTGGTAAACGTTCCTCTAAGGATCACTGGCCGGGGACAGGTCTGCTTATCAATCTCGAGGCGGGTGTGTGCCCGGCCCTAACACCACTGGTTGTTAGGATATGGATTATGAAGAGGCAGGTCAATCCTGAATTTCAACCTGTGCCCTCATCCCGGACAAAGACACCATCAGGAAATATGGCCGAAGAATCTGGGGCTTACCTATGGAAAAGCTCGATTGCCAAAACAGGGCCAAAGCGTCGGGATCAACTGGCAGGGTACCTGACCATTTCACCAGCACTCCTCCTGATCCTTGCTCTAACCCTTTACCCTGTTGCCTACTCTATCTGGCTCAGCCTTCTTGAAAAACATTCCTTCTTCCCCCAGGAACGTTTTGTCGGTCTGGAGAATTATATTTACCTCTGGAAAGATCCGGAATTTTGGACCAGCCTCTGGCTCGGGATAGTCTATTCAGGATGGACGATCCTCTTCCAGGTAGTCTTGGGAGTGGCAGCCGCTCTGATTTTAAATGAAACCTTTTGGGGAAGGGGTCTGGCTCGCGCAATCGTCCTCTTTCCTTACATGATCCCAACGATCGTGGCAGTTATTCTCTGGAAATGGCTTCTTAACGATACCTATGGAATTGTAAACTATTGGCTAATGGCCATAGGAATCATTATGGATCCATTCTGCTGGCTGGGGGCCGATCATATCATGCTCTCCGTTATCCTGATGAGTATCTGGCAGTTCTTCCCCTTTGTCCTTCTAAGTATCCTAGCCCGGCTCCAGACCATTTCTCCAGAGCTTTACGAAGCCGCCAAGGTGGATGGAGCATCAGCGTTCAGCCGCTTCATTCACATTACCCTGCCCCAGATCCGGGGCATTCTGTTTGTTGTCATCCTGCTTCGGAGCATCTGGATGTTCACTAAATTTGACACCGTCTGGCTTATGGGCGAAGGAGCAGGGGCAGGGCGCTTTATCCGCACACTGCCGGTTTATGCATACATGAGAACCCTGACCTATTACCAGGCAGGCCTTGGGGCTGCGCTTGCAGTGATTATGTTTGGCATCCTGGTCGTAACCACTGTGATCTACTTTCGACTGTTCCGAGAGGAGGCAGACATCGGATGAACCGCTGGCGGTTCCAACGAATCTCGAACCGTATCCTATTATATATAGGCGCTGGACTCTTTGTGCTCCAAGCCGTATTTCCCTTCTTCTGGATGGTATCAACTTCATTGAAGCCGCATGTAGAAGTATTTGCCCAACCTCCCTCATTTATTCCTCATCAGCCGACCTTGGACAACTTCAAACGACTCTTCACCGCCACAAATTTTCTCACCTATTTCAGGAATAGTTTAATCGTATCTGGCCTTGCCGTCCTTCTGACCATGGTGGTCAGTACTGCCGGAGCCTATAGCCTAACCCGGTACCAATACTACGGCAGGGAGAAGATCGCAGGCCTCATCCTTTGCACTTACATGTTCGCCCCTATCATGGTCGTAATCCCCTTTTTCATCCTGGTAAAGAAGGGGGGCATTGAGAATACCCACCTTGCCCTTATCCTGGCTTTTACCTCTTTCTGTCTCCCATTTACGCTCTGGTTGATGAGGGCTTTCTTTAAAACCATTCCTGTTCAATTAGAGGAGGCGGCTATGGTGGACGGCGCAGGACGCATTCGGGCAGTGATCTATGTGGTCATGCCACTGGCCCTTCCAGGGATTATCGCCACCTCTATCTTCACGTTCATTCTGGCCTGGAATGACTACATCTTCACGCGAATTCTCATCACCTCGGACGAGCTGAAGACACTGCCGGTTGGGGTGCAGGACCTCTTTCACTCAGCCCTGATTGATTGGGGGTTGATCATGTCCGCAGGCATGATGATCACGATTCCGGCCCTGCTCTTCTTCGTCACTGTGCAACGTTATCTGATTCGCGGTTGGGGTGCCGGCGCCGTGAAAGGCTGATCATTAATTAGGGCTCAAGGGGCCAAGGGTTTAAGTGTAATACGTTCGGAAGTGGAAACTCAAACACAACTCTTTCTAAGAAAAACTTGAACCCTGGACCCCTGGGATCCTTGAACCCTCTTATAGAAAGGAGAAGCTTAACATGCGATTCAAAGACAAAACCGCTTTAATTACAGGGGGAGGAAGGGGAATCGGCGCAACCACGGCCCTGATGATGCTCTCTGAAGGGGCCAAGGTGGGGATTGCGGATATAAACGAAGACTCTATGAAGAAGACCCTGGAGACCGCTCAGTCCATGGGTTATTTTCTGAAGCCTCTCGTTGGAGATGTGACAGAGAAGGTGCAGGTTGAAAACCTCGTGGGGGATTTTGTAAAAGAATTCGGCAGGATCGATATCTTAGTCAATAATGCAGGGATTGCCATCTCCAGACCCTTCATGGAAAAGACCGTTGAGGACTGGATGAAGACCTTAAAGGTAAACCTCATCGGTGTCTTCCTCTGCTCCCAGTCTGCGGCGAGATATATGCTCCAGCAGAAATCGGGAAAGATCGTGAACATCTCCTCGATTCGTGGTATTGACCACTGCGGCCGGGAAGGGGTCATGGACTACAGCGCCTCCAAGGGAGCGGTCATCAATTTGACCAAGACGATGGCCAAGGAGTTAGCTCCTCATATCAACGTGAATACGGTTGCGCCGGGTCACACCTTAACAGAGATGACCCAATCTCTTCCGGCGGAAGTTAAAAGATCGATGATCGAGGGGTCTTATCTCAAGAGAATGGCCCAACCTGAGGATATTGCCAAGGCTATCTTGTTCCTTGCCTCGGAGGACGCCAATTTTATAACAGGCCAAGTTCTCCTTGTTGACGGAGGGTTTAGCCTCAAATAACAAAAGGCATGGAGCAAAGCGCATAGCATAAAAAAGTTTGAAACAGTAATAAATAAATTGAAACGTAGGGCAAGGCCTTAGCCCTGTTTCAAGCAACCCTGAAGGATTGCCCTACAAGATATTTGACGCGTTTGCATTAAGAGGATGAGAATATTTCGAACCCAGATTTATTCAACAGGGTTGACAACATATGACCACTTCATCATAATAGCGTCAAATTTTAGAAGTGAGGAATGAACTATGGCGAAAGTCGTATTGGAAAATATTTCGAAACATTTTGGAACGGTTCCGGCGGTAAGGGACTTTAATCTTTCAATTGAAGACAAAGAATTCGCCATTCTGGTAGGGCCTTCCGGGTGCGGAAAATCGACGGCCCTCCGGATGGTGGCCGGCCTGGAAGAGCCTTCGGGTGGAAATATCTACATCGGTAACCGGATAGTCAATGATCTCCCTCCAAAGGATCGGGACATTGCTATGGTCTTTCAGGAATATGCCCTCTATCCCCACATGTCGGTCTATAAGAATATGGCTTTTGGTCTAAAACTGAGAAAGTTTCCCAAAAGTGAGATCGATCAGAGGGTTAGAGACGCTTCAGAAATTTTAGGAATTCAAGAGCTCCTCAGCCGCAAACCGAAACAACTCTCAGGGGGGCAGCGCCAGCGTGTGGCGGTGGGAAGAGCCATTGTTCGTAAACCGGCTGTTTTTCTCTTTGATGAGCCTCTTTCGAACTTAGATGCCAAGCTCCGGGTTCAGATGCGGGCAGAGCTCTCCAAACTTCACGACCGCCTTCAGACCACCATCATCTATGTTACCCACGACCAGGTGGAGGCGATGACCATGGGGTCGAAGATTGTGGTGATGAAGGATGGATGGATTCACCAAGTGGGTGCTCCCCTGGAGGTCTACAATTTTCCCATTAATCAATTTGTAGCCGGTTTCATCGGAAGCCCGGTGATGAACTTTTTCCCCTGCCGTGTTCTTCAGAAGGATAGCCGTCTCTTCATCGATGCAGAAGCCTTCCAACTCCCCATCCCGGAGAAAAAGTCTCCCTATTATCAATCTCTGACTGGCTCAGAGGCCATCTTTGGAATAAGGCCGAATGATATCTATGACCGTCTTCATGCACCGGAACATGCCAAGGGAAATACGATTCGTGCAGTGGTGGATGTGATTGAACCATTGGGTTCAGAGATCCATCTCAATGTGACGGCAGGCAAGCATAACCTCATTGCACGTGTGGACGTGCAGACCTCTGTCCAGGTTCATCAGGAAATCGAACTCGTCATGGATCTCAATAAGATGCACCTCTTTGAGAAAGATCCTCCCAACCTTCGAGTTAAAACGGAGGCTTAACGCAACAACACAGTAAAGAAGCTATTCACGAATAGCAAACGACTTGGTCCGTAGCTGAGAAAATTCTGTCGACGACAGAGAACTCGGGTATGCCTAATCTAACTTTCTTAGTATAAAGAGGGAAGAGATGCCGTACGGTTACAATGGAAAGATACTCAGGGTCGATTTGAATAGTGAATCCATAGGTATAGAAGAACCTCAGGAAATCCTGTACAGCCGCTATCTTGGAGGAGGAACCCTTGCTCTCTATTATCTGCTCAGGGAACTGAAACCAAAATCAGATCCTCTGGGGCCAGAAAACATCCTGATTTTTGCAGGATCGGTCATCTCTGGGACGCCTGCCGCTGGATTGAGCCGCTTCTCTGTCGCGTCCAAATCGCCTGAAACCGGTGCTTTTGGAGAGACAGAAGCAGGGGGTTGGTGGATCCCGGAATTAAAATTTGCCGGATTTGACGCCATCGTCATCAAAGGACGTGCCAGAAGGCCTGTCTATCTCTGGGTCCATGAGGGTCAGGCTGAGATTCGTGATGCCGGTCACCTGTGGGGGAAGTTTTCCAAAGAAACACAGGACGAAATCCGAAGGGAACTGGGAGATGATCGAATTCGGATTGCCCTGATCGGCCCGGCGGGGGAAAAGTTAGCGAAGGTTGCCTGTATCATCAACGAGATCAAACATGCCAATGGCAGAACGGGTTTGGGCGCTGTCATGGGATCGAAAAACCTCAAGGCAATTGCCGTCAGGGGCAAAAAGAGGATGGAAGTGGCTGATGGGGAGGCCGTTCAGCGGTTAAGCAAGCGACTCAAGGATACCTATGAGGAACCTTATTTCAGCGTTGGCAATTTAGGAACATCCCGCATCACAACCATGTTTAGCGAGCAGGGGATATTACCCACCCTTAATTTCAGGGAAGGATCTTTTAAAGGAGCCGATGCCATCAGTGGCGAAACGATGTCAAAGACGATTCTCGTTCGCAGGGGCACCTGTTACGCCTGCTTTGTCCGTTGCAAGAGAGAGGTGGAGGTAAGAGAACCTTATTCTGTAGATCCTATATATGGAGGCCCGGAGTATGAAACCGTGGCTGCCTTTGGCTCCATGTGTGGCATTGACGATTTGAAGGCTATTGCAAAGGCAAACCAACTTTGCAATGCCTATGGTCTTGACACCATCTCTACGGGAGGTCTGATCGCCTTTTCCATGGAATGTTTTGAGACGGGTATCCTGACCCAGCAGGATACCGATGGCCTCGAACTTCGGTTTGGCAACACAGAGGCCATGCTCAAATTGGTGGAGAGAATCGGAAAGCGTGAGGGGTTGGGAGATATTCTCGCCGAGGGAATCTGCCAGGCCGCAGAAAAATTTGGAAAAGGAGCAGACCGCTTTGCCATCCATGTGAAAGGGATGCCGGTTCCTTTTCATGAACCCAGGGGAAAGGTGGGGGTGGGACTTGGTTATGCTGTCTCAGCCACTGGACCCGATCATATGGAATTCCCTCATGATCCCTGGTGGTCCACAGAGGCAGGCATTGCCATGCTTCGGCCTCTGGGAATCCTTGAATCCCTTGATGTCCTTGATATCGGTCCTAAAAAAGTGAGACTCTTCATCTATCTTCAACAATACTGGGACCTCTTGAATACTCTCGGAGTCTGCATGTTCACAGCCAAACCCTTTGGACCCCAAACGGTCAACGGGATTGTCGATTATGTAAAGGCTGTCACCGGTTGGGAGACGAGTCTGTTTGATCTCCTCAAGGTAGCTGAAAGACATGCCAATATGGCTAGGATATTCAATCTCAGAGAGGGATTTACAGCAAAAGATGACACCCTTCCTGATCGCTTTTTTCAGCCCATGGAAGGAGGGACTCTGAAGGGAAAGAGGATTGACAGGGAACAATTTTCAAAGGCACTGGAAACTTACTATGAAATGATGGACTGGGACGCAGAGACAGGTGTGCCCAAGAAAGAAAAACTTGCCGAGCTCGATCTGGACTGGTTATCTGAAGAGAATTAAATACCTTCGGATCAAAACAAAATCCCAAAAAGCGGCCGCAAAAAATCTTTCTCTGATTGAAGATTGAAAAACGATCCTGATTCTGGGATAATCTCCACTGTCAATCTTTTACGGGCGAGTCGGCTGAATGCCCCGCCTTGTAGTCGGGGATGAAAGCCGACAATATTAATGAGATTACCTTAACCCGGAAGCCCCACCCGGAGGGCGGGGGGCTTCACTTTCCACTTTCAGCATATGGAGGGAATTCAATGAAAACGAGAATGACTGAACTCTTGGGAATCAGACATCCCATCATGCTTGCAGGAATGGCCTTCATCAGTTTACCAAAACTTGTAGCTGCCGTTTCGAATGCTGGGGGGATTGGCATGTTGAACTCTGTTGCCTATACTCCCGACCAAATGAAAGATGTCATCAAACAGGTGAAATCCCTCACAGATAAGCCCTTCGGGGTCAATGCCACCCTGATAATGCCCAATGCCAGAGAAAATCTGGAAGTCGCTCTTGAAGAAAAGGTTCCCATTATCAATTTTGCTTTGGGAAAAGGGGATTGGATCATTAAAGCAGTCCATCAATATGGCGGTAAGGTTTTGGCAACGGTGGCCATAGAGAAGCATGCTCGTCGAGCAGAGATGGATGGAGCGGATGGCCTTGTGGTGACAGGTCATGAGGCAGCCGCTCATGGAGCGGATGTCGGTTCCTTGGTATTGATTCCTTCGATCGCCGGTCAAACAAAACTTCCGATCATTGCGGCCGGTGGTTTTTGTGATGGCCGGGGATTGGCCGCCGCTCTGGTCCTCGGGGCGGATGGAATCTCCATGGGAACCCGGTTCATGTTGGTCCAGGAATGCGAGATGCACGAAAAAGCGAAAGAAATTTCTCTGAAAGCAGGAATGGAAGATACAATCTGCTCAGAGAAGATCGACGGTTTGCCCGGACGATGGCTCAAGAATAAGGCTGCCATCAAGATGGCAGAGAAAAGACCCTCACTCTTTCATGCCTTCTCAAGCGGTCTCCGCATGAAACGCATGATCGATGTTCCCTTTTTTAAGCTTTTTCTCGGCGGTTTGAAACAACGGAGTGTTCAGGACCTTGCTCGCCAGGCGCTCAGTCTCAAAGGATTGCAGGTCGCTATTGAAAACGGCGACTTAGAGACCGGGGTTTTACCCATCGGCCAGGCCATCGGTTTGATCAAAAATATCCCGACTTGCAAAGAACTCCTTGAGCAAATCGTTGCCGAAACCCAGGAACTGGTGGAGGCTGTAAGAAAAAAAACCGCTTCCTGAAGACGGGGGATTGGATTAAGGAAGGAAAACACATGATACGTCGAAACCTCGACCATTACGAAGTGAAGGCTACCCGTTATATAGCTCATGGCGGGGGAATCGCCCATATGGTCCTCACCACCCAATGCCTGAGAACCATGATGTTCCTCGCTCATGCCTCCGTACCTCCGGGCAACAAACTCCTTGGCCATGAAGATCCCATGGAAGAGATCTACATCGTCCAGAAGGGCCGGGGGCTCATGCAGGTGGGTAAGGAGATCTGTGAGGTAAAACCCGGAGACGCCATCCACATCCCCATCGGTCATTACCACGAATTGACCAATACAGGGGATGAGGAATTGACTCTGCTGGTCGTGGCCGGGCTTATTCCAGCTTAGAAAGACCTGATATTTTCCCTTAGCCTTAACCTCTAATCTTTCTTATGCCTCAACAGCCAGAGGAGACCGATGACGATCAGAAGAACCGGTAGAAAATAGAGCCTGATCACACCGGGGACCGAAATATGGATCGAGTAATACTTCCCGCCCAGAATCAAGATTCCGACGATCGTTGTCACCCACGCAGCAATGGATCTCCGGTTTCGAAAAAGGCCTCCTACTCCGATCGCGATGACGACCCAGGGCCATCCTTCTCTTAATCCATAACCCGTTCCCATCCGATCCAGGAAGATCAGCGCTCCCATCACGATCAGAGCCAATCCCAATCCCATCCTCCTTCTCCTTTCTCCTGAGATCTGAAAAAGTTCAGAAATCTCTACGGAAGCAAAGAAAATGATCTATCCTGGTGCAACCTTTCCTTCTTGAAATAATCTCATAAATTTTTCATAATAGGCACAGGGTTTAGATGTTCAATACATCATCTTATGAAAAAAAGCAACCTATCTCATTGCTTGTAGCAAAGGAGCTCTTATGGATCCCAAATTGGTTAAACAGTTCATCACTTTTTTAATCCTCCTCTTTGGATGGACAATCGTCATTCTGCTCGTAGGACCGAAGTAATCCCTTGTCGCCCTTTTTTAGAAACCGTGTCACAACGAGCCGTTCACTCTGAGGCTTTCGAAGGGTGAATCCCGCGAAGCGCGCGACTCTTGACAGGCCCTGTCGAGCCATGACCGAACTTATGGCACAGTCTCTTGGCGGGAGAGGACGGAGGTAAGCAGGTAGAGGCATTTGATCCTTTGCATAAAATATGATAAATTAAGAGTCAGTCGAGCATTGTTTGATCATTTTGTTATTGGAACTTATTTGGTCCCGCCTTGGCGGGATTGGAATTTGGTTTTTGGAATTTGATTGATAGGCCCACGTAGCTCAGTGGTAGAGCTGCTGATTTGTAATCAGCGGGTCGGCGGTTCAAATCCGTCCGTGGGCTCCAAAAAGTAAAAGGGGACAGGCTACTTTTAGAAAAGTAGCCTGTCCCCTTTTTGTGTTACAAATTTGACAACTTCCTCATCTAATCTTGATCTGATGATGAGATTTTGGGTTCCCTTGGATCCTCCCTTTGGTTTTCGTCTACATTTTTTTGCAACTCAATTGCAGTCACTTTATTCACGGTTTTGATCTCGCCATTTTTTTTATCAAAAGATGGTGAAAATTGAAATTAAAGAAGGCTATCACACCAAGGATTAAGTAAAGGGACAGCATGAGTAGAACTTTGTTTTTTACCATTTCCCCACTAATCCCCTTTGGCCATTAAGGTAATTGCCATAATCATTCCACTAAAAGAATGCTTTAAATTTGCGCAATCATTGTGCCATATCATTTGAATTAGCCTAACCCATTGAAAAAATTTATGTTTCCAAGAATTACCCCGTTAATTCAAGTTACTTAACCGGGCGCAAATTGTCCCTATGTGGAGATTATTTAATCGGCCGAGCCTGTTTTGTAAGTTTTCGCGATGACAAGTTTTACGGGAATAACGACAAGGTCATTTATCAATAGACTCAAATTAAGTTTCTTCTGCCAAGGGGGTTTTGTCCTGTCTTCATCCTTCCTGCTCTGGAGAGACCCAGCTCTTCGAGCGGTCTACTGCCCGTTCCCACCCCATGACAAGCTTCCTCCGCCTATCCTCAGACATCCGGGGAATGAATTCCCGCCCCATGGTCCAGTTGGCTGAGATTTCTTCTCTATTTCCCCAGAACCCGACGGCAAGCCCGGCTAAGTAAGCGGCTCCCAGAGCCGTGCTTTCGAGAACCTTCGGCCGCCTGATGGGGATGCCAAGAAGGTCGGCTTGAAACTGGCAGAGCAGATTATTGGCGGCGGCACCCCCATCTACCCTCAGCTCCGTTAGGCCAAGGCCGGAATCGTGGACCATGCAGTCAACAACCTCCTTGGTCTGAAAAGCAATCGATTCAATCGCCGCCCGCACGAGATGGCTCCGGTTGACGCCCCTCGTCAGTCCCAGGATAGCGCCGCGGGCATGGGGATCCCAATGGGGAGCGCCCAATCCGACAAAGGCTGGGACGATATAAACTCCATTTGAATCCTCTACCATCGATGCCAACTGTTCGCTCTCCTCGGCAGAGCGGATCAGCTTCAGTTCGTCTCTCAGCCACTGGATGAGGGCGCCGGCGATGAAAGTGCTTCCTTCAAGCGCGTAGGTGATTTCCCCTCCCATCCCCCAGGCGATGGTGGTCAGGAGGCCGGATTCCGAGGGTTTAGCCTCCTGGCCGGTGTTCATGAGCATGAAACAGCCTGTCCCGTAAGTGGTCTTAACCATGCCCGGATCGAAACAGCACTGGCCAAAGAGGGCCGCCTGCTGATCTCCGGCGATCCCGGCAATAGGAATGGTTGCATCCAAGATTTTTAGGTCGGTGAAAGCCGCGGGATGGCTGGAAGGCACAACCTCGGGAAGGAGGGACGGAGGAATGCCAAAGCGCCTCAGGATCTCGTCATCCCATCTCAGATCATGGATATTGTACAGGAGCGTTCGAGAGGCGTTAGAGTAATCAGTGACGTGTGCCTTGCCCCCCGAGAGCCTGTTTACAAGCCAACTATCGATGGTGCCGAAGGCGAGGTGGCCTTTCTCCGCATCTCTTCTCGCCCCGGGTACATGGTCGAGGACCCATTTGAGCTTGGTCCCGGAAAAATAGGCGTCTGTGACCAGTCCGGTTTTCTCCCTCAGTTTGGTATCGAATCCTTCCTCCTGAAGCTCTTTGCAGAAGTTAGCGGTCCTTCGGCACTGCCAGACGATGGCGTTGTATATCGGCTTGTCCGTTCGGCGGTCCCAGAGGACCATGGTCTCCCGCTGGTTGGCGATCCCGATCGCAGAGATATCGCCGGCCTTTAAGTTTGCCCTGTCGAGCGCCTCCCGGATCGTTTGGAGCTGGGAGGTCCATATCTGCTCGGGATCGTGTTCCACCCAGCCGGGTCGGGGATAGATCTGTTTGAATTCCTGCTGGGACGATGAAACGATGTCGCCTTCACTGTTGAAAATGAGTGTTCTCGAGCTGGTCGTCCCTTGATCGAGAGCCATGATGTAGCGGCCCATCTTTCTCCTCCAGTCTGGTTCTGCCTCGAACTTTCGGATTGGGGGCCCCGCAGTCCTTCTTTGCCGGTAGGTCTACTTTCGGGAGCCCAGATGCGCTTCTAACCATCTTTCGATGTCACGCAACACCTTGTCATGTTCAGGTTCATTAAACACCTCGTGGTAAAAGCCGTCATAGATGATGATCTCTTTATCGGTAGAGCTGACCGAATCATACAGCATCTGAGCGCCAGCCGGATCGATCAACTTGTCTCCACTTCCTTGCACGATCATGATCGGCAATGTAATTTGGCTTGCTTGACGACTGACTTGCTGCATCGCTCTGAGCATTTCAGCGGCAAGACGTGCAGTGGTTTTTCCCGTATACACCAGAGGATCACTGACATAGGCTTGCACCACTGCTGGATCTCGGGATACCCCATCTGCGTCCAACCCAAGCAGCCCAAATTTAGGCATCAAAGCTGAAAACATCTTGCCCACAAGAAGGATAGCGGGTGTGATGTTGCTGGGTACTTTAACAGCCGGTCCGGAAAGAACTGCGCCTGCCAATTCGGCATGGTGATCAAGCAGGAACACGGCGCTGATCAGTCCACCCATGCTGTGCCCAACCAAGAAGATCGGTTTGTCGGGTTGCCAACGGTGTATCATGTCAAAATAAACCTTGAGTGTATTTGTATAATCATCAAATCGTTTGACGTACACTCTTGTGCCTTCTGATTTGCCATGGCCGAGGTGATCGATTCCGTAAACAGCGTAGTCCCGTGGGACGAAGTGATTGACAACGTTCGTATATCGCCCACCATGTTCAGCCAACCCGTGAACAATGAGTAATACTGCTTTGGGTTCACTTTCCGGCAACCAGCCTTGGAAATAGATGCTGGCATCTCGAACACCTTTGAAGAATCCTTCTTGGTGCTTCATTTTCCCATTCTCCTCTTCTCAATGATAGATATTGGAATCATGTTTGGGCCGAACGTTGTTGAATCCTTCCGCTTTTGCCTCCACCTTCTTGAAGGGTTTACATGCATTGAGTAACTTTCAAATCCAACATCTCTAAAAAGGCGGACTCTCACGGAGTTAGTTTTCGACCCCGATCTTGAAATCTCTTCCTGTTTCAATCACCCCCGGAAGTTCACCTACATATACCAAATATTTAATGTTATGGCAATTTTCATTTGGGGGAGGCGGGTTGGGTTAAGGATGGGCTGGATGATGATTTCATTCCTGAAAGATGAGGCCGAGGGTTTTATAGCAAAGCAGGGTCAATCGGTCCAGAGCGGGCTGGTCGAGCTGGAGTTCCTCAAGAAAGGTCTGGCGGTCCGGCGCATCAAGATGAGAAAGCTCTGTTCAATCTTCGCAGAAACAGCAATCCATTGAAAGTCCTGTTGACCGAAGCCCTCCTTCAATTGACCCATCAGGCCTTCGGCCTCCGCGGCCTCCTCTCCAATATTAAGAACAATGATCATCGCTTTGCGGGTCAGCAAAGGATAGCCTGCGATCAGTTTCTCTTCGGTCTCTGTCAAAAGGAAATTCTTCAGGAAACAGCCGGTTTCAAGATGGTTTTTCATGCGGGCGAGAAGATCCGCTTCCATGGCCGTCTTTTGAGCGTCTCTCTTTTTCTTTTGTTCTTTATCGAGCCTCTCAAGGCGCTTTTCAACAAAAAGAAGGTCGTTCAATTCCCATTCCTATGTTTCGGGCGCTTATTCGATTCGAGGATCTTTTTCCTGATTCGGACGGAGAGCGGGGCCACCTCTACCAGCTCATCTTCTTTGATAAACTCGATGGCCTGTTCAAGGCTGAGGACTTTGGGAGGAATGAGCTGTAAGGCATCGTCCGACCCTGAGGCCCTGACGTTGGTCAGTTTTTTCTCTTTGATCACATTGACATCCAGATCGTTCTCTCTTGAGTTCTCGCCGATCACCATTCCTTCGTAGACCGGCGTATTCTCTTTTACAAAGAGCGTCCCGCGGGGCTGAAGGTGATGAAGGGCGTATGTGGTCGTCTTGCCCGGCCGGTCCGCAACCAGGGTTCCAGTGGAGCGTTTGGTAATCGGGCCATGCCACGGCTCATAGCCATCGAAAATGTGGTTGAAGAGCCCTGTCCCTCTGGTGTCGGTTAGAAACTGGGAACGAAAGCCGATCAGCCCTCTCGATGGAATCCTGAATTCGAGGCGGACTCTGCCGTGGCCATTGTTATTCATCTTCTGCATCCTGCCCTTACGGATCCCAAGCTGGTGTGTCACCACTCCTATGAATTCTTCCGGGACATCGATGACAAGATGCTCCATGGGTTCATGGACATGGCCGTTGATGTTTTTTGTAATGCTCTCTGGCATGGACACGGAAAGCTCATAGCCTTCCCTCCGGATCATCTCGATCAGGATGGCAAGCTGAAGCTCCCCTCTTCCCATCACCTTGAAAGAATCGGTCGCATCAAAGTCAACCCTGATGGACACATTATAGAGGAGTTCCTTCTCAAGCCGCTCCCTCAGGTTTCTCGATGTCACATACTTCCCTTCCTGGCCGGCGAATGGCGATGTATTAACAGAAAAAACCATGGAGATGGTGGGCTCATCCACTGCAATTCTCGGGAGAGGCTCCGGATCATCAACATCGGCGATGGTATCGCCAATATTGATCCCTTCAAGTCCGGACAGGGCAACGATATCCCCTGCCGAGGCCTCTTTGGCCTCCACTCTTTCGAGCCCCTGAAATCCATAGAGCGACGTCACCTTCGTCTTGACCGGCTCTGCCCTGCCGTTTAGCATCGACACCCAATCACCGACCCTGATCGAGCCCGAGAAGATCCTCCCTATGGCAATCCTGCCTACATAATCGCTATAGTCGATGTTAGTGACCAGAAGCTTCAGCGGCCCTCCCCTATCCCCTTCCGGCGGCGGAACAGCATTTAGGATGAGCTCAAACAGGCACCGAAAATCTTTCGTATTCTCATCAGGATGAAGTTTTGCAATTCCGAGCTTCGCATTGGTGTAGACGATCGGAAACTCGAGCTGTTTCTCCGTTGCATCGAGGTCAATAAAGAGATCGTAAACCTCATTAATCACCTCCTGGATCCTGGCGTCTGTCCGGTCGATCTTGTTAATGACCAGGATGGGAGGAAGATCGAATTCAAGGGCTTTTTTCAGAACGAACCTGGTCTGGGGCAATGGCCCTTCCGAGGCGTCAACGAGGAGCAGGACGCCATCCACCATCTTGAGCGTCCTTTCCACCTCTCCGCCGAAATCGGCATGGCCCGGCGTATCGACAATATTGATTTTCACTCCCCGGTATTCGATGGCTGTATTCTTCGCCATGATCGTAATTCCCCGTTCCCTCTCTAAATCGATGTTGTCCATGACCCTTTCCTGAACCTTTTCGTTCAAACGGAAAATGCCGGACTGCTTGAGTAGGCCGTCGACGATCGTTGTCTTTCCGTGATCGACATGGGCAATCAGGGCAATGTTTCGCAGATCTTCACGTTTCATAAGCATTTTACGAGAGAGGAGTGGGGACCATTCCTGTGAATTGGGGGGATTTGGCTCTTTGAACCGGTTGGGACCGCCTTTTGAAGTGCTTTTTCCCGTCCCGCCGCCCATACTGTTTGTGAACAGCCTGGAGGTTCGGGATGTTGCCGTGCCACACAGGGTCAATACGATTTGCCTTCAGCATGGACTTCAGAACTCCTAATTCCTCATCGGTCACAAAGGTCATGGCAATGCCTGACCGGCCCATTCTTCCGGTCCTTCCTGTCCTGTGCGTATAGGATTCCTGGCCGAAAGGATAGTCATAATTGATCACATGACTGACATGGCTGAAGTCGAGTCCCCGGCCGGCAAGGTCGGTGGCAACCATTAAGTCGATCTTTTTCTGGCGGAAACGCTCGAAGATCGAGGTTCGCTTCGGTTGCTCCAGGCCTCCGTGGATATACCCTATCGATTTGAATATTCTTTCCAACTCCTTCTTCAATTTTTCACCGTGATGCCGTGAATTGCAAAAGATGAGGGCCTGGGAAATTTTCTCCTTTTTCAGGTATTGGATCAGGGCATTGAGCCGATCACGCCGCTCCGTATATTGAAAATGGTGAACAAGACTCTGCGGAGACAACTGCTCCTTATTTAATTCCACCCGGACGGGCTCTTTCAGATAGGCGCTGATCAACCGGTCTATCTCTTTGGGCATCGTTGCCGCAAAAAACAGTGTCTGATGTTCGTGAATCAGGCTGGACATGATAAAGTCGATATCTTCAATAAAGCCCATCTTCAGCATCTCGTCCGCTTCATCCAGAACCAGCGTGCGGACAGAAGAGAGGTCGATCGCCGTGGTGTTATAGAGGAAATCGATCAACCGTCCGGGGGTTGCGACGAGGAGATGAACCCTGTCCCTTAACTTGGCCTTCTGAATCTCCATTGAGAATCCGCCAAAGACGGCAAAAGGAACAACCCCTGCAAGCTTTCCAATCCTATGGATCTCTTCCACATATTGAAGCGCTAATTCACGGGTGGGAACCAGGATGAGGACCTGGATGGCATTGAGAGAAGGATCGATCATCTGGGCTAATGGAATACCGCAGGCCGCAGTTTTACCCGAACCCGTTTCTGCCCGGGCCAAAAGATCCCTGCCGCTGATGATAGGAGAGAAGGTCTTTTCCTGAATGGGTGTTAAATCCTGATAACCCATGTTCGTCAGGGCTGTCAGAATCTCCGGTTTTAAATCTAATTCTGAAAACTTCATTGTTTCTCCTTAAAAATTGACACAATCATAAAAGGTGTCGTTCCCGTGGAAACGGGAATCCAGTTTGGTTGGTTGCTTTTTCCCCTCTGCTTTCGAGGAATAAGTTCATTCCTTTCCTTTTTTATGCCGAACCAACGATTTCTATGATTTCACACGACTTGCAGGCAAGCAATGATCAAATCATGCAGAAATGGGTTGGAAGACTTTGCAGGCAGACTACCTCTTTCTTGCAGATAGTGGGTATGCCCTCCCTATCATCGAGGAAGCCTCAATTATTTCTTTTCGGATAATTATGTAACAGTTTGAACCGAAAAGCAAGACATTCTATAACCCCACGCACGGTAAATTTGTTCTAACCCTAAAGGGGCTATAAATAGAAGCCTTTTGATTTGTGTCTCCGTCGAAAGAGGGCAGGTAGGACTGGGTATTCTCAAACTTATCACCTTTGGCGGGCTTGGGATGTGGGCTTTGATAGATGGCATTCTATATATGGTGGGTGGCCTTCCTTCTGATTCGGCAGGCAAATGGATTACTGACAAAAAGACCCTTGATTTAATCTGGATGAGAACGTCTTCGATTTGGGGGATCCCTTCTTTTTAGAAGTTTATTAAAATGAACCCAAAAATCAAACAAGTGGAAGCCGTCTTCGTCGAATCCGACATTTTTCAATGACCACAACGGAACTTGCAATCTCATCTCCGGGGACTTTTATGAAGGTCTCTTTCAAACGTTCCACAACTTCTGTTTCGCTGTATTCGCCCCCGCGGAAGAGGATTAGGCCGGGTCCTTCAGCCCTGACAAGAGCCAAGAGCCGCGGGTAATCCAGATCGGCAGTGATCACGATTCTTTTTTCGCTGTGGGCACGTTCCAGGATGGTAATGTCCGGTGACCGGTCTAAGCCGATTTCCGAAGCATGGATTGCGTCGTGACCTTGGTTTCTAAGCCAAAGCGCCAAGGCAGGAGAAAGGGGCATGTCAATGAGAAATTCCACTTGATAGTTCTACCGTCTCTTCCTCTGCAAGGTAGGCTGCATACCGCAGAGCTTCGTCAATGTCTTCGGGTTCGATATAGGGATATGCTTTCAGGATAGTCTCTTTTGTCTCCCCGGATGCTAATAGTCCCAGCAACCGGGATACCGGAAACCGTAGTCCTCTGATACAGGGTTTTCCGGTGCAAATATTGGGATCTATTGTAATCCTTGTGAGTCTCATGCTCATTCTCCTTCCAGGCTTCGTTTGGCCGCCTCGAATATGATTTTCAGCTGCAGGATATTTCAAAAAGAATCGCTCAATTTAGATTCTATTGTAATCCCTCCCTGTGTAAATCATAGAAGAAAACAGAAATTCCGTCAATATATTCAAACCTTGTTGCCTAACCGAAGAGAGCGTCACAGCTCTTCGATATTGGCTACGTAGCCCCTGTAACAAACATCTTTCCAGTTGATTGTTATCATTTATGCTTCCTTTTTACCCCGGTTGATGCGGGGGTGTGATCGGTGGGGTCAAGATGCATCATCAGAAAGCAATTTATAAAAAAAAGAGATTCCACGTCAACATAATTTTCAGGTCGCGCTTCATTCTCTTCAATCTCCTGACAGCGGGTTCTTACAAGCGCCTCGTTCAGATTCATCAGCCAAAGGCCTCCTTAATCCCTCTATAGATGATTGGCTTTAAATCGAGGTATTTCCGGACCGTTTCTTCCACCACATGAACGCGTAATTCTTCATTTCTATCGGAAATCAGAATCCCACGGATCACCTGGTACACAAATGATACCGGCGCAAAGTTTAAGACACGGACGTCCACAGGAACTTTGGCTTCCCTGCTGAGGGTTTGACTCAAGGTAAGACTATAAGGAGTGGTTTCTTCCTTTCCGATCCCTGTAAGATAGACACCTACATCGATGTCATGCGAGGGTAGATTTTCTGCAAAGGACCCGTAGAGATAGGCGAATGCAACTTCCGGGTAGCCCCTCAATATGTCTTTAAGTTGCCCCATCAATCTTTCTTTCTGGCTCTGGTTTAATGAGAAGGCCTTCTGCTTCATGGTTAATCTTTTCCTCCATTACAATACATTTCTATCATAATGAATTAAAAATGGCAACGAATCGGCAATAACACCTGACTCTTGATCATGGACAGGATTTCCCTTCACGAAAATTGTTTTTAGCAAGGGTTTCTACCTCTTTTCTGGAGGGCAGGGAGGGTTGGGCGCCCAATTGGGTGGTGGCGAGGGCGCCGGCGGCATTGGCAAACCTTAAGGCCTCCTGGATGGGTTTTCCCTCGGCAAGGCCGCAGGCAAAACCTCCCAGGAAGGCGTCTCCTGCGGCTGTGGTGTCGACCACCTTCACCTTGAGGGCTTTCATCCGGATTTCTTCATTACGATTTTTGAAATAGAGGCCTTCCGGTCCAAGGGTGATCACCACATTCTTCACGCCCATCTTCAGCAATTTTGTAGCTATCTTCGGTAGGTCCTGGTCTTTCTTCATCTTTAAACCTGTGAGAGCCTGAGCTTCCAGTTCATTGGGCACCAGAAAATCTGTCAGAGAAAGGATTTCAGTGGATCGTGAAGGAAGATACTCCCACGGTTTTTGAAAAGATGTGCTTCCATACCGTATCCTGTAGCTTCAATGAGAAAATCGGAAAAAGGGGTGTTGAGAGGTTTGACCTGTTCTTCCATCCAGTTGGGGATGAGAAAGACCTGATGGGTGACATCGAGTGGAATAGAAGAAAGAGCCGGGAAGCGAATTAATGAGATGAGAATCAGGCAGGCATTGGAGACAGGGGCTGAAGTCCTTGCCACGGCCTGTCCCCTCTGCCTGACCCAACTCGACTCTGCGGTAAAAATGCTCAATATGGATGACCGAATTCGGGTGCGGGATATTCTGGAATTGATTGGGGAGAGAATTTAATACAGTTCGGAGTTCAGAGTTTTGAGCTCGGAGTTAGAATCTATTTCTCCGAACACCGAACTAAATCCTGCGGCAGGTCCGAACTATTAAAGTATCACGGTCTTCTTGATGGTTCTGACGATTTCTTCCGGGTCATCGATCAATTGAAGAATATCCAGATCGGTGGGAGAGATTCCGCCCTCCTTCAAGACCACCTCTTTGATCCAGTCCAAAAGTCCCTCCCAATAATTCGATCCAACCATAATCACCGGAAAAGGTTTGATCTTGCGGGTTTGAATGAGCGTCACCGATTCGAAGAGTTCGTCCATTGTTCCAAAACCGCCAGGGAGGATGATATAGGCCACGGCATATTTGATAAACATCACCTTCCGGACAAAGAAGTAACGGTATTTCAA
>VGSS01000003.1 GCA_016874935.1 Deltaproteobacteria bacterium | reverse complement strand
GGTACGCAATAACATTTTACTTGAGAATATCAGCGTCACTCTAAACGCCATGAGAATCCGATTTAAACAAAGTATTCTCGATACTTACCTTGGACAATTATGGGCTTAAAAAAATGCAAGACTTTAGTAAATGAAATCAAAAGGGCTAATCAGGAAAGAACGGCTAAAGGACATCCTATCGATCCCCATTCCGAACAAAGACTTTTTCCTTAACAGGGAAAATCCCATTCAGATTAAAAAATGAAATCCGTCCATTTTGAAAAGACAGTCAAGATTTTCATTTCGATTATCATGATTGCTGTCACCTCTTTTATGGTAATCGGGGCGGCTTCTTACTTCTATTTCAGCCATGATCTCCCAAGCATTGAAAATCTAAAAAATTATAAACCTCCTGCCATTACCAAATTCTTTTCAGAAGATGGAGAGATTATAGGAGAATTTTTTAGTGAGAAGAGAGAAGTCATCTCTCTTGACAGGCTCCCTAATTTTTTAATCCAGGCCTTTGTCGCAGGGGAGGATGCCAGGTTTTTCCAGCATAAGGGATTAGATTACCTGGCTATTTTTAGGGCGCTCATTAAGAATATCTTTTCCAGAGATATCATCCAGGGCGGCAGCACCATCACCCAGCAGGTTGTCAAATCGCTTCTCCTCACTCCGGAAAAGAGTTTAACCAGAAAGATACGCGAGGCCATTCTGTCCTTTAAAATTGAAAAATATCTTTCCAAGGAAGAGATTCTCCACCTTTATCTTAATCAAATCTATCTGGGACACGGAGCCTATGGAGTGGCGGTAGCCGCTGAAAATTATTTCGGAAAGCCCGTCGAAGAGTTGAACCTTGCGGAATCCGCCTTGCTTGCAGGGCTTCCCCAGGCCCCCTCCAAATATTCTCCTCATCAACATCCTGAACAGGCGAAAAAGAGGCAGAGCTATATCCTGAATCGAATGGTTGAGGAAGGATTCATCTCCTACCCTGAATCTCTAAGGGCATTACAGGCTCCGATAAAGATTAAGGGGAAACAAAATTCTCCAATTGAAAAGGCGCCCCATTTCGTGGAGCATGTGAGGAGATATGTCGAGGAGAGATATGGAAAAGATGGACTTTATAAAAATGGCCTCCAGGTCTACACAACCATCGATCTCTATGCTCAAAGCATCGCTCAGGAAGCAGTCGGAGCGGGGTTAAAAGAGATTGAAAAAAGACAGAAATATCGTCCGGGGGAGACGGTTTCCGTTTTAGAAGGGGGGCTAATCTGCTTCGACTTAGAAACGGGATATGTCAGGGCGATGGTGGGAGGAAGAGACTTCAGAAAAAGCCAGTTCAACCGCACCACCCAGGCCAGAAGACAGAGCGGATCAGCCTTTAAGCCCATTATTTTTGCTTCAGCCCTGGATAAAGGTTATACCCCTGCCTCCATTATTGTCGACGCTCCAATCGTGTTCGAATTCGGAAACAAAAAATGGAAGCCGAAAAATTTCGAGGACAAATTTTCCGGACCGACCACCCTCAGAAATGCGCTCGCCCACTCGATCAATGTCGTCGCCGTAAAGATTGCCCGAGATATCGGGATCGATTATATCAAGGACTATGCTAAAAATCTCGGCATCTCCTCTCCTCTTCACAACAACCTTGCCATGGCTCTGGGATCCTCAGACCTCTCGCTCTATGAATTAACGAAAGCTTATGCCGTCTTTGCCAACCAGGGTAAGAAGTTCAAACCCCTTTTTATCAAAAAAATTCTGGACCGGGACGGGAATTTACTCGAAGAACATCTCCCCTCTTATTTCCAAAAAGAATCGAACGATTCAGAACAGGCCATTAGTTCCCAAACAGCCTTTCTCATGACACACCTTCTGGAAAGTGTGGTTCAGAACGGGACAGGATGGAGGGCAAGGGCGCTCGGAAGGCCTGTGGCGGCAAAAACAGGAACGACCGACCAATTTCTCGATGCCTGGTTTGTCGGTTATACTCCTGAACTCATTACCGGCGTGTGGGTAGGTTTTGACGAAGACAGGTCCCTTGGCGAAAATGAGACCGGCGCTCGCGCGGCCTCTCCCATCTGGGTCGCCTTCATGTCAAGGGTTCTGAAGGATAAAGAGGTAAAAGGTTTCCCTATCCCCGAAGGGATTGAGTTTATGAAGGTCGATCCTAAAACAGGTCAGATGGGTTTGGATAAAGGAGGAATCCTTGAATGTTTCAAAGAAGGGACAGGGCCCACCCCAAAAACTTCATCCCGATCTATTGCGACCACCGATTTCTTTAAATTCGATATGAATCTTTCTTCAAAAACAAAGTGAGATACGAAACCGGAATGATGGATTAATAGAATGATGGAATAATGAGAAGGGCGAAGACCCAGAAATAAGATTTACCCAACATGCCAGCATTCCAATTTTGATGGAATTGTAAAAAGTCGTCTCACCGGTGAAAACCGGTGTCCAGTGTTTTGATAAGTGTCTGAGATTACTGGATTCTGGCTTTCGCCGGAATGACGATCATTAGGATTTTTCGACTTTTTACGAGACCATCCATATTCCAGCATTCCAATTTTTCTTTGGTGCCGAAGGGGGGATTTGAACCCCCACAGGACGTACATCCCACTAGACCCTGAATCTAGCGCGTCTACCAATTCCGCCACTTCGGCCTCTGTAAATCACTGCATTGAAAAACGTTAGATACTATTTTATATTTTTTTCGCTTAAAGTCAAGCGATGAAAATAGGGGCAATGGGTTACGGTTACGAAGCCCGTTTCGGTTAACGATTAAGGTGATGTTAGATCATTGAGACACGACAAACGTAACCTTCTAATGACGATATGCGCCCTGAACCTATCATGGCACAGGGCGAGTTTCGACAACAATAAACGTTAATCTTTAATCAAACCAAAAATTATTGCCATGGAAATCATCAAAGGAATTGAAAATTTAAAAGGACCCTTAAGAAATCCCGTTGTCACATTGGGAAATTTTGATGGCGTCCATCTGGGACACCAGAGAATATTTGAAAAAGTCAAAGAGGAAGCCAGAAAGATTGGCGGAGAATCTGTTGTCGTCACCTTTGAACCCCATCCCCTAAAAATTCTCTCCCCCGAGCAATGCCCTCCCCTGCTCACCCCTTTCAAAAAGAAAATGATGTTAATCGAAGAGACCGGAGTGGAGAAAGTCCTTTGCATTCAATTTACCAGGGCTTTTGCAGAGCTCTCACCCCTTGAATTTGTGAAGAGCGTTCTGGTAGGAAAAGTCGAAGCCAAAAAGATCATTGTCGGATATAATTATCGTTTTGGCAGAGGAAAGAGCGGGGATGCAGATTCCCTTAAAAAAAATTGCGCCCTCTTCGGAGTGGACGTTGAAGTCGTGGAGGCCATGAGGGTGACGGACACCATCGTCAGCAGCTCGAAGATCAGAGAGCTCATCAGGGAGGGAGAGGTTGAAAAGGCCTCAACATTACTGGGAAGAGATTATCCCGTGATCGGGCGGGTGATCGAGGGGACAAAAAGGGGCCGTGCTCTTGGTTTTCCCACAGCCAATCTCGAAATGGCGGAAGAGCTTTATCCAAAACCAGGGGTGTATGCCGTGAGAGTAAAAAGGAAACGCCAATGGTTGAAAGGCCTGGCCAATATCGGATTCAATCCGACCTTCGATGCGAAGGCTGTTTCATTGGAGGTCCATATTTTAAACTTTGCCGGAGAGATCTACGGCGAGGAGCTTCAGGTGTATTTTACAGAAAGAATCCGTGATGAAATCCGTTTTTCTTCAACAGAGGGGTTGATCCAGCAGATCAGAAAAGATATTGAATGGGCCGAAAGAAATGTCTTTCGGAATCAATAAATTAATTTGCCGAATCTTCCCCACCTGATCTCATCCCATATCCATGGAAATAAAATATTTAAAAAACTGGGTCCGGAAAAATAAATGATAAAGGCTTTCCCCTTCACCTCGCTCACATGGACAACCCCCCAAAAACGGCTATCCTGACTGTTGTCCCGGTTATCCCCCAAGACAAAGAGGTGATCTTTCGGCACGACCACATGTTCAAACGGGCCGACAGGGCCAAGGTTTTTCCTCCATTCGTTTTTCGTGTCGTAATGTCCCCATGGGTCCTCCATTTGCTTCCCATTGATATAGACTTTATCCTCCTTGATCTCGATCCGGTCCTCTCCGATTCCAACCACCCTCTTGATGAAATCCTTGGAAGGGTCTTTTGGATAGATAAAAACGATCACATCTCCTCTCTGAGGGTTTTTGAATGGAAACAGTTTGGTCTGGGTAAAGGGGATTTTTATCCCGTAAATAAATTTACTGACAAGGATATGATCCCCGACCAGCAGGGTCGGTTCCATCGAGCTGGAGGGGATTTTGAAAGCCTGGACGACAAAGGTTCGAATAAAAAGGGCGATCAGGATAGCAATGAGGATCGGCTCTAAATACTCTTTAATAAATTTCCGTTTATTCATTTTCTTTCCCTTACCGTGACTCGTGTCCGTGTTCCGTGTCCGTGTTCCGTGTCCGTGATTTAAACCTGTCTGGAAAAACTATATTTAGAGAACCTCTAATAATTTCCAATTTGTCACTCCCGCCTCGTATCGAGATCAAGGTAAACTCCGGCGGGAGTCCGTTAATATCGAAAGCTTATGGATTCCTGCTTTCGCAGGAATGACATTTTTAGAGATAGCCTTTAGTTTTGGCCTTTGCTCTATACCAAAATATCTTTATAGGCTTCTGGTTTTCTGTCTCTTAAAAAAGGCCATTCCTTTCTGATCCTGTCGATGTTTTTGAGATCGATGTCGATCAAAGTGATGCCTTCCTTCATTCCACTGGGTTTGTCCATCAATTCTCCCTCCGGAGACACGCAGAAGGATTTACCGTAGAAGTCCTGTTTCTCTTCGCTTCCCACCCGGTTCACCCTGAAGATAAATACCCCATTTGTCATCGCATTGCTCGAAATCACCGTCCTCCACCTCTCCTGTGAGGCAAAAGCAGCTGCCGTAGGGGAAAAGATGATCTGGGCTCCCTTCAGGGCCAATATTCTGGATCCTTCCGGAAAAAAATTGTCCCAACAGATTTGAACGCCGATCACAGCAACCTTCGTTTGAAACACGGGAAATCCAAGGTTGCCGGAAGAGAAATAGAATCTCTCTTCCCAGAGGGGAATCTGTGGAACATGAACCTTTCGATAGATTCCTAAAACCTCCCCTCCCGTGTCAATAACCACTGCGGAATTATAAAACGCCTGCCCTTCTTTTTCAAAAATCGGGCAGACCAGAACCACCCTGTGCTGTTTGGCCAATTCTTGCATCCTCATAATGGTAGGGCCATCCGCTGTCTCCGCCAGGAGAAAATGGTCGGGATTCATCTCTCTTGGAAACCAATGCGCGGCGAAAAGTTCCTGGAAGCAGATGATGTTGGCTCCCCGCTCGACGGCAATTTGTGCAAATTTTATCGCCTTTTCGGTGTTCTTCTCTTTTTCTTCATTACAAGATGTCTGTATTCCCGCAAGTTTGATCAATGGTCGCCTCTCCTGATTGAAAATTTCAGAAATGCTAACAGAGTTGCAGGGATGGTGTCAAGCAAAAGGGGAAAACAGAAGTAAACCCTCAGAAGCTGTGAAAAAATTGGTGCACTGTGCCTCGGCCCACAGGGTTGGGGGTCTTGTCCAAGCTTTAGAACGCGGGTCATTAGATGTTATGGGTAACCTTCGTTTTCAGTAAGATAGCGGTATGACTCAGGTTTAGGCAACATAGTTTAATATTAGAGGTTCCGCCCTAAAGCTTCTCCAATCCCTCCAACCCTGTGCGCCGGAAGGATGCCGATTCTGGAAATATGATTTTTTCACACCTTCTCAGTGATAGAGGTTGCTTGGCCAATAAGAGTCGGGAGGCTCTCCCTCCAAAACCTTATAAAGCGGTCATAGATGTCATGCAAATCATCCGTCTTGCCCTTTACATAGTGATTTTTGAAAACGGGCCTGTGTAGTTCAACGGATAGAGGTTTGGTTTCAAAGTTTTTACAGAAGAACCTCCCGGCTCTTTTCTATCTCTTTAACTGAGGAGTTTCAAAAAGAAAAACAATTGGATATTGCAATTTTTTGTATTAAATTTATAATGTTATAAAGAGTTGATCCTTTCCGATGGGAAATTGCAGATGAGAATTCTCGTTATAGAAGACGAGATCAAAGTGGCCAATTTCATTAAAAAAGGGCTCGAAGAAGAGCACTACGCCGTTGATACGGCCCTCGATGGAGAATCGGGCCTTTATATGTCCGAGGTGAACGATTATGATTTGATTGTGCTCGATTTGATGATCCCCAAAATACCCGGGCTGGATGTTTTAAGGAGAATCCGGAGTAATAAAAATAAGGTTCCCATTCTGGTTGTCACTGCAAAGCACTCGGCCGAAGATATTGTGAAAGGCTTAGACTCGGGATGCGATGACTACTTAACCAAACCATTTGAATTTAAAGTATTTTTGGCCCGGGTTCGCGCCCTTTTACGTCGTGAGAGGGTGGATGCGGAACCGATTCTAAAGTTGGCTGACTTAATCCTATCCCCGGTTACCCACAGGGTGACAAGAGGAGGGAAAGAGATCGAGCTCACCAGCAAGGAATATGGACTTTTAGAATATTTTATGAGGAATCCGAACAAGGTGCTGACGCGGACCATGATTTCCGAGCATGTCTGGGATTATCATTTTGACTCTATGACGAATGTCGTCGATGTCTATGTTAACTACCTCAGAAAAAAGATTGATAAGGGATTCGAACCTAAACTGATCCATACCATCCGGGGGGTCGGATATATCCTCTCTCCAGACAGGCCCTGAACCGAGTCTGGTACAGGGCAGGCCCTGTACCGATTGTGAAAAGGGATTAAATGGATTTCAGAAGCCTTCGTTTTAAACTTACCCTATGGTATGTCCTCATCCTGGGAATTCTGTTGATCTCTTTCAGCAGTTTTTTGTACCTCACCCTCTCCAGAAGTCTCTATCGTGATGTGGATCATAAATTGAGGTCTCTTGCCGAGCTGATCGCTTCGGAATCGACCTCGCCATCATCCAAATTTGGTTTCGGGAACATTGATCAGGCCCTTGAGGCTTCAATGAATTTAAAACCAATCGGGAAATTCATTCAGGTTCTCGACGAATCGGGGAGAATCGGTCGAACGTCCGAAAACTTAAAAAGCGTTCAGCTCCCGATCAGCCTCAATGCTCTCAGGAACGGCTCAAAGGGTTTGATCACGTATGAAACCAATCACTCCCTGAGAAACACCCCGTTGCGGATCATCACCTACCCTGTGAAAGAGCAAAACCAGGTGACAAAAATGATTCAGGTCGCCTCCTCCCTTGAAGATGTGGAAGATGCCCTCAACACCCTGTTGATCATCCTGATCGTCACCGTTCCATCGATCCTCATGATCGCCAGCTTGGGAGGGCAATTTCTTGCCAATAAGGCATTGAAACCGGTCGATCGCATTACCCAGACAGCTCGAATGATCACCTCGCAAAATTTGAACCAGAGGATTCAGACCCTCAAGGTCAAGGATGAGATATCGAGGCTGATTGACACCTTCAACGAGATGATTTCCCGACTGGATCAGTCCTTCCGCCAGATCAAACAATTCACCACAGATGCTTCTCACGAATTAAAAACCCCCCTGACCATCCTTAAGGGAGAGGTGGAGGTCGCCCTCCGGAAGAAAAGACCGCTTCACGAATATGAACAGATTCTGGAGAGTAATCTCGAGGAGATCGATCGAATGTCGAAGATTGTGGAAGACCTCCTGCTTCTCTCCAAAGCGGATATCGGCGAGATCCGATTGAATAGAGAAGATATCCATTTGACCCGGTTCATCAGAGGATTGACCGAACAGATGAAGATTCTGGCCCAGCCCAAGAACATCCGGATCGAAATTTCGAATCACCAGGATGAGATCCATGTCTTCGGAGACACCCTCCGGATGAGGGAACTCTTTATCAATTTGATTGAAAACGGAATAAAATATACTGAAGCGGGGGGAAGCATCCTGATCACTCTGACAAAAGAGACGGACCCGCCTCCAGAAGCCTTGCGGAGGGCAGGTGGTTCCTTAAACCCGCTGACTCCAAAAGAAAGAAAAGCTGCAACGTTTGCTAAAATTATCGTTGAAGACACGGGCATTGGAATTGCCAAGGAGGATCAGGAGAAGATTTTTAATCGATTTTTTAGGGTGGACAAAGCCCGTTCAAGGGAGCAGGGAGGTAGCGGTCTCGGGCTCAGCATCTGCAAGTGGATCGTCGAGGCTCATCAAGGCGAGATCACCGTTCAGAGCGAACCCGGGAAAGGAAGCTCCTTTATTGTCAAATTACCCCTCTATTCTCAACAAGGAGAGAGCCTGGATAATTATTAACCATTTGAACCTTTTTTTTAGCACCCATTCAGAGATTAAAAAACAAAGAATTGAATTAACATAATTATATCAAGGGATTAAAAAATGTCAATTTTTGGCACTCATCTTGCTTCTTTAGTTTATAGCTTGACATGATTTTTTCAGGTTTTAAAGGCTGCGTCTACCAGGAAATAACCGCCCGGATGAGGCGTAGTATTTTACAAGGGAATAAAAATTGTCAGAAAGATTAGGCGAACTACTCATTAAAAGAAATTTTATTACCCCTGAGCAACTGAAAAAAGCACAGGAAGAACAAAAACTGAAGGGGGGGCGTTTAGAGTCCAACATGGTGAAGTTGGGCTTTATTAAAGAGGATGAACTTCTCTCCTTCTTGAGCGCCCAGTACCGGGTTCACCCTGTAAAACTTTCGAAAATGGAAATCAATCCCAATGTCGTTAAATTGATTCCTTCGAGTATCTCCAAAAAATATTTTATCATTCCCATTAATCGTGTGGGCCCCAAATTGACACTGGCGATGGCCGACCCCAGCAATATTGTCGCCATCGATGAGATCAAATTTATTACCGGCTTCAATGTTGAACCGGTGGTGGCTTCGGAGACAGAGATTGTCGATGCCATAAAGAAATATTACGGCGGGGGGGGGAGTGTAGCCGGACTGGGGACGACGACTTTTCAGGCCCTCGATTACTCCATTGATGAGGATAAATCCTCGGAATCTGATTTCGACCTGCTCGACGCCAGTTTGGTCGATGTTGATGAGTTTGACAAGTTGGTCCATGGAGCGGTCGATAATATCGAGGTCGTTGAGGACCAGAACGCAGATGAAACAGGCGAGATCGGAGGTCCGATCATCAAGATCGTCAACGGGGTTCTGATCAAGGCGATCAAATTGGGGGCCAGCGACATCCATTTTGAACCTTACGAAAAGAGTTTCCGGGTCAGATACCGTGTCGATGGCGTCATGAGGCGAGAGATGACGCTCCCCATCCAGATCAAGAACGCCATTGTCTCCCGTTTAAAAATTATGTCAAGGCTCGATATCGCTGAAAGGCGCCTTCCCCAGGACGGCAGGATCAAATTGCGCCTCGGCAAAGGCCGTGAGATGGACTTCCGGGTTTCCACCGTCCCTGTCCTCTTCGGAGAAAAAGTGGTCCTTCGCCTTCTCGATAAATCGTCTTTACAACTCGACATGGTCAAATTAGGGTTTGAAGAATCGTCCCTTGAGGATTTCAAAAATGCCCTCCGAAAACCGGTGGGGATGATTCTGGTCACCGGGCCCACGGGAAGCGGAAAGACAACGACCCTCTATTCTGCCCTATCCGAATTGAATAAAGAGACCGAAAACATCACCACTGCCGAAGATCCCGTGGAATATAATTTTATGGGGATCAATCAGGTCCAGATGCATGAGGAGATCGGGCTCACCTTCGCCTCTTCGCTTAGGGCCTTCCTCCGTCAGGATCCTGATATTATCATGGTGGGCGAGATCCGGGACTTCGAGACAGCCCAGATAGCGGTTCAGGCCGCCCTCACCGGACACCTCGTCCTGAGCACTGTCCATACCAACGATGCGCCCGGAACCGTGACCCGATTGATCGATATGGGGATTGAACCTTTTCTGATCTCATCGGCTGTCATCCTCATCCTGGCTCAGAGATTAATTCGAAAAATTTGCATGGAATGTCGAGAACCTATCAAGGTTCATCCCCAGCTTTTGATCGATCTGGGAGTCCCGTCGGATGAGGTGAAATCCTTCCCGACTTACAAAGGAAAGGGATGTTCCATCTGCAATAATACAGGCTATAAAGGTCGAGTGGGACTCTATGAGGTAATGGCTAACAAAGAAGAGATTAAGGAACTCATCCTGTCCCGTGCGTCAACCTCCGAAGTGAAGAAAGAAGCCATGCGGTTAGGGATGAAGACCCTCAGGCAGAGCGGGATATGTAAGATTCGAGAAGGATTGACCACGATCGAAGAAGTGCTCAGGTCGACCATGGACGACCGATGATCTTTCAAAAAAAGGAGAAGGGGAAGCATGATTGAATTGCAGAAACTACTTGAACTCATGATAGAAAGGAGAGCCTCCGATTTACATGTCACCACAGGCTCCCCTCCCCAGTGCAGGATCGATGGAAAGTTGACGCCCGTCGACTCAACCGTTCTCACTGCTCCCGATACGAAACGGCTCTGTTACAGTGTGCTCACCGATGCACAGCGCCACAAGTTTGAGGAAGAGATAGAGCTGGACTTCTCCTTCGGCATCAAGGGTCTGAGCCGATTCCGGGGGAATATCTATATGCAGAGGGGAGCCGTGGCTGGAGCCTTCCGGGCCATCTCTTTCGACATTCTCAACTTTTCTGAACTGGGAATCCCTCCCATCGTCAACGAATTGATTAAGAAGCCCAAAGGCCTCGTATTGTTAACGGGTCCCACCGGCACCGGGAAGTCCACCACCCTTGCGGCCATGATCGACAAGATCAATAATGAGCAAAATGCGCATATCATTACGATCGAAGATCCGATCGAGTACCTCCATCGCCACAAAAATTGCATGATCAATCAGAGGGAAGTCAACTCCGACACCAAAAGCTTTACCGCTGCCCTGCGACACGTCCTCCGTCAGGACCCGGATATCATCCTCATCGGTGAGATGAGGGATTTGGAGACGATTCAAGCGGCCCTTCTGACCGCTGAAACAGGGCATCTCACCTTTGCCACACTGCACACGAACTCCTGTGTGGAGACGATCAACCGGATCATCGATGTCTTCCCGCCTCACCAGCAACAGCAGGTGCGGACACAGCTCTCCTTTGTTCTTGAGGGAATCCTCTCCCAGCAGCTCCTCCCCAAATTAGGAGGGAAAGGCCGGGCCATGGCCATGGAGGTCCTGGTTCCGAACCCTGCCATCCGAAACCTGATCCGTGAGGACAAGATCCAGCAGATCTATTCCCTGATGCAGGTCGGCCAGGCCAGATTCGGAATGCAGACGATGAACCAGGCCCTCCTCTCCCTTGTGGAGCGTCATCTTATATCCCTGGAAGACGCCTCTTCGCGTAGCCACAATTTCGAAGAATTCCGTCAGATGTTATCCAACGCGGGCATTCAGGGCGGGAAGAGAGAAAGGCAGGCCAAAACAACCTAAATCAATCCGTAAGGGTGAATTATGCCAATCTTTAAATGGGAAGGAAAGACACTGAAGGGTTCGATCAAGAAGGGTGAGATGGAAGCTCCAAGTGAAGGAGCCATCCGCATCCATCTCCGGCAGCAGAGCATCATCCCCACAAAAATCGCAGCAAAAGGAAAAGAGTTCAAGATTTCCCTGCCGGGGGGGAAGAAGGTGCAACAGCGCAGCATCGCCATCTTTACCCGTCAACTGGCAACGATGATCGACGCCGGATTGCCTCTAGTCCAATCGCTGGACATCCTCTCTTCCCAGCAGGAGCATAAGGTCTTCAAAAATATCATTCGAGAGGTCAGGGAGGATGTGGAAGGCGGCTCTACCTTTGCCGGAGCCCTCAAAAAGCACCCTTCCGCCTTCGATGATCTCTATACGAACCTTGTCGTGGCGGGTGAGGAAGGAGGCATTCTCGACAATATTCTGAACCGACTGTCGAGCTATATCGAAAAGGCGGAGGCCCTGAAAAAGAAGGTCAAATCCGCCATGATCTACCCCGCCGTCATTGTGTCGGTAGCCATCCTCGTCGTGATCATCCTGATGATCTTCGTCATCCCTGTCTTTGAGACGATGTTCAAATCAGCAGGCCAGTCCCTCCCGCTTCCCACTCTAATTGTTCTCGCCATGAGCAAGTTCATCAATAAATATATCGTCGTCATCATCCCTGCAGTCATCCTGTTCGTCTTTTTTTTCAGAAAGTTTTATAAGACGGAGTCGGGAAAGACCCAGATCGATCGCCTCATACTGAAAGTGCCTGTTTTCGGAATGCTCCTCAAAAAAGTCGCTGTGGCCCGATTTGCCCGGACGCTGGGAACGCTAGTGAGCAGCGGCGTTCCCATCCTTGAAGGGCTCCTGATTGTCTCGAGGACGGCTGGGAACAGGACCGTTGAAACAGCCATCCTGAATGCGAGAAACAGCATCCGCGAGGGTGACACCATTTCAGAGCCTCTGGGTCGGAGCGGAATCTTCCCCCCCATGGTGATTCAGATGATCTCCGTTGGAGAATCAACAGGCGCCCTGGATTCCATGCTGACAAAAATTGCGGATTTCTATGACGACGAGGTCGATGTGGCTGTAGGCAATCTGACCGCTCTCCTCGAACCGTTCCTGATGGTCTTTCTGGGGGTGGTGATCGGAGGGGTCGTCATTGCGATGTATTTGCCCATCTTTCAGATGGCCTCGGCTGTGGGTTAACGCTTACCCGACGTAACCGGAACCAAAAAAAAAGTTTGAATGCAGACCTTTGGGGATGATAGGGTCTTATGGATTCGAATCTGAACTTTCCGCCCGACGCCCAGCAGAAAATCCTCAAAAATGTGAAAGGGTTGATGATCTCCAGGATCGTCATCCTAACCCTGTTGCTCGCTATTGCCTATATCTTTCAGCTCTCCGAGAAGAAGTACTTCTTCATCCCCATGACCAACCAGTTCTACTATTTCATCGGCCTCTTCTATCTGGTGACGATCTCTTATGCCTTTCTTCTCAATCGTGTCAAAAACCTCCGCCAATTCACCTTTGTCCAACTGGTGATCGATCACCTCTTCATCGCCGGCCTCATTTACTACACTGGTGGCAGGGAAAGCTTCTTTCCGATTGCCTACATCTTTACGATTATCGGGACCAGTATCCTCTTTTATAAACGGGGGGCGTTCTATTCGGCATCGTTCTCCACCTTTCTCTACGGCCTCATCCTGCTCTTTCAGCTCTATGAATGGATCCGCCCCCCGGGTCCGTTTGTTACGCCTGAGGCCAGCCAAGTTTTCTATCCCATGATCACTTATCTGGCCGCCTATTATATCGTCGCTTTTTTGAGCAGCATGATCTCCGAGGAATTGAAAAAGAAGAAGAGCGAACTCATCCAGAAACAGGTCGATTACGATCAACTCGAAGCCTTCAACCGGAATATCATCCAGAGCCTTGACAGCGGACTGCTCACCATCGATCTCAATGGCAGGATCAATTTCCTCAACCGGACCGCAGAAAAGATCCTGAACCGGAGAGGAGAAGGATTGAAGAATGTTGACATCCATGACCTCTTTCCCGAGGTTGCCGGGGGCCTCGAGGGGTTGAAAGGGGAGACATCAGGCTTTTCCCCGGATTACCAGCGTTATGAAACCCTTCTCTCCAATGAGAACGGAGAAAAAATCTATCTCGGGTTCTCCATCTCTCCCCTGACCGACCCTGAAGGATCCGTCATCGGATATACCCTCATCTTCCAGGACATCACCCGTTTCAAGGAGATGGAAGAGCAGATGAAACGATACGATCGGATGGCGGCCATCGGGACCCTCGCCGCTGGGATGGCCCATGAGATCAGAAATCCCCTCGCCTCATTGAGCGGATCGATTCAGATGTTAAAATCGGAACTCTCTCTCGATCAACAACAAGAACACCTGATGGCAATCACCCTCCGGGAGTCGGAGAGGCTCAACGCATTGATCACCGACTTCCTCCTCTTCGCCAATCCCCCTCAGATCCATCGATCCGCCTGGGGGATCGTGAAGATCCTCGATGAAACGGTTGAACTTTTCATCCACTCTCCGGCCTTTCATGAGGGGCTCCGTATCACGAGGACCCATGGAAATGGAGAAATTGAGGCGCTGATCGACCCGGACCAGATCAGGCAGGTCTTCTGGAATCTTCTGATCAATGCGGCCCAGGCCATCCCAGAGGGTGGTGATATTCGGATTCATATCGAAAAGACAAACGAGACTTTTGGAGGGGGCTTCCCATTCCACCCCGCAGAGAGGGGAAAAGATTGGGTGAAGATCGTGATCGCCGATTCCGGAAGCGGGATCGCCCCGCAGGAAAAAGAAAAAATCTTCGAACCCTTTTACACGACCAAAGAAGGAGGGACGGGATTGGGCCTCTCCATCGTCCATAAAATTATTGAAAACCATAACGGAGTGATCAGGGTGGAGAGCGATGTCGGCAGAGGAGCTTCCTTCAACGTCTATCTGCCTGCCGGATCAGGTGTTAGCCGAACCGATTAAAACGGGGCTTTCTAACGGAGCAAAAAGAGCATGCTAAAAGATAAGATTCTGGTCGCAGATGATGAAAAAAGCATGAGGGAATTTCTGGACATCATGCTGAAAAAGGAAGGCTATAAGGTCACGCTCGCCTCTAACGGAGAAGAGGTGATGAAACTGATCGAAAAGGATATCTTTGATCTGGCCCTTGTGGACATCCGCATGCCCAGACAGGATGGGATCTCCGTCCTAAAAAAGATTAAATCGATCTCGCCTGAAACGGTTGTGATCATGATGACGGCTTATGCCTCTGCCGATACCGCCATTAAAGCGATGAAGGAAGGGGCTTACGATTACATTACGAAACCCTTTAAGATTGACGAGATCAAGCTGATCATCCAGAACGCTCTGGAAAAGAAACATCTCCAGAAGGAGAATATCCTGCTCAAGCAGGTGGTCAGAGACCGGTACCATTTCGAAAATATCATCGGGCAGAGCTCCAAGATGCTGGAGCTTTATGATCTTTTGGAGAAGGTTGCCCCCACCAAAACAAATATCTTGGTTACCGGGGATAGCGGAACCGGCAAAGAATTGGTGGCCAAGGCGATCCACTATAACGGTCCGCGCAAGGACAAACCCTTCGTCACCTTAAACTGCGGCGCCATCCCCGAATCCCTCATTGAGAGCGAACTCTTCGGACACATGAGGGGAGCCTTTACCGATGCCATTTTGACGAAGAAGGGTTTGTTCGAGGTGGCTGATGAGGGGACCATCTTTCTCGATGAAATCAGCGAGCTCCCCCTGATGATGCAGGTCAAATTGCTCCGTGTCTTGCAGGACAGGGAGTTCAAACGTGTGGGAGGAACCGAGGACATCCGGGTCGATGTCCGGATCATCTCTGCAACCAACAAAGACCTTGAAGAAGCCGTTCGGGAAAAACAGTTTCGTGAGGATCTCTTTTACCGGCTCAATGTCATTCAGATTAAAATCCCCTCCCTGAGGGAGCGTAAGGAAGACATCCCTCCTCTGGCCGGCCATTTTTTAAAGAGATATTCGGAAGAACTTGGCAAACAGATCTCCCAGGTATCTCCGGAAGCCCTACGGATTCTGGTCCAATATGACTATCCCGGCAATGTAAGAGAACTCCAGAATATTATCGAGAGGGCAGTGGCCCTTGAAACCTCTCAGGAGTTGACGGCCCAAAATCTCAGTTCTTATATTGATGAACAGCTTCCTTTCAAGAAAAAGCCCCTCGATCTCGAAATCCCGAGCGAAGGGGTTGACCTTGAAAAGATCGTGGAGGATGTTGAAAGGACGCTTCTGCTCAAAGCCCTCGACCGGACAAAAGGGATTAAAAAGAAGGCGGCCGAATTGTTACATATCAATTTCCGATCCATGCGCTACCGGCTGGAAAAATACGGATTGAACCAGGGCGACGAGTCATAAGGGATTTATAAACAAATGCTGCGACAATGATGAGACGATCAGGAACCGCTTCACTTCCGTTTGAACTGCCGGTTCATCTCGTCGAGTGGAAAAAGAAAGAAGATGGGCCGGCCATGCGGGCAGGTGGTTGAAGGTTTGAAGGGATAGAGGTTCCCGATCAACTCTTCCATCTCTTCCCTCCTCAAAGGGAAATTGGCCCGCACCGCAGAATGGCAGGCCAGGGATATAAGAAGGGCATGCAAAGGCGTTGAACCCTCCCCTCCCCTCTTTAAGAGAGAGAGTTCCTCGATCACCTCCCTCACCCTCTGCCCGGCTTCCTTCTGTTCGATAAAGGAGGGAATGGATCGGATGGCGTAGAGCCTTTCTCCCACGGATTCGATTTCAAATCCGATCGCTTCAAAGGCTTCTTCAGCCGAATCGAGAACGAGCGATTCCTCGAGTGATAGTTCCATCAGAACGGGAAGAAGTAATGTCTCTGTGGCCAAGGATCGCTCTTCAAATTTCCTTTTCAATTTCTCATACAGAATCCTTTCGTGGGCGGCATGCTGGTCAATGAAGACGAGAGTCCCTTCTGCCTCGCAGAGGATATAGGTTCCCCAGAGCTGACCGACAATTCGGTATGGGGCCCCCTTCTCCACTTCCCATTCAATGCCTTCTCCCTCTCCCACCCTTGGAGGGTTGAACTCTTCTGTCCAGATTTCGGAATAGGGTTTCCGTGAATTCTGGAAGGAAAGAGATGCCTGAAGTTCTCCTTCCGGAGGGACTTCTTTTCTTTTTTCCGGAGAACCCCATTTCCCATGCGGAGGGACTTCTTCCAGCGCTCTTCGGATCGAAGACCATACCGCCTGATAGATTCTCTCCGGTTCTTTAAATTTCACCTCCGCCTTGGTTGGATGAACATTCACATCAACGGAAGAAGGAGGAAGGCTGATCAAGAGAATGGAAACGGGATATCTATCGGCAGAAAGGATATGTCTGTAGGCATCCAGGATGGCCTTAGTGATGATTCGATCCTTCACGTATCGATGGTGGATATAGAGGGAGATGCCATCCCTGTTTCCCTTTGCGAGGGAGGGAAGGCTTGTAAAACCTTCGATCTGAATATCAGCCTCCTCAAACCGGATGGCTTTGAGCTGGTCGGTCACCTCCCTCCCGAGAATCGCTTCGACCCGGATCAGCAAGGACTCCGTTTTTAACAACTCCTGAAGGAGGCGGCCGTCATGGATCAACTTAAATGTGATGTGGAAATGGGCAAGGCTCACCCTGTGAAAGTGAAGGAGGGCGTATCGGAGTTCCGTGCGAATCGATCTTAAAAATTTTCTCCGCACCGGAAGGTTGTAGAAGAGTTCATGGACTTCCACCTCAGTCCCCACAGGGCAGCCGGTCTCTGAAATATTTTTGATCTCCCCTCCTTCGGAGACAACCTTCGTTCCGCTGATAGAATTGGCTGACCGGGTCTTAAGAACCATCTTTGAGATAGAGGCGATGCTGGGCAATGCCTCCCCTCTGAACCCCAGCGTCTCGATGGCATAGAGGTCCTCGGCTCTCTTGATCTTGCTGGTGGCGAATCGCTGGAGGGCAAGGGGAACATCTTCGGAAACCATCCCTTCCCCATTATCGACCACCCGGATGAGCTGGAGCCCGCCCGATCTGAGTTCCACGACGATCTCAGAAGCCCCCGCGTCGATTGCGTTTTCCATCAGCTCCTTCACCACAGAGGCCGGCCTTTCAACGACTTCTCCAGCCGCAATCTTTTGTGCAACAGCCTCCGGCAAAACTCGAATTTTACCTGTCATCATCGAAAGTATAAGTTTGAGGTCTGATGGTAAGTGCAATGAGGCCCATATCGTTAATAAAAGGCTACGTTTATTGTCTCTTAATTTTTTATACGTAACCGTAACCCGTTAACGAAACGGGCTTCGTAACCGTCACCTTCACCAAGCCTCCGGACTACCTTCATGGTTTGTGAGTGACGCTCCGTCATGAAGGATTACCCTCTACTCCCTACGTTCCACTCCCCTCGAGAAAGGCCCCCATCTTTCTGAATTTCTCATACCGATTCATTAAGACGGAATCTATTTCCATCTTCTCCAATTCCATCAGATGTGTTTCCAGCGCCCTTTTTAAACGATCGGCCATCTCTCTCGGATCCCGGTGCGCTCCCCCAAGGGGCTCCTCAATCACCTCATCGATGACTCCCAATCTAAAGAGATCGCCGGCGGTCAATTTTAAGGAATCCGCAGCCATGGCTTTGCCCTTTTCGCCGTCTTTCCAGAGGATGGCCGCGCATCCCTCCGGAGAGATGACCGAATAGATGGAATATTCCAGCATTAATATCCGGTCCCCTACTCCGATGGCCAGGGCGCCTCCGCTTCCCCCTTCTCCGATGACGAAGGTCAGGATTGGCGTCCGGAGCATCGCCATCATTTTGAGATTCCGGGCAATGGCCTCAGCCTGCCCCCTTTCCTCAGCCCCCACTCCCGGAAAGGCGCCCGGCGTGTCGATCATTGTGATGACCGGTTTTTGAAACACCTCCGCCATCTTCATCAGCCTAAATGCCTTCCGGTATCCCTCTGGATGAGGCATCCCGAAATTCCGGTCCGCCATCTCTTTGACGTCGGCTCCCTTCTGGTGAGCCACCACGAACACCGGTTTTCCATTAAACCTTGCCATTCCCCCGACGATGGCCGGGTCATCCCCGTAATATCGGTCCCCGTGGAGTTCAACAAAATCTTTGAAGATCGCTTGAATATAATAGGAGGCTTTGGGCCTGTCGATATGCCGGGCCAGCTGCGTAACCTGCCACCCCGTCAGGCTCGAAAAGACCTCTTTTCGCAGCCGTTGGAGCTTCTCTTCGAGGTTCTTGATCTGCTCGCCGATAGGGAGATGTTTCCCTTTTGAAAATCTCTTTAAATGTTCGATCTCGTTTTCCAGTTCGACGAGTGGTTTCTCAAAATCGAGATAATGCTTTACCATCTTTTAACCCCATTCGATAGAGAGTCGAGGAGAGGGAAATAACGTTTTGATACGATCTTGAAAGATCGGAGAGGGATCGACCCGGTACTCATCGGAAAAGGCGATCACGGTCTCCTGTTGTTCTCCGTTGGTGATATGGAAGAAGATCCGACAGGACCCCTTATGGGAAAGGATTGCCTCCTTCAGTTGGGCAAGACCTGTTTGCGATAAAGAGGATTGAGGGATCTTTAAATGAACGGACCTGGGGGGAGAGGATGCTAAATCGGCAAGGGATCGCACCTCCGTCGCTTTGATCTTGACACGGTCCTCGGCGAGATCGAGACTCCCCCGGACCAGGAGGGGTTCTCCCCCCCCGATGCAGTTTGAAGCGCTCTTAAATACTTCCGGAAAAAGGATGACCTCTACAAATCCCTTCATATCCTCAAGGTTCAAAAAGGCCATCCGGTCCCCTTTTTTGGTGACGATCTCCTTCAGACTGCTGACCAGGCCGCAAATCTTTACCTCCTGACCATTCTGCAACCGGAGCAGGGTTGAGGTATCTTCGCCTGTATGCCTCTTGATCTCCTCCTGATAGGCTGACAGGGGATGCCGGGAGATGTAAAATCCAATCGTCTCCTTTTCAAAAAGGATCAACTGACTTTCAGGAAACTCATCGATCTCAGGATAGGACTCCTCTCTCTCTCCCGAAGAGACTTCCCACATGCTCATCTGGGTTGTATCCCTCTTCCTTTGAACTCCCTGCGATCGCTCCAGGATCTCATCCAGAACGGTCAGCATCTGGGAGCGATGGACCTTTGAGAAGTCGAAGGCGCCGCATTTGATCAGACTTTCGATCACCCGTCGATTCACCTTTCTCAGATCGACCCTCCGGCAGAAATCGTAAAGGGATTCAAATCTACCTTTCTCCTCTTTTTCTTTAAGGATGACCTCAATGGCGGCTTCCCCCACGTTCTTAACCGCAGCCAGCCCGAACCGAATCTGATTTCCCACAACGGTAAAATCCTTGTGACTCTCATTGATGTCCGGAGGCAGGATGGAAATCGACATCTCGCGACATTCTGTGATATATCTCATAATCTTATCCGCGTTCTGCACCTCGCTAGTCAGCAGGGCGGCCATAAATTCGATCGGGTAGTGTGTCTTCAAGTAGGCGGTCTGGTAGGCGATGAGGGCATAGGCTGCGCTGTGTGATTTATTGAAGCCGTAACGACCAAAGGTTTCCATCTGTTCAAATATCTTCTCGGCCTTCTTGGGAGAAATCCGGTTCTTTTTTGAACCTTCCAGGAACCTCTCCTTCTGTTTCTCCATCTCTGATGAATCTTTCTTGGCCATGGCCCTCCGCAGGTTATCCGCATCTTCGAGCGTAAAACTGGCAAGACTGCTCGCAATGCGCATCACCTGTTCCTGATAGACGATGACCCCATAGGTATCCCTCAGAATTGCCTCAAGAGCCGGAATTTCATGGGAGATGGCCACCTTCCCGTGTCTCCGTTTGACAAACTCCTCCACCATCCCGCTGTCGAGAGGCCCTGGCCGATAGAGGGCCACCAGGGCGATGATGTCTTTGAAACTCTCCGGTTTGAGTTTGGTCAGGAGATCTCTCATCCCGGAACTCTCCAACTGGAAGATGCCGAGATTGGAGCCGGCTCCAAGTGATGCAAACACCTCGGGGGCATCGAGAGGAATCTCCGAGAGTTCAATCTTTATTCCCCGGTTCATCTCAATAAGTTTAATGGCATGGTTCACCATCGTCAGGGTCTTAAGCCCCAAAAAGTCGAATTTGACCAATCCGATGGCCTCCACCTCTTTCATCGCATACTGGGTAATGACCTCTCCGTCCTGCCCGCGGTAGAGGGGAAGGTAATCCATCAAAGGCCGGTTCGAGATGACCACTCCTGCCGCATGGGTGGAGGCATGACGGTTCAGGCCTTCGAGTGATCCGGCAATCTTAAAGAGGGAGGCGATTTTCGAATCTTTCTGAATCATCTCCTTCAATTGGGGTTCTTTCTCCAGAGCTTCTTCGAGACTGATATTGGGAGTGCCTGGAATGAGCTTGGCGATCCGGTCCACTTCAGCATAGGGAATGCCCATCACCCGGCCCACATCCCGCAGCACTGCCCTTGCCTGCATCTTGCCGAAAGTGATGATCTGAGCGACATTCTCCTTTCCGTATTTATCCGTCACATACCGGATCACCTCATCCCTTCCTTCTATACAGAAATCGACATCCACATCCGGCATGCTGCTCTTTCGACCCGGATTCAAAAATCTTTCGAAGATGAGGTCATATTCAATAGGGTCCAGGTCCGTGATGTTGAGCGCATAGGCCACCAGGCTTCCTGCCACCGAACCTCGCCCCGGCCCGACCGGAATCTCTTTCTGTTTTGCGTAATGGATGAAATCGGCAACAATTAAAAAATATCCGGGATATCCCATGGACGTGATGATCTTCAATTCCTCTTCGAGACGACCACGGTATCGCGAGGCCCGTTCCTGAAAATTCTTCGCATTCCGATAGGGGAGAAGCCTTTTCTCCAATCCTTCCCGTGCAAGCGTTTCGAGATGGCTGTCCGGCGATTCTCCGGAAGGGACGATGATCCGCGGAATATGCTTCTCGTCAAATTTCAACTCCAGGTTACATGCCTCGGCTATCTCCATCGTGTGAGCGATGGCCTCCGGAGTCTCTCTGAAGAGGTCCATCATCTCCTGCGGGGATCTGAAATAGAATTCATCTGAAGAAAATCTCATGCGTTCGCTGTCGTTGAGAGTCTTACCGGTCTGGATGCATAGCAAAACCTCATGGGCTTGCGCATCTTCACGGTTTAGATAATGGCAATCATTGGTCGCCACCACAGGAAGAAAGAGCTCACGGCCGATATCGAGGAGCCTTTCATTGACCCGGGCCTGGTTTTCAACTCCATTTTTCATGAGTTCAATGAAAAACCGGCGATCGTCAAAGATCCTTCGATATTCCTCTGCGGCCTGGAGACCTTTCTTCATCTCTCCGCGACCGGCCAAGGCGGCAATCTCTCCCTTGAGACATCCGCTGAGGCAAATCAATCCCTCGTGATACTTGCTCAGAAGTTCCTTGTCGACCCTCGGTTTATAGTAAAATCCCTCGAGATAGGCAAGACTGATCAGTTTGATGAGGTTGAAGTAGCCTGTCCGATTTTTAACCAAAAGGGTGAGATGAAAGGCTCCCTCTCCCCCTTCCGCTGCAGTTTTTTTCTCAAACCGGCTTCCGGGAGCCACATAAAGCTCACATCCCACGATGGGTTTGATCCCATGTTTGATGGCCATCTGGTAAAATTCGATGGCTCCGAACATATTCCCATGATCGGTCAGCGCCACGGTATCCATCCGGTACTTCTTTGCTAAATCGAAGACCTCATCAAACCGGATGGCTCCGTCCAACAGGCTGTACTGGCTATGGACATGGAGATGGACAAATTCGTTGTGCGACATATCTCTCCTAAATCCGAAATTCGAATATCGAAATCCGAAATGGTTCGACTTTGCTCACCATCCTGAGCTTGTCGAAGGACAAATTCGAATGTTCAAAATTCAAAGTTTCTAAATTCCGATTTGTTTCAAATATTTAAAATTTGGTCATTTGATATTGTTTCGAATTTCGCGCTTCGGATTTCGATATTTCTTCACCTTATTCCCATTCAATCGTGCTGGGCGGCTTTGAACTAATATCATACACCACCCGGTTCACTTTCTTCACCTCATTGATGATCCGGTTGGCCATCTGTTCCAGGATCCGGTGGGGCAGCTTCACCCAATCTGCGGTCATGCCATCCCGGCTTTCCACGATCCGTAAGGCAACCACATTTTCATACGTCCGTAAATCGCCCATTACGCCCACGGTTTTGATGGGAAGCAGCACCGCAAAGCATTGCCAAACCCGATTGAGGAGATTGTTCTTCCTCATCTCTTCCATGACAATCTCATCCGCATCTCTCAAAATCTCCAGCCTTTCCTTATTGACCTCTCCGATGATTCGGATGGCAAGCCCTGGCCCCGGAAAAGGCTGCCGGTGGATCATCGATGAGGGGAGACCCAGTTCCCTGCCCAGCTCTCTCACCTCATCCTTAAACAATTCCCGCAGGGGTTCCACCAGCCTCAATCTCATCTTCTCCGGCAATCCCCCGACGTTATGATGACTTTTGATCGTGGCGGACGGCCCCTTCCATGAGACGCTTTCGATCACATCGGGATAGAGGGTTCCCTGAGCCAGATAGTTCACCCCGCCGATTTTCCTCGCCTCCTTTTCGAAAACGGCAATAAACTCCCTCCCGATCTTCTTCCTCTTCTCTTCCGGATCGGTCACCCCCTTCAACCGTTTCAGAAAACGCTCTTCGGCATCCACATAGATGAGAGGAATATTAAAATGGCGGCTGAAGAGGTCGATGACCTGCTCTGCCTCATTCCGTCTCAACAGTCCATTATTCACAAAGATACATTGCAAACGATCGCCGATCACCCGATGGAGAAGAAGAGCGACGACCGTGGAATCGACCCCTCCGCTCAAGCCGCAGACCACTCTTCCCGAGCCGATTCTTTTCTTCAGAGCACCTTCGGTCTCTCCAAGAAAAGACCGCATGTCCCAGAGGTGCTGACATCCACACACACAGAAGAGAAAATTTCGGATGAGGTCGATCCCTTTGCGGGTATGGACCACCTCCGGATGAAACTGAAGGCCGTAGATCCTTCTCCGGCGATCTTCGATGGCGGCAAAGGGTGTGTTGCCGGAATGGGCGACCGCATGAAAACCGGGGGGCAACCTCCGGATCTGGTCTCCATGGCTCATCCACACCTGGAGTGAATTCCCTTTTTCTCCAATCCCTTTAAATAGTTTTCCCCCGCGGGCAATGATCAATCTTGCCTTTCCGTATTCCCTTTTCTCCGAATGGGCGACCTCCCCTCCCAGCAGGTCGCCGATCAATTGCATTCCATAACAGATCCCTAAAATGGGAATTCCCATTCGCAGGAGTTGAGGGTCGCAATAAGGAGCTCCCGATTCATAAACGCTGGAAGGTCCTCCTGAGAGGATGATCCCTTTGGGGGAGAGGGTTTTGATTCTCTTTAGGGGAAAATCGTAGGAATGGATCTCGCTATAGATCCGGCATTCCCTCACGCGACGGGCGATCAACTGGGTATATTGGGAGCCAAAATCGAGTATAAGTATCTTATCGAAGATTGAAGATCGCTCCATTCTTTTCCTTCAGGATCATGGGATGAAAGAGGAATGTGATAAACAGAAATGGCTTGCTTCAATGTTTCAAAATATATTTCCCATCTCTCAGCTCGTACTGATAGGAAACGCCTTTACGATAGAAGAGGTCGTCTTTCCGGATGAGCCGGGCAGCCGCCAGCTCCTCCAGTCTTTGAGGATAGGCTCCTCTCTCCAGATAGAATATCTCCAGGGCGCTCTTGATCCGGTCGAGTTGAACTCGATGGACGAAAAGAGCGGGTGTCTCGATATTGACCCGCTCGATCTTCGAATCCCAGAAGAATCGCAAAAAATTGGGTTTAAAGTAGATCAGGAGGAAAAAGATTGAGATCAAAAAGGCGCCATAATAGACGAAAGCCAGCGCTTCCCTAAAATTGATCGTCCTCACCTTCTTGACGAGGCTCGGAGTGTGGACCCCGACCATCTCGATAAAACCCATCTCCATGAGGTTGAATAAGATCTCTCTGGTGTTGAACTTCCCCAGAAGGCATCGGTCGATGATTTCCTGGACGGTTCGTGTTCCATCGACCAGGTTCAGGATCAACTCCTGTTCCGAAGTCAGCTTCTCGCTCATCAGGCCATGAGGGGAGAGGACTCCTCCTGATTTCTCCTCTATCCTAGGCGGTTCTCGAAAGACGAGGTGAGGAGAAAAGATCTTTTTTTCAATCTCCGACCCCTCATCCACCATCCGGAGGATGTTCAACAGGACCTGCTCCGTGCTGAGGGTGAAGGGAATCTTCTTATAACTTTCCACCAGTTTGAGATCGAAATTGAAGGTCCCATCCTCCCACCAGAAAAGGTCGTAGATCGTCTCATAGATCTGAGTCGTGATCACCTTCAGGATGTCCTCTTTCGTCAACAATCCGATTTCGACCAGAATCTCTCCTATATATTTGGGCGTCTCTTTCTGGACCTTCAGCACCCTTTCGAGTTGTTCGTCGGTGATCAACTGGGCCTTGACCAGGATCTCGCCGATGAGGTCTTTCTTTCCCCGGTAATTGGAGTAGACGTGGACGATCATCCCGTCGACAAAAGAGATCTCGACCAGACTCTTTCCCCTGCGTATCTTCAAGACTCCTGTTTTGAGCTGCTGCCCGATGAGCTGGATGATCTCGGTGATGCTGAAGTCTTTCAGTGTCCCTTGAAGCGCCATCGATTTCTCCTCTTATTTGGGGATCTCGAACTCCGGTTTTTGCCGCCGCACCCGCCGACAGGAGATGAAGTAGAACAGGCCGAAGAAACCTCCCCAGACAAAGAGACCCCAATAGGAAAATGATGATTGCAGGCCCGACTCCGGGAGAACCCCGCTCCAGAAGACAAACCTCAGGATGAAGATGAAAAAGAGTGAGAGGAGCAGGAGGCCCTTTAACGGATCTCCTCTCCACAGGTCGACGAACCCAATCAGGAAGTAGGAAAGAAATTTCCCTGTAAAATGGTTCTGCTTTTGAAATGATTTGGCCTGGAGGGATTTCTTCTCCATGATCTTGGGATGGAGCTTCTCTTTCTGGACAAAAAGCCGATAACAGTTAAAACAGATGATTTCCTGCTCCGGGGTTTCCGAAGCGCCTAAATAGAACCGATAGGTGGCGCTTCCGCACATGGGACACCGGGTTAAGAAACGCTTCGCCCTGGAATATCTCGACATCCCGATGAGAAAGGCCAGGAAGAGAATGGGCGCCAGAAGAGGAAGGGCCGAAGGAATTCCCTCAAACCAGGCATTAAAGAGGCGGTATAATAATCCCTCCCTTCCGGTATACTGGTCCAGAAATCTGCTCCAGAACATTTGCGTGTTCAGGACCTCATCGATCACCAGCCGGTTCATGTTGGAAGAATCGATCGCGGAATAATACTGGATTAATCCGGGATCGAGTTGTCTGGCCCTCTGGAAGGCCCTGTCCGACTTTTCGGAGAGAAAGGTCTCCTGGGTATAGGCGCGATAGAGATTGTAGTAGTAGGATCCTTTATCCGGATTGAGCTCGATTGCCCGCTGATAGGAGGCAATGGCCAACTGGATTTGCTTCTGTGCCAGATAAACATTTCCCAGATTGGAATAGGCATCGCTCAAATTTGGATCGCGTTCGATCGCCCTCCGGTAAAAGTCTTCGGCCTGAGGGTAGCGTCCCTGCTTCTTCTCGACCAGGCCCAGGGTGAAGAGGGCTCCCAGGTCATCGGAACGGGAGAGCGACCAGGCCTTCAATTTCTCCTCAGTCCCCTTATCCCAGTTTTCATGGTTGGCCTCATTCATCTCCAGAATGATATCCGAATCAGGCCCGTTTAAAAAAGAGGAGGAAGTTCGGAGAAAGAAGGGAAGATAGACTAATACAATCAGAAAGACTACAGCAAATTGCCTCTCCTTTGCCGGCACATAGCCCCACAACAGAATGGACCAGAAGAGGATGGCCCACAAGATATCGAGACGCAGGAAGAACGGAATGAAAAGGATGAAGACCTTCAGGCCGTTGACGAAGAGAATGGAAACCTTCTGTGTTAAATTTCTCCGGATGTCATAGAAATAGAGGGGGAAGTATTTCCAGAGGATGACGATGCCGAAAATGATGAAAGCCATCAGGATGGCGTTGGAGAAAATATAGAAGATATGGTAAAAGAGGGTCAGAGAAGCGGGATAATTGCGGAACTTCGCCCTGTATCCCTTAAGGATTTCAGGAAGAACCTCATCGAGTTGAAACGGCTTGTTTTGGAAGCGGGATCGGGCCAGTTCGAAATAGGGTTGGGGAACGTCGGGCGAGAGTGTGTTGGCATAGGTCGCCAGTTCAATGGCCCGACTTAGGTCGCCTGCTTCTCTGGCCTGTTTGGCCTTCCGGGTCAGTAATAAAGAAAGAGCGGATAGGTTCCGGATCCCCCTGTCCAATTTCAGTTGGTAGAGCTGATCCAACTCTTTCTCGTCAAACGAAAGCGGTTTCCCTTCCGCTATCTTCGATTTGATCAACCCCACCCCTTTGAGATCCAGGGCCTGTTCACCCGAGGAGGGACTCTCTGCGGAAAAGAATTCCTTCGATAACGGAAGAGTCTCTTTTCGGGTCAGAAAGCCCAGATAGTAGAGCAGGGAGAGGATGATGACGAGGAAGAGTAAAATGGTCTTTTTCAAGGTGAACCCTTCCCCTTTCTACCCCGTTAGAAAATCCCGACATCATGGCGGGAATCATAAAAATAATAATATTCATCTTAGAAAAGGGGGGGGGTAAATCCCCATCCTTTCTAACGGAGTCTACTCCAGTCGGTAATTCGGAGCTTCCTTGGTGATGATGACATCATGGACATGGCTCTCTTTCAATCCCGAGGAGGTGATCCGGATGAACCTGGCCTTTTTTCGCAACTCCTCAATATCCTTCGCCCCCATATATCCCATGCCCGCCTTTAGCCCGCCGATGAGCTGATCGATGCAGAAAGAGATGGCCCCTCGATACGGAACCCTTCCCTCTATCCCTTCGGGAACCAGTTTCGTTTCGCTCTCCACATCCGCCTGCATATATCGATCCTTGCTCCCCTCCTTCATCGCCTCCAGAGATCCCATGCCCCGATAAACCTTATAGCTTCGCCCTTGATAGAGCACAATTTCACCGGGGCTTTCGTCAGCGCCGGCAAAAAGATTCCCGATCATCGCCGAATGGGCTCCTGCCGCAAGGGCCTTGGTGACGTCCCCGGAGAATTTAATGCCTCCGTCGGCGATGAGGGGCACTTCATGCTTCTTTGAGACCTCGGCAACCTCCAGAATCGCGGAGAGCTGGGGAACGCCCACTCCTGCGACGATCCGTGTGGTGCAGATCGACCCTGGCCCTACCCCGACCTTGACGCCGTCGACCCCGGCTTTGATCAGATCGAGCATCCCCTCTTTCGTAGCGATGTTTCCGCCGATCAGCTGACAATTCGGGAAATTCTTTTTCGTGTCACGGATCGCCTCCAGGACATCCTTCGTATGGCCATGGGCGGTATCGATGACCAGGACATCGAGCCCCGCCTGGATGAGCGCCTCTGTTCTCTGCTCCCTGTCCTTTCCCGGCCCGATTGCCGCTCCTACCCGGAGTCGGCCATGGGAGTCTTTGCACGAATTTGGGTATTTTCTTATCTTTTCGATGTCTTTGATCGTAATCAAACCTTTCAGGTTATTATGCTCATCAACGACCAGTAATTTCTCGATCCTGTTCTTATGGAGGATCTCCTTGGCCTGATCGAGCGTTGTGCCCACGGGCACGGTAATGAGCCGGTCCTTTGTCATCACCGTCGAAATCTTCTCGTCCAGTCTCTTCTCAAACCGGAGATCTCGGTTGGTGAGGATTCCGACAAGCTTTCCCTCTTTGGTGATGGGAACCCCTGAGATCCGGTATTTCCTCATGACCTCCAAGGCTTCATGGATCCTCTGTTCGGGATGCATGGTGATGGGATGGAGGATCATTCCGCTTTCCGATTTCTTCACCTTGTCCACTTCTGTGGCTTGATTAGTGATGGAGAGATTGCGGTGGATGATGCCTACTCCCCCCTCCTGAGCCATAGCAATGGCTGTCCTCGCCTCAGTCACCGTATCCATGGCGGCGCTGACCAGAGGGATGTTCAAACGGATTTCTCGCGTCAATTGCGTGCTGATATCAACCTCTTTTGGCAGGACCCCCGAAAAATTGGGGATCAGTAAGACATCATCGAAAGTGAGATATTCCGGAATATGGTTCAGATGGTTCTCCATCCTCTATCCTCTCCATATGAAAGATTTTATTCATATATCAGACCAAACCCACTTTGTCAACCGGTGTCGTTTGGTTGGCGTTTATTCTTATAGTCAAACGGTTATGGGTGACGATGCTCGTATCGAAGCAAGAGGCTCGAAAAGCGATGATCGAGCATCCAGATTCGATCCACGAGTCTCGATACGAGCTTCGCCCTGAACCTATCATGGTACAGGGCTTCGACAACGACAAACGTCATTTCCAATGTAACGATACGGCCTTTGCGATCCTTACCGTTAGACTTTTATTTTTTGACCAAGCGATCGGATCTCCCATAACTTTTTTTCCAGAGCTTCAAAAAAATCCTCAAGGCTTTCAGGCCGGAGGGCAGAGATCGAAACCGCTCCATATCTCTTGCAAAGCGCCCTCGCCTCCTCCTGATCCAATTTGTCCTCTTTATTAAAAACGAGAAATCTGGGAATCTCCTCCAGCCCCAGTTCAAGAAGGATCTTTTCGACCGCCTCCATGTGATCATAACGCCTCGGACTGCTGACATCGACCAGATGAATCAATAAGTCGGATTCCCTGAGCTCATCGAAGGTGGGTCGAAAGGCTCCCATCAGGTCTCTGGGCAAGTCCTTAATAAAACCGACCGTATCGGTGATCACTACTTCATCTTGCCTTTTCATCATCAGGAGGGAGTTCATTAGCCTCAATCTTCGTGTGGCCGTATCCAGCGTGGCAAAGAGTTTATTCTCCATATTGAACTGGCTTTTCGTCAAAAGATTAAAAAGGGTTGACTTCCCGGCATTGGTATATCCAATGACCGAAAGGACGGGGATTCCAGCCCTTTTCCGAAGAACCCTTCTCTGCTCTCTCCTCCGGCTCAAACTCTCCAGCTCCCTCTCAAGAAGATGGATCCTGTCCCTCGCCCTCCGGCGATCAATCTCAAGTTTTGTCTCGCCCGGTCCCCGGCCCCCAATTCCTCCGGTTAGCCTTGAAAGGGCTAATGTTTTTCTGGACAGGCGCGGGAGGAGGTATTTCAACTGGGCCAGTTCAACCTGAGTCTTGCCATCCCTTGTATGGGCCCTCTGGGCAAAGATGTCGAGAATGAGCTGCGTCCGATCGATCACTCTCAATTCCGTCCGGTCAGAGATTGAGACCAACTGGCCGGGCGTCAGGTCCTGATCGAAGATGATCAGATCCACCCCCAATTGCATACATTTTACGAGCAACTCTTTTAACTTCCCCTCTCCGATCAAGGTGGACTGGGAGATGTTCTGTGGCCTCTGGATGATGGTTTCGGCCACCCGTACGCCGCTCGATTCTGTCAGGTCTCTTAACTCCTCCATCGAGTTCTCCAAAATCTCCTTTTTCTCCCTGCTGACCGATAGGAGGATGGCCTTTTCCCGTGGCCCTCTAATGGAGAGCGCCCTCTGGCCCTTTTGAAATTGATCTTCGAGAGACTGAACCCACTTTTGAAAATCGATATCCAACTGCCTCAACGAAGACGGGGGGTTGATCTCCCACACCCTCTTTTCGGGATTGTCAGGAAGCAGATGAGCCGAGTGGACCGATTCTTGGTCTCCCTTGCCATCGGCAAACAGGGCAACCATCATGTCCAGCCTTAAGAGGGCGAGATCGGTCAGATCTTCTTCTGTTAGAGGTTCTCCCTTAAGATGCGTGTGTATTAGCCGCAACCCCCTCAAACGCGGAATTCCAGACCGGTACCTGGAGAGATCTGGGATCGTTATCCCTCTCTGGTCTCCGACCACGACCATCTCAATCGACCCTCTCCTTCCGACAAGGATGCCGATCTGGCGACGGATTTCATTCGAAAGTTCTATCAAAAGGCGTGCGACTTCAGGAGTGACGATCTTCTGAGGCGGGATCTTCCTCCGGTAGATATATTCGATCCTCCGGATTTGATTGGCTTTTAAGCCTACGGTATTCCCGAAAATCTTGCTAATGGATCCCTCCTTTATTCCAATTTTAATACGATGCAGGAATCAAGTCAATCCTCCCTCTTTCTCCCTTATTTCCCGATCTCGATACGGAAATTTTCAGGAAGTGTTCAATGACCCAGAGATTCGTCAATAGGTGTTCGGTAATACGGGTGGTGGTGAAAGAGGAACTTCCCTTCGCAAACGCCATAAATGGAACGAGCTGGTCTGCCAGATGAGGATCGACACAGCCGTCAGACTCCATATACTCCTTCAGGGAATCGACCGCCTCGTCAGCCACCTCCTCTGCCCTCTTCCCCTTTCTTCCCAGGGATGAGAACCCTGCCTTCACTCCCTCTGATTCGGCAACAAGAAAGAGGAACGATCCCGGACCACTCGAAGGAATCTCAGAAAGAATCTCAATTTCTGCTTCCAGCTTCAAATCCCTTTCTATTCTTTTCAAGGCACGGTCCCTCTGCCTCTCAGCCACATGGTTCGGAAGATTGGAGATAGCCGAAATGCCATAAATTCTCTTCAGGAAACCACGATGGTTCAATAAGACAGGGCTCAAATCAGAAGCGGGATGAATCTCAATCTCTATTCGGCCGCCCCCCCTTGGATACCAACCCCACTTTCCGATCTCAGCCTTTGCTTGAATCCCCATCGAAGCAAGTGGAGGGAAAAGAATTTCGGAGAGATAACCAAAAGGGGGACTCCACTCCACATGCGTCCCCCCTGTCAGAACTAAACTGGAACTCAATTGACAAAGAGAAAGGGGAAGAAGAAGCGTCTGAAGAAGAAGTGTCACAGAGCCTGCTGTTCCTATGTCGAATTCGTAGTGACCGGGAACAATCTCTTCGGGGATAAAGGTAATGCCATTCGACCCGATTTTAACCCCATCTGTTCTGGCTTTTGTAATCTTTGCCAGCGCTTCTATGCTTTTCAGGTGCTGGGGCTGTAGTCCCGGATTTTTCCGTCCCGCCCGGATACGAGTAATTTTAATCGGCTTACTCAGGATGGCGGAGTAAGCGAGACCGGTTCTTAATATCTGCCCTCCTCCTTCTCCATAAGAACCGTCGATTTCGACCATGCTTCCGGTTTTTGTCATTGCTTCCACCATAATTTAAAAAACCTCAGGATGTCAATTGATTCGGGTTTAAAATATTTTCATTTTGTGTTAGTTTTAATTTTATTCCATCACTTGAGGAAAAAGATTGTCTGAACTGATTATTCTCGGCTCAGGAACAGGAGTTCCCTCTTTAAGGAGGGGGGCTCCTGGCCTCCTTCTCTTCTCGGGAAATTCCCAAATTTTAATCGACAGCGGGTCCGGTACTCTGAGAACGATGTTGAAGCTGGAGGCCACCTACCGGGATATCGATCTCCTCCTCTACACACATATCCACCCCGATCATACCGCAGATCTCGTCCCGATCCTCTTTGCATGTAAATACGGAGACCTTCCACGTGAAAAAGAGCTGATCTGCGCAGGAGGACATGGATTCAGACGCCATTTCGATAAGATGAGGGATCTCTATGGTTCCTGGATCGAACCCCGCGCCTACCATTTAACGATCAAGGAAGTCTCTTCAAAACCTCTCCTCTTTGGAGAGATGAAGATTCTCTCGGAACCCATGGTTCATCTTCCGGAGAGTGTTGGTTATCGAATCGAATGGAGAGATGGAAAGTCGATTGTCATCTCCGGCGATACGGACTACTGTGAAAATATTGTGAACCTCGCCTCTGAGGCAGATCTCCTCGTCCTGGAATGTTCCTTCCCCGATGAAAAAAAGGTGGATGGCCATCTCACTCCCTCTCTCGCCGGAAGAATTGCACAAGAATCCCGCTGTAAAAGATTGCTCCTCACCCACCTCTATCCCATCTGTGACCAATATGACATTTTAAACCAGTGCAGACAGGTCTACCCGGGAGAGGTCATTCTGGCCGAAGATATGATGAAAGTGACGATTTAGAAAAAGAGGAAGGTTTTCTACAATTTGACAATCCCTGCATTTTGGGATATTCTGTCTAAAAAGGAGACAAAATTTTGAAACGATTCTACCTATTTATTCTATCCATTTTCATCCTGCTATTCGCAGGAGTCCCCGTCTATTCCCAGGAGAAGGCTCCGGTTTATGTCATTGAAGTGGACGGGATCATTAACCCGGCCACCTCCAAATTCATCACAGAATCGATCGATCAGGCCATTGAGAAAGGGGCTCAATGCCTTATTATCCAGCTCGACACCCCGGGAGGCCTGATGGAGTCGATGAGGCTCATCATCAAAAGAATCATGACCTCCGCCATACCTATCATCGTCTATGTGGGACCGAGCGGAGGAAGGGCCGCCTCTGCCGGTGTCTTTATCACGATGGCAGCGCATATTGCAGTGATGGCTCCCGGCACCCACATCGGAGCGGCACACCCTGTTTCACTCGGAGAGGGAAAAGAGAGCAAAACGATGAGTGAAAAGATCGTCAACGATACGGTCTCCTATATCAAGACGATCGCCAAAACAAGGGGAAGAAACGTTGACTGGGGGGAAAAGGCAGTCAGAAAAAGCGTTTCCATTACAGAAGAGGAAGCAGTCAAATTGAATGTGGTCGATTTCATCAGTCCGGATATTCAAGACCTTCTCAGCAAGATCGACGGAAAAGTGATCAAATTTGACGGAGTCACCCGTACCCTTTTGACCAAGGGGGTTAAACCACGATCCCTTGAGATGAGCTGGCGTTACCGCTTTCTGGACATCATCTCAAACCCCTCCATTGCTTATATCCTGCTGATGCTCGGGATTTATGGCATCTTCTTCGAGCTATCGAACCCGGGGTCCATCCTTCCCGGAGTGGTCGGAGCGATATTTCTCATCCTTGCTTTTTACGCCCTTCAGATGCTTCCCATCAATTTCGCAGGCCTGGCCCTCATTCTCTTTGCCATCATCCTATTCATCGCTGAAATCAAGGTGGTGAGCCATGGCCTGTTGTCTGTTGCAGGAGTGATCTCTCTCTTTCTGGGATCTCTGATGTTAATCGATTCTCCCACCGATTATATGAGGATTTCTTTGAGCGTCATCATCCCTGCTGTAGCCGTCAGTGCGGCCTTCTTCATCTTTGCGGTTGCAAAAGCAATCAAGGCGCGCCTGACCAAACCGACCACAGGAAAGGAGGGAATCGTAGGGGAAATAGGAACCGTTGTGGTTAGTCTCGCCCCGGAAGGAAAGGTCGCCATTCATGGAGAATACTGGAAAGCCGAATCTGAACAGCCTATCGATGTCGGGGAGAAGGTTCAGGTGATCGGCGTAAACAATTTAATCTTGAAAGTCAAAAAAATCTAAAGAGGAGGAAACAAAATGGGTATGACAGGACTGCCGTCAGGATTATTTTTTCTCATCGTCTTTTTGTTCATTTTAGCCGCTTCAGCCATCAAGGTTCTCAGGGAGTATGAAAGGGGCGTTGTCTTCCGGCTCGGAAGATTGATCGGAGCCAAAGGACCGGGTTTGATCATCATCATCCCCGGAATTGATAAGTTAATCAAAGTAAGCCTCCGGACCGTCACCCTCGACATTCCCCCCCAGGATGTCATCACCAGGGACAACGTCTCCGTCAAGGTGAATGCCGTGGTTTATTTCAGGGTGATCGACCCGAATAAAGCGTTGACTGAAGTCGAAAACTATCTCTATGCCACCTCCCAGCTTGCCCAGACCACTCTACGAAGTGTTGTCGGTCAGTTCGATCTGGATGATTTGCTCTCCCGCCGGGATAAGATCAACATTCAACTCCAGGAGATCCTGGATGCTCACACCGATCCCTGGGGCATCAAGGTTTCCCTGGTAGAAACCAAGTCTGTTGATCTACCCGCAGAGATGCAGAGGGCCATTGCAAAACAGGCCGAAGCAGAAAGAGAGAAAAGAGCTAAAATCATCCATGCGGAAGGTGAATCCCAGGCCTCTGCAAAATTGGCCGAGGCGGCAGATGTCATCAGTAAAAATCCGGCCACAATCCAGTTGAGATTTCTTCAGACCTTGACCGAGGTGGCCACTGAGAAAAACTCGACCATTATCTTCCCGGTCCCGATCGACCTCCTCACACCCTTCATAAAGAAGTAGTGAGAATACGGCAAATGCTAAATATAAGGCTGAGGTTGAGGCTAAGAGAGACTTTAACTCTTAACCTTAACCTCGACCTTTATCCTTCATTAATATCCAATCCACCCTGCTCCATATGCCCTGGAGGATTTGGACATCCCTTTCTTCCATCCGGCTTCTTCCGAAGAGTCTCCTCAGCGTCCTCATGATCCTCTTGGGATTTTCCTCCTCTAAAAAACCAATGCTCAACAATGTGCTCTCCATATGGGCGAACATCTTCTCCATCTGTCCGGAAGAAGCCATCTTGGCTGATTGCCTTAAGGTTGCCGCCGAAGATTGAAAGAGCTCATAACAGAGAACCATCACCGCCTGCGCCAGATTGAGGGAGGGAAAAGACTCGGAAGAAGGGATTCGGGCATAGAGGTGGCAGAGCGAGAGCTCTTCGTTGGTCAGCCCTTCCTTTTCTGAACCAAACACCAGACCGATGAAATTCTTTTTTGAAATGGGAATCAGTTTGGTTGCTAATTCTTTAGGGGTCAGCAGAGGAGTTCTCTCTTTTCCGGTCTCCGAAGTTGTTCCGACAATACACTCCATCCCTGAAATCGCTTCGCTGAGCGTTGGACATTCCTCAGCCCTTTCTAAAATCTCCTCAGCCCCGGACGCCAGCTTGTAGGCATTCATGTGTAGAGGAGAGCACCCATCGACCACGATCAATCGATGAATCCCCATATTTTTCATCGCCCTCGCCACCGAACCCATATTCTCGGGAAATCTGGGCCTCACTAAAATGATGGCGATGTTATCGAGATCGATCTTTGCTTCCATATCTGCCATGTTTTCTTAACAATCTTTCATCGTAGGGTGGCCACCCTCGAACCATGAGAATCGATACCCCCCCTATATTCCCCCCTTAACTTAAGGGGGGATGAAGGGGGGTTAAGGTTACGAAGCCCGTTTCGTAATTCGGTAACGGTTACGTGCAAAGAATTAAGAGACGATTAACGTACCCTTTTATTAACGATACGGGCCTCGTTACCCTTACGTTCGACTTTTATCTTTTAGACATTTTGCCTTGACTATCCCCTTTTTTTGTCTTATTTTCAAGACCATATTTCCCCCAGAATCATTGGAGATCCGATGAAGATGAAAGTTCCCTTTTTCGATTTAACCCCTCAATTCTCCTTAATCGAAGAGGAGATCAAATCGGCCCTGAACGAGGTCTTTAAGACCCAGCAATTCATCATGGGGCCCCAGATCGAAGGTCTGGAAAAAACCATTGCCGGCTATTGCCGAACCCGATATGCCGTGGGCGCGGCTTCGGGATCGGACGCCCTTCTTTTGTCTTTAATGTCTGCCGGTATTGAACCGAGGGACGAGGTGATGCTTCCCCCATTCACCTTCTTCGCCACGGCTGGTTCTGTTTCACGTCTTGGCGCTATTCCTATCTTTGTTGACATCGACCAGGAGAGTTATAATATCGATCCCTCCAGGATTGCGGAAAAGATCACCCCAAAAACAAAAGCCATCATCCCGGTCCACCTCTACGGGCAATGCACGGACATGGACCCGATCCTTCAGATTGCCAGAGATAAAAAATTATACGTGATCGAAGACGCAGCTCAGGCTTTGGGGTCGGAGTATAAACCCCATCATGACAGCGCCCCCAGGAGAGCTGGCCAGATGGGAGACCTGGGATGCTTCTCTTTTTACCCAACCAAGAACCTCGGCGCCTTTGGAGATGCGGGAATGGTGGTTACCGACAACCCCAATCTGGCCGAGAAAGTCCGGCTCCTGAGGGTCCATGGAAGCCAGCCCAAATATTATCACAAATGGATCGGGATCAATAGCCGCCTCGACACGATTCAAGCGGCCATTCTCCTTGTCAAGTTTAAATATCTTGAAAAATGGACAGAGGAGCGGCAGAAAAAAGCAAACCGCTATCAGGCAATGTTTCAGGATATTCTTTCAACGGTGGAAGGAGTTAAACTTCCCGTCATTCAGTATGAAAACCGTCACATCTTTCACCAGTATGTGATCCGGGTCCCGAAAAGGGACGATCTAAGGAAGTTTTTGACGGAGCAGGGAATCGGAACGGACATTTACTATCCCCTTCCCCTCCATTTACAGGAATGCTTCTCCTTTTTAAAACACCGCAAGGGAGACTTTCCGGTCTCTGAAAAAGCTGCCGAGGAGACTTTGGCCCTGCCTATCTTCCCTGAGTTGAGAGAGGATCAACAGGAATGGGTCGTAGATAGGATCAAAGCATTTTATAAAAGATAAGGGGTCGAGGGGTCCAGGGGGCAAGGGACCGAGTGACCAAGTAATACAATAAGCAGAAAGATAATTGGTAAGAACTTGAACCCTCGAACCCTTGAATCCTGGAACCCTAAAAAGGATCTTTATGACTAACAGAAAAATGGTCGTTCAACTGACAGATAAAATCCTTAAAAAGGAAGCCAAGATTGGAGTAATCGGCCTGGGATATGTGGGCCTTCCTCTGGTCCTCAGGTTTTGTGAGGTGGGCTATAAGGTTTTGGGGTTCGATGTCGATTCAGGGAAGGTCTCTTCCCTGAAGCAAGGGCGAAGCTACATAAAAACCATCCCATCCTCTGGCATTTCAACCTTTTTTAGGAACGGTCAATTCGATGTGACAGACGATTTCTCCCGTCTCAACGAACCGGATTGCATTCTGATCTGTGTTCCCACCCCCTTAACAGAAAAGAAAGAGCCTGACCTGCAATACATAGAAAAAACGACCGATTCCATCCAATCCTGTTTGAGAAAAGGTCAATTGATCGTTCTTGAGAGCACCACTTACCCCGGCACAACGGAAGAATTGATCCTGCCTCAACTGGAATTCACTGGCTTGAAGATTGGAAAAGATTTTTTCCTCGGCTACTCTCCGGAAAGAGAAGACCCGGGAAATAAAGGATTTACCACCTCCCAGATCCCAAAGGTGGTCTCCGGCGTCACTCCATCCTGCAAAAAAACCGCCACAGCGCTATACCGTCAGGCTATTCAAAAGATTGTTCCGGTCTCCTCACCTCGAGTGGCTGAACTGACCAAACTTCTTGAAAACATCTATCGGGGCGTCAATATTGCCCTGGTCAATGAACTGAAGATGCTGACAGATCGAATGGGCATCGATATCTGGGAGGTCATTGAAGCCGCCAGCACCAAACCTTTCGGGTTCTCGCCCTTCTATCCGGGCCCTGGCATGGGGGGCCACTGCATCCCCATCGATCCCTTCTATCTTTCGTGGAAGGCCAAGGAATACGACTTCACAACCCGGTTTATTGAGCTTGCCGGTGAAATCAATGTCTCGATGCCTTACTACGTGGTCTCCAGGATTGTCGATGCCCTGAATGAAAGAGGAAAAAGCCTCAAGGGGTCTAAAATCTTGATTCTCGGTGTGGCCTACAAGAAGGATGTGGACGATGCCAGGGAATCCCCTGCCCTAACCATCATGGAGCTCCTTCAGAATAAAGGAGCAACCCTTCTCTATCACGACCCCTTTATCCCGGTTCTCCCTCCTTTCAGGAAGTATCATTTCAAATTGAAATCCTCCCCCCTCACAAAGCCATTGCTTCGTCGAATCGATGCCGCCGTCGTGATCACCGATCATAGCCAGGTCGATTATGAATGGGTCGTTGCGAACGCCCCCCTTGTCATTGATACCCGCAATGTGAGAAGGAATTTGAAGCGGTGGAAGAAAAATATTGTGAAGGCCTGACACTAACTTTGATGGTCTCGAAAAAGTCCAAAAAGGCGGTTTTCTGTCATTCCTGCACAAGTCCCGCTCTTAGCGGGATATTTTCATGCAGTTAGAATTCTCTGGATTCCCGTTTTCACGGGAATGACGACTTTTTACAAGTCCCTGAATTCCCTTTTCACCCTCTCTTTTTGTATGCTTTGGGCCTTTTTTTAAATCGAAGCCAGTTTCTTATGCCGGGCATGACATGACGAATTTCATCAAGTTTTCCCCTCGCTGCCTTTTCACCTTCATCAATCAAATTCACGGCCTGGGAGAAATTCGACCAATGTGAATCCCCCACTTCCGGGAGGATCACAACATCTGCTTCTGCCAATTCGTTTTGTCTCAGCTTTTCTCCCATGATCTCACTGACCCGATAATAGACATCCACTACGTTTCGCAATTCTTCCGAGCTACCAAATCGGTCAACAGTCACGGAAATCACAATGTCCGCTCCCTCCTGTCTTGCCACGGAAGTGGGAACGAGGCAGATGATCCCTCCATCTGATAAAAGCCTTTCTCCCTCTCTAAGCGGTGAAAAGGCTCCTGGAACAGCACAACTTGCCATCACAGCCTGCCGCATAGGCCCGTGAGAAAAAATGATCTGTTCGCCGCTCGCCAGGTCGGTGGCCACGGCCCGGAAGGGAATTCGGGTTTCTTCAATCTGGATGTCGGGAATAAAATAATTGATGGTGGCTTGGAAGTCCTCATGAGGAAGTATTCCTGGTTTAAACATTGCATGGATCAGATAAAACCAGCTTCTTAAGTGGGCCTGAACCTTCTGAGCCAGACCTAACTCTCCCTTTGCATGAGCCTTTTCAAAGGCCTTCATCGCCGAAGATCGAAACTCAGCGCTGTGGAGGTACGCCTCCACCTTCTTTTGCAACTCATCCGGGCTGATGCCGCTGGCGTAGGCCCCGCCCACAAGCGCCCCTATACTGGTTCCCACGATTAGATCAATAGGAATCCCTTCCCTCTCAAGAACCTTTAAAACGCCGATATGGGCGAGTCCCCTGGCCCCTCCGCCCCCAAGCGCAAGCCCAATGCGTTTCTTCTTCCAAAACATAATCCCAGCGTTCTCCAAAGACTGTTGATCTTATTTTACCTTTTATAACTCCAGAACATCAAGACAATCCTTTCTCAGGCTCTTCGTGTAAACGAGTGGGGCGCTTCTGCCTTTACTCTCCTTCTCTTCAGCAAAGTTTTCCATTTTTTTCTCCCCTTTGCCTTGAGTTGTTAAAAAAGACTTTACCCGAAAACCAATTATCTGATATAGTAAACCAATCTTTCAATATCTGGGAAGTAAGGGGGGGATTACAAAAGTTGAGTCTGGCCATAAAACATTTATTAAGGGTCCCTTAATTGAATCGACATGATTCAGAAAATTTCCCCTTGCCCCTCTTTTCCAAAGAGGGGTATTATTCCTCCCTTTTGCAAAGGGAGGTGAGGGAGGGATTTTACAAATCAATGTCTTCATTATCAGCAGTTTCTATCCTGATTTCATCATGTGGGTGAAGAATGGAAAACGCCAGCAGATTGTCTTCTTAGATCCCAAAGGATTGGAACATATCAAGAGACTGGATCATGAAAAGATTCAATTGTTCAAGAGCATCAAGAGTTTGGAAAGCGATCTCGGAAAAGTGAATATCAGCCTCCATTCCTTTATCTTATCAAAAACCTCTTATGAAAACCTTTTTAAAGGTATGGAAGAAGCCGACTCAAGAGAGGAGTTTGAGGCAAATCATGTTTTGTTTCTTGACGATCAGGAGTGGCCAAAGAAGTTTTTTCGAGAAATTTTGAAGTAATTGCCGAATTTATCTAAAGATTTAAAAGATATGGGTTCCGCCAGTAGAAGAAAATGCATGTGTTTGTAGGGACTGACTTGCATATTGACTTTAACCATCAAACAACCCAACTCTTTGATTTGCCCTGACAATTTTTATCTTGAGGTTTTTAAAGTAACGGTTTAATATACTCGAAATGTCATTTATATGTTGCATTTCGACCTTTAATTCTTGAACTTTTCAAAGGTGAGAGGCGGAAAATGGAAAAATTAAGGTTGGACCGGGGACAGATAGAGGTCGTCGATAATACAATGGCAGAGGTGCTGCGACAAAAAACACCCGCAGAAAGAATCCGGATAGGCTTTCATATGTGGACCGCAGCCCGAAAGATGTTGCTGGTCCATCTTAAGAATACAAATCCGGAGTGGGAGGATGAAATGATTAAGAAGGAAGCCGTAAGGAGGCTCTCCCATGGATTTATTTGAGTTGCTTCATAGGGTCGTGGGGGTCTTGGAACATCTTCACATCCCTTATCTCGTCACCGGTTCTGTTGCAGCCATGGCATACGGAGAACCCCGATTAACAAATGATATCGATGTGGTTGCAGATATAGCAGATCGGCATATTACCAATTTGATGAAAGCCTTCCCATCGGATGAATTTTATTTGAGTGAAGAGGCGATGAAGGAGGCTATTCGCACCTGTGGACAATTTAATATTATTCACCCCGCTTCCGGCCTGAAGGTTGATATCATCTTGAAGCAAAATACCCTCTTTGACAGCAGTAGATTTGGTCGAACCCGTCGCGTCCATCCTTCAGAGTCGTACCAGGCCGATTTTGCATCACCAGAAGATGTGATTGTCAAGAAGATGGAATATTATAAAGGAGGAGGCTCGGAGAAGCATCTCCGTGATATTACAGGAATTCTAAAAATTAGCGGAGAAACGGTGAATCGAACATATATCGCTGACTGGGCGAAACGCTTGGGCATCATTGAAATCTGGGAAGCCATTGAAAAAAGACTGGATGAGAAACAGTAAACCCCGTTAGAAATTCCGGCGGTCCATTATTACTAACGGGGTAAACCCTTTTACCGGGAGACATTTTTCATCCGGGATCATCCTCAAGGGGACTGCTCTTTGAAAGGATAGTTTCGCCAGTAATGGTATAAATAGAGCTGGGCGTAGCCGGCATAGGGGCCGAAGTGGCCCTTAACAAATTCCTCCATCTTCTTCTCCCCGACCTTCTCTCCGTTAAAATAAGTCTTCTGCAATCCTTTTTTAATCCAGGTGTCGATAGGAAAGGCTTCGAGAAAATCGAGCGAATAGAGAAGAACGCAATCAGCAATCTTCTTCCCGACTCCGGCAAGTTCCATCAGCCTCTTTTTTGCTTCTTTGTATGTTAGCTCCCTCAATCCGAGGAGTTGGTTTCGATCCATACACCGGCTCGTTTTGACCAGATAGTCCGTCCTGAAACCCGCTCGCACCTCTTCCATCTGTTGAGAGGTCTGGATGAAGTTGGGTTCCGGAAATCCATAACCGATATGGGAGTCCCAGGTCACTTTTCTCCCGGATGATTTGCATAGGGCTTCAATCACGCAACGGATATGGGGAATGGCCTTGGCAGATGAAAAGAGGAATGAGACCAGGCACTCCCAGGGGTCTTGCCGGATCAGCCTCATCCCCGGATACTCCTTAATCGCCTGATGAATAAAGGGGTCGCAATCAATCTCCTTTAAAATGGCATCCATATCCTCATCCAGTCTGAAGAACCTGATGAGGAAGGATTCCTCCACCCCTTCATAGAAAAGGACATCCCCTTTTTGCCAGACCGGGAAGATCCGATCAGAGGTCTGAATGAGGTAGGTATTCAGGGCCTTTGTGAAGCGAAAGAACTGTCCGCACTCGAGAGTGTCTTTGAGCGAAAAGGGGTTAAGCCTAAGCCTTCCTGTCATTGTTTCTTTGCTTCCGAAGGCCGGATGATGGCAAGGGCATAGGCGTCCAGGTTGAAATACTTCTTCGCCATCCGGTGGACATCCTCCCGGGTCACCTTCTGAATCTCACCCGGATACCTTTCCAAATGGTCGTATCCCAGCCCCATCAACTCGTCCCCGGACATCTGTCTTGCATGGGCGCCGTTGGTCTGAAGGCCAATCTCAAAGTTTCCGATCAGGTATCGCTTCGCCCTTTCCACTTCATCGCCTGTCAACCCCTCGTCTTTGACCTTCTTCAGCTCCCTGAGGACGCCTGCAATAGCCGTTTCGATCTTATCCGGATGGGTCCCCATATAGACACAGATATATCCTGGATCGAGATTCACATTGCTGATGAATGCCAGAGCGTAGGCCAAGCTTTGCTTATCCCTCAATTCATAAAAGAGCCTTCCTCCCATGCCGGAAAGCGCTGCATCCAGCACGTCGAGAGCATACCGGTCCCCATTCAGCACAGTGCCGCCAGGGAATCCGAGGACAAAATGGGCCTGCTCCTTCTCCTTATAACTCTCTGATCTTCTCGTCTTCTGGAGGGGCGGCTCCTTGGGAATTTCAGGATGGGCAAAACCGATCTTCTGCATCTTTCCAAACTCATTTTGGACAGCAGAGGTCACCTGTTTCAAATCGACATCTCCCACGATGGTGATGACCATATTCTCCGGGGTGGCGATGCGCCTATAATACTCTTTTAAATCCTTCTGTGTGATTTTCTTGACGGAATCAAGTGTTCCGATCGTATCCATGCGGTAGGGATGCTTCTCATAAAGAACCTTCCGAAAGAGTTTGAAGACCATACTGCTCAAATTGTCCTCCTGCTGTCGGATGGATGCGAGGATGGATCTTCTCCTCTTTTCCATCTCATCCGCATCAAAGGAGGGATGCTTGATGACCTCACCTAACAAAGCCATCGCCTCATCGAAGTGCTGGCTCAGGAAAGTAAAGCTCAGGCCAAAGCTGTTGTAGCCTGAAAAGCCGCTGAGGGAGCCTGCCATTCTCTCCACTTTCTTGGCGATTTCAAGGCTGGTCTGTTTCTCTGTGCCCTTATTGATCATCACAGCCATAAACTGGTTGATCCCGTTTTGGGCCTCCTCTTCAAAACGAACGCCGGCTAAAAAAGAGAGTTGAATAGACACAAGAGGAACATACCGGTTCTCTTTGACAATGAGGCGAATTCCATTGTTCAGAACGGTCTTCGAGGCGCGCGGTGACGTCTTCTGGCCAATGGAAATATCTGGCGAACCCGCTTTTTCAATCACGGCGTTTAGAGAGATCTTTTTAAGGCCATCCGCCTTTTCTGAGGGCCCCAGAAGGCTGATGTTCCACTGGGAAGGTTTAAAATATTTTTCCCCTATTCTCTTGATGTCCTCGCTTTGAAGGAGGCTGATTTTCCTCATATACTCCTTTTCAAATTCTATGTTCCCCGTGGCGGCCTCATAATAACCAAGCTTTCTTGCCTGCCCCTGAACGGTCTGCCGGTCATAGATGAGACCGCTTTCAACATTGACCCTGACACGGTAAAGCTCCTCAGCGGTGACGCCCTCCTGAATCAACCGGTTTACCTCTTTTAGAATCTCTTCTATCGCCTTTTCCAGATTCTCTGCCTGGAGAGTCGCTCCGATGATAAAGAGGCCTGGGTCTTTTGGCGTATAAGCAGAGGCGGAGATGGAGTGAACCAGCCCCTTCTCCAACTTCACCTTCTGCGCCAGACGGGAGGTCTCTCCTCCTCCTAAAATCTGTTCGATCACATCAAGCCCGGGAGTATCTTCATGCGTGACAGAAGTGATGGGGACTGCCATTTGAAGGTAGGTCTCTTTAAAATTTCCAAACGTGAGGTTAGACCGGACTTCTTTCTGATTCGGCTCCTTCACCCTTTCAGGAAATCTCTTGGAAGACCGCTTAAAATCCTTAAATGAGTCCCTTGCTTTTCTCTCCATCTCCTGAAGATCAAAGTCACCTGCGGCAACGAAAAAGATCCGGTCCGGCGTATACCATCGCTTGAAAAAAGAGAGCATCTGATCTCTTGTGATTGCCCTGATGGTCTTCTCATACCCGATAATCGGCCTTCCGTAGGGATGGCTCTGAAAAGCAGTGGCCATGGTCTGCCGGAAGAGTTTTCTCGAAGGATCATCCTCTCCCATTCGAATCTCTTCGAGAATGACCTCCCTCTCCTTTTCGAGCTCCGACGGATCGAAAACAGAGCGTTGGATGGCATCGGACAGGATATCGAGGGCAATGTCTGCATAACGACTGGCAATTGTAATATGATAAACAGTTTGGTCATACGAGGTATAGGCATTGATCGAGCCTCCAAGGGATTCGATCTCCTTTGCCATCTCTCCGACCTTCCTCTTCTCCGTACCCTTGAAGATCATATGTTCGATGAAGTGGCACATCCCCGCCTCATCGTTCTTTTCATCAGCGCTTCCCACCTTGACCCAGACCTGGAGTGCAACCACCGCAGAGGTGCGGTTACCCTGAAGGATTACCTTCAGGCCATTCTCCATGGTGAATTGGTGAAGGTGATCTCTGGATTGGCCAGGATGAGCGACGAGGAGAAAAATCGATAAGGTGATGACGACTATGAAAACGAATCGGGTCTGTCTCATGCTTTGCTGCCTCCGTCTTTATAAAATTATAAATGAGCAGGCCTAAAAAACAAAGGGGCAAAGAGAAACTCCCTTCGCCCCTTCAATGGCAATTGCCCGGTCCGATTAAATAGCCTTCTTCCCCTCTTTGAAGGCTTTCAAATTGAGTTCATGAACTTTTTTAGGAAGGTGTTCAAGGAGATTCCTTTCCCAGACCTCCTCCTTAATGTCAAAAAAATTGGAGAAGGCGCCAAGGGTGACAATATTGACAGCCCTCGAATCGCCGCATTGGACCGCAATGCCTAATCCATCAATAGCATAGACATTTCCATTAAAAAATCTCTTGAACGTCTTAACCACATTCTCCGGATACTTCATCGTCCCCCGGGTAACGGCAGGAGGGTATGTTTCCTGGTTATTGAGAAGGACTTTTCCATCCTTTTTTAGCCAATTAACATAGCGGAGCCCCTCCAGAAGTTCGAAGGAGACAAGGTAATCCACATCTCCGTATTTGATCAGCGGGGAATAGACCTTTTTGCCGAACCGGAAATGGGTGGTCACATCTCCGCCTCTCTGCGCCATTCCGTGAACCTCTGCCTTTTTCACATCATAGCCTACCTCTTGAAATACGGAGCAGAGTATATCGCTGGCCAGAATCGTTCCCTGGCCTCCAACCCCTGATAACAGAATATTGGTCACTCTATCTTCCATCTTCCCCTCCTATGCCTGTCCAGGAATAATTGCTTCGAATTTACAGATCTGTTGACAGACGCCACAACCCGGGCACTGTAGCCTGTTAATTTGAACAACTCCTTTCCTCTTGTGGCCGTCTTTTGTGATAGCCTGATCGCCGGAGACTTCCTGCCAGCTGATCGCAGGGCATCCGATCTCAAGGCACATCGTGCATCCCCTGCACTTGTCCGTGTCAATGGTGTAGAAAGCATGTTCAAATTGCCTCTTCTCCCTCCGGTGAAGCATGCAGGGTCCATTCACTGTAATGATGACCGAAGCCGCATCCCTCTCAACCTCTTCCTTGATGATCTCCATCGTTTCTTTGATACGATAGGGGTCTACTTTCCGCACATGTTCAATGCCCAGAGCCCGGCAAAGGACTTCATAATCAACCATGGGAGCGGGCTCGCCAGTGATCGTAAAGCCCGTGCCCGGATGTTCCTGAAGGCCTGTCATTCCGGTAGCCCGATTATCCAGAATGATGGTCGTTGAATTCCCTCTATTATAGGCTATATTCATCAGAGGGGTCACCCCTCCATGAAGGAAGGTGGAGTCGCCAAGCACGGCGCAGGCTTTTCCCAACCCTTCTTTGCCGAGTACCTTTGCCGCACCAAACGCTTCGCCCACTCCGGCGCCCATACAGATGGTCGTATGAACGGCATTGAGCGGAGGCGCGGCCGCAAGGGTGTAACAGCCGATATCTCCGAAGACAAAGAGATCCAGCTTCTTCAGGGCATAAAACATCGGCCGGTGAGAACAACCCGAACACAAATTGGGCGGCCTCTTCGGAAGCTCCTCAGCCTTGATCCTCTCCTTTGGGGCTTTATACTTCTTTCCTTTTAAGGATTTCTCGATAATTTCAGGTGAAAGTTCATAGATCGCAGGTATCACATCCTTCCCGTGAAAGATTTTGTAACCCATCGCCCGGATTTCGGTCTCGAAGAAGGGATCGAGTTCCTCCACGATGATCACTTTTTTAACCTTCTTGTAAAAATCCGAGACCAGTTTCTTAGGAAGAGGCCAGACCATCCCGAGTTTCAGATAGGAGTATTCTGGAAAAACTTCCTTGGTATAATTGTAACAGACCCCGCTGGTGATGACCCCGATTTTCGGGTCATTGATTTCCATGACATTATAATTGAACTCATCCGCAAAAACTTCAAGCTTCCTCATCCTCTCTTCAACAAGGGGGCGTCTCTCGCGGACATAGATGGGGACCATGGTGAATTTAGAGGCATCTTTTTTGTTAAGCCCCAGGGGCATTGCCGACTCTCTCCGTTCCTCCAATTTTACAATGGAAAAGGAGTGCGAGACCCTGGTCTCGGTCCGCAAAAGAACGGGAGTGTCATACTGTTCGCTCATGTCAAAAGCCAGTTTCGTAAAATCCTTACACTCTTGAGAATCAGACGGCTCAAGCATGGGCATCTTTCCGAACCTTGCCCAGTGGCGGCTGTCCTGCTCATTCTGCGAGCTGTGAGCATAGGGGTCATCAGCCACAACGACGACCAAACCCCCTTTGACTCCTGTATAAGAAAGGGTCATCAACGGATCAGAGGCCACATTTAATCCCACATGCTTCATTGAGGCCATGGCTCTGGCTCCCGCAATGGAAGCTCCACTTGCCACCTCCAAAGATACCTTTTCGTTGACCGACCATTCAGCCTGAATATCTTTTTTATACTGTGTGCCAATGACAAAAATAATTTCGCTGCTCGGTGTCCCTGGATAGGCACAGGCTACCCTTACCCCTGCCTCCCACGCTCCCCTCGCTATAGCATGATTTCCCTGAAGGACTTTCTCCATAAGCTCCTCCTTTCTTGTGATAGTTTTCCCAAATTAACTAAAAAAATTTTATTTGTCAACTACTTAGTGAAATATTTAACATACCTATCTATTTCTCTAAAACGGATACCTTTTTAAGAACAGAGTTAGTCGAAAGGGATTTTGGTGAGGTTTTCAAAAAAGCCTTGTAATTTTCAAGAGCTTCGTCGTTTTTTCCCAGTTTCTCATAGCATCTCGCTAAACTCAAGTGAATACCTGCCCATTGGTATTTTTCGCCAAATTTAACGATCTCCTGATACGCCTTCACGGCCTTTTCATAATCCTTCTTCCCTTCGTGAGCATACCCTAACCCCTCAAGGGCAAAAAGCTGATACAACCTTTCTTGCCCGGCTTTCCTTAAAAAGGTATCGTAAGCGTTGATCGCTTCATCAAATTCACTCAGACGGAGATGAATTCCCCCTTTATAGATGAGAGAGGATTTTGCGGAAGATGTCCTTGAATAGGCCTTAATCACCTCCTCAAATCCTTCCAGAGCCTTTTTGTAATCGGCCGGCGACCCTTCACGATATGGAGAGCTGACCATCTGATAGGCTTCAAGAGCTAACATAAATTTTTGATTTGCCTCATCTTCCTTTCTCTGATCCCACATCCAAAACAGGAAGAAAGATAAGATGAGAACCAGAACGAGAATCGCGCCGACGCTTATCTTTTCAATATGTTCGCCGATAAAGAGATAGCTCTTTTCCGTGAAGCTGATAAATTCGTCCGGTTGTTTCAATTTTTTCTTCGTGATCTTCTTTTTAATTTTCATCTCAAACTCCTCTCTTCAAAATGGTGCGGCATGGACCTCTATCCCGCCCTTAATGATCTTTGACAGCCCTTAAAACTCGCTTGTCCCCCAACCTCAGGGTCAATTTGATCTGATCAAAGTATTCAATCAAGGGGATGACATACTTCCTCGATGCTCCGGTCATCTCCTTAAATTGAGGGGTGGTGATCTCTTTGTTCTTCTTTAAATAACGGATCAGATTCTCCTTCAAATCTTCGAAGGGTGTGCGATGGAAATAGATTCCACTTTTGATCTTTATCAGAATGCCTTCGTGAACAAGGTGTTCAAAGATGGCTTGAATCCCCTTCTCCTCTTCAGACCATGCCTCAGAAAGTTCTTTTGGAGAAGGAGGCTGGAGTTCTCCCTTCAGGATGGCCTCTTCCACCTTTTTGACCAGACCCTTCTCGTCTGAAGAGGAGACCCGGTGCTCAGGCAATCTTAACTTATCTTTCTCCAGAACGATCTTTCCGGATTGGATGAGCTCGCCGATCAGGATTTGAAAGAGTTTCACGTCCACGCCGGATGGGAGTTTCGTTCTCAACTCCTCCCTTGCCAGTCCTGATTTCATCGGGAACCGTACATGGAATTCTTTTAATTGTGCCGATACGGTCTCCTTCAATTCCTGGTATTGAGAGAAATCAACCACCTTAAGTCTCTCCGGATCGATCAGGATGAGTTCCCCTTTCTCAACCATCCTCCTGATAACGACCTGAGCCTCATTGGGGGCCATGGCCACTCGCTTTAGAAGGTCATCCAGAATCATTCCTCCTATGCCCGAATGGAGGATATGCTGACGAAGGGCCTCCTCTTTGCTTCCGTCTCTGAGGAGGGTTAAATCGGAGATAACCTTTTCTGAAAACCGTTTATGTTTATCAGGATGGGTATCCAGAACAACTCCTCCCCCACAGGTTTGAATGGCCGATGAACCCCGAATCACAAAGCGGTCCTGAGGCAAAGCCACAATGGGCCGGTCCAATCTCAACTGGACAAATCCGCCTTCGCCCGGTAACAACTCCTCTCGATCCATGAGGTAGATCGAGGCCGCAGCCAGATTCGTACCGACGTGAAATCTCTGAATGGTTCTATTTTTGAGCGGTCTTGCAGCGCCGGGTAAATACTCCAGATAGGCGTCGATGATTCTTGTCGGGGTAAGGGTACGGGGCCGGGCCAGGACATTGCCCCTGTTGACCTCAGAAGTATCAATCCCTTGAATATTGATGGCCGCCCTCTGTCCGGCCTCGGCTTTCTCAACGGACTGATTATGGACCTGTATGTTCCTGATCTTCCCTTCCCTGCCGGAGGGAAGAACCTCCACTGTTTCCCCCAATATTATTCCTCCGGAGACGACCGTCCCCGTCACCACCGAACCGAATCCTTTCATGATGAAGACCCTGTCAATAGGCAGCCGGAAGAGACCGTCAGAGGATCTCTCTTCCACCTCCTTCGAAAGATCGTCAAGGACCGAGATCAATTGGGGGATTCCCTCGCCCGTGATGGAAGAAACAGTCAGAATGGGAGCCTTTTTTAAAAAGGTATCCCTGACAGCTTCTGTCACTTCTTCCTTAACCATCTCCAAGAGTTCCTGATCGACCAGGTCCATCTTCGTAAGGATGATCAATCCTTTTTTTACTTTCAAGAGAGTACAGATATCGAGATGTTCCTTTGTCTGTGGCATTACTCCCTCATCAGCCGCAATGACGAGTGCAACCAGATCAATCCCCCAGGCTCCTGCTACCATATGCTTGACAAACTTTTCATGGCCCGGCACATCGACAATACCCAGCCGGATTCCACTGGGGAGGTCCAGAAAGGTGAATCCCAACTCGATTGTTATCCCTCGCTCCTTCTCCTCCTTCAATCGATCGGTATCCACACCGGTGAGGGCTTTGACCAGGGAAGTCTTTCCATGGTCAATATGTCCTGCCGTGCCAAGAATCACATGCTTCATGATCTATCCCCGAAAAAGTTCCCTTAGAGGATAACAAAAAAGCCCTCTCTCTTTCAACCCTGATTATTCTCACCCTCTCTTCTCCCTCTAAACAAGGTTAGGTTTAATAATTATGCCAATAAAATAGATCTGACCCTATTTCTTCTATTTCCTATTCTTGCAGGTTACAAACCTTGACACCCATGGGTTAAAATTGTATTTTCCTAATGAAACGAGCGCCCCTGGGAGATGAAAGATGAAAAAATGGATCGATCTTAGAAGCGATACGGTTACCCGACCCACTCCTGCTATGAGAAAGACGATGTCAAAGGCAGAGGTCGGAGATGATGTCTTCGGTGAGGACCCTACGGTCAGCGCCCTTCAGGAGAGGGTGGCCAAGATGCTCGGAAAGGAAGCGGCCCTTTTTGTACCCTCGGGAACCATGGCCAACCAACTGGCGATCAAATCCCATACCCAACCTGGGGATGAGGTCATCATTGAAGCCACCTCCCATCCCTATAACTTTGAGGGAGGTGCAGGGGCGGCTCTTTCGGGCATACAATTTAATTGTATCAAAGCTACCAGGGGAATTCTCGATGCTCAACAGATCGAAGAAGCCATCCGGCCGGATGACCACCACTTTCCTGTCACCCGACTGATCTGTATCGAAAATACTCATAACCGGGGAGGGGGCGCCATCTATCCGATAGATAAGATGGCGGATATCTACAGGTTGACAAAATCAAAGGGTCTTTTGGTTCATCTCGACGGCGCCAGGTTATGGAATGCTTCCGTTGCCACAGGGATCAGGCCCCATGAATACGCTCAATGGGCTGACTCTGTCTCGGTCTGTCTCTCGAAAGGATTGGGCGCTCCTATCGGATCTCTTGTTGCAGGTTCCAGAATATTTATTGACCGGGTCCACCGCTTTAGAAAGATGTTCGGGGGCGGAATGCGTCAGGTCGGAATTATTGCTTCTGCCGGCCTTTATGCACTGGATCATCACATCGAACGCCTAAAAGAAGATCATCAGAATGCAAAACGTCTCGCCGTGGGTTTGAAAGAACTGAAAAGAGTTTCTCTTGATCCTAAACATGTAGAAACCAATATTGTCATATTCGATGTAACCGAGACCCGAAAAACAGGACTTCAGATTGCAGAAGCCATGAAGCATCACGAAATCCTCATCCATGCCTTCGGAAAAACACAAATCCGCCTGGTCACCCATCTGGATGTATCGAAGGAGGATGTAGAAACAGCTCTTAAGGCATTCAAAAAGGTTTTAGGTTGAGGGTTATTCAGGCTGAATAACCAAATCCCAAGCGCCTGCCTTCGCCGAAGCGTCTTCGCGCAGGCAGGCCAATAACCCAATAAGCTCCAAGACTCTAATGACCAAATTTTAAAAACAGATTGATTGGATATTGGTTATTGAAACGTATTTGGAATTTGTGACTTCGTTATTGGAATTTGTGTCAGACTCCAGCGGTAAATGTTATCGTTACGTTAATGCCGATGAAGATCGAATTCGAACCGGTTGTGGTCTTGATCACTTGTGGCTCTGAAGAAGAGGCGCTCAACATCTCCCGTGCATTGGTGGAGGAACAACTGGCCGCCTGTGTCAACCTCATTTCTCCGGTTCGTTCCATTTATCGCTGGGAGGAAAAGATTTGGGATGAAAAGGAGTGGCTCCTGATCATTAAAACTCAGAGAAAAAGATTTCAAGAGATCGAAGCAAGGGTAAAGTCCCTCCATTCCTATTCCGTCCCTGAAATGATCAGCCTTCCCATCATTGAAGGCTCTTCTTCCTATCTTGAGTGGCTGTCGGAAATGACCGATTAATTCATTTCGGAATGCGGAATGTGGATTGCGGAATTTAGCCGAAATTAGATGAGCGACGGTTTCTTTAGATGAAAATCCGTATTCTGTTCAAATGTGTAGGCCGCCCTTAAGAGCATTCCTTCATCAAAATGTTTTCCCATGATCTGGAGGCCGATGGGTAGGCCTCCTCTGCTGAAACCGCAGGGAATGGAAATGGCAGGGATTCCGGCCAGGTTGACCGGGATGGTCAAGATATCGGAGAGGTACATCTGTAGCGGATCTTCCACCTTTTCTCCGATCCGGAAAGCAGGCGTTGGCGCCGTCGGAGTCACAATCACATCCACTTCTTTAAAGGCCCCTTCAAAGTCGTTTCGCATCAGAGTCCTGACCTGGGAAGCCTTTCGATAGTAAGCGTCATAATATCCTGCAGAAAGAACATACGTCCCCAGTATGATTCTCCGTTTCACTTCTTTTCCAAAACCTTCTGAACGTGTCCGGGCATACATCTCCATCAGATCTTCATATCTGTCTGAACGGAACCCGTATTTGACCCCATCGTATCGGGCCAGGTTGGAGCTGGCTTCCGCCGTGCAGATGACATAATAGATGGCCACGGCATAAGGAGTGTGGGGAAGCGAAATCGCCTTCACCTCCGCCCCCAATTTTTTAAAGAGATCGATCGCCTCTTTTGTTGATCTCTCCACATCCGGGTCCATTCCTTCGATGAAATACTCATCAGGAATTCCGATTCGAACCCCTTTCACATCGCTGACCAGACATCGTTTATAATCAGGAACCTCGACATTGACAGAGGTGGAGTCACTTGGATCATAGCCGCTGATCCCGTTGAGCAGGATGGCACAATCCTCCACATCCTTTGTGATGGGGCCGATCTGATCGAGTGAAGAGGCAAAGGCGACCAGTCCGTACCTGGATACCCTGCCATAGGTGGGTTTTAAACCGACCACGCCGCAACAGGACGCGGGTTGCCTGATGGACCCTCCCGTATCTGTGCCGAGGGCGGCGATACATTCATCCGCGGCCACAGCAGCGGCAGAACCACCACTCGACCCCCCCGGAATCCGGTCCAGATTCCATGGATTTCGTGTGGTCTGAAATCCAGAATTTTCCGTAGAGGAGCCCATTGCAAATTCATCCATATTCAACTTTCCAAGAAAGACGGCCTCCCCCTCTTTCAACTTCCGGATCACTGTGCCATCATAAAAAGGGACATAATTCCCCAGTATCTTAGAGCCGCAGGTCGTCAAAATCCCTTTTGTGCATAGAATATCCTTAAGGCCTATCGGAATGCCGGCAAGGTCCCCGATCTCCTCTCCCCTTACAATCTTCCGGTCCACCTCATCGGCCTGACGGAATGCCCTCTCTTCTGTGAGCATGAGATAGGCATTGATCTTTCCATCCGCCTCTCCGATTCTCCGATAGAGGGCCTCGGTCGCCTCCCGTGAAGTCAGCTCTTTCTTGACCAGAAGGTCATGAAGCTGATGGATGGTGAGTTCGTGAAGTTCCATAATCATATCGTAGTGAAGTAAAATGACTAAAGTGTCTAAAGTGAGCTAAAGTTGGGGTCTAAATCTATACAAAAATATTATAAATTTTCTGAACCTGTCATCCTGAACTTGTTTCAGGATCTGGGGTTCAAGCTAAAACGAGATGCCGAACCAAGTTCGGCATAACAACTTTTTGTTCTTTAATTTTAGGCACTTTAGTCACTTTTCAACTTTGTCACTTTTTTATTCGATGATTCTCGGCACCTTAAAATGCCCATCTCCCTGATCTGGCGAAATCTCCAGAATCTCTTCCCTTGAAACGGAACGCTTCACCTCATCCTCCCTGAAGACATTCACCATGGGGATGGCATGGGAGGTGGGCTCCACCCCTGTGGTATCAAGACGGTTCAGTTGCTCCATATAGGCAAGGATCTGCTCCATCTGGTTTCCAAAAGTTTTCTTCTCCTCCTCGGATAATTCAAGGCGGGCCAGCTTCGCCACCTTTTCGATATCCATCTTCATCCTGTCTTCTCCAACCATATCACCCGATCATCGCTTTGATTCTATCCAAACTCTCTTCCAGTTTCTCACGCTGGGAGCGAAACTCCAGGGCCTTTGCTTTCACTTCCTGAACCACCTCCGGAGGAGCTTTCGAAAGAAACTGCTCGTTGGAGAGTTTCTTCACAACGAAACCGCTCTCCTTCTCAATCTTCAGGATCTCCTTTTGAAGCCTTTTGGCTTCCTCTTCCATGCGTGTCCGGTCCATCGGGACAAAGATCTCAACATCCCTCACGACCGCATACGCGCTGTAAAGGGGTTTTTCGATATTCTGCCCAATGTTCAGGTCTTTCACCGAGGCGAGGAACCGGATGAAGGGTTCTTGTTCTCCCAGTCTCTTCTCCGCCTCTTCGCTTTTCGTCCGGATATGGACGGAGATCTGTTCCGATGGAGGAAGGTTCATCTCTCCGCGGATGTTCCGAAGGCCATTGACCACCTCGGTGACCCATGCCATCTCATCCTCCACCTTTTGATCATCGTACCGTTGATCGGGCTTTGGAAATTCGGCAATCATAATCGATTCACTCCCTTTTCGCATGGGAAGTTGTTGCCAGATCTCCTCGGTGATAAAGGGCATGAAGGGATGAAGCAACCGGAGAATGGCATCGAGCGTCTCTAAAAGCGTCTGCCGGGCGAGGTCTTGCCTTTTCTGATCGCCTTCCCTGTAAAGATAGAGTTTGGTCATCTCCAGATACCAGTCGCAGAATTCATGCCAGACGAACTGATAAAGGACATGGCAGGCCTCGTTGAATTTATATTCTTCCAGACCTTTTCGAACGGACCGTATTGTTTCATTCAATCTTCTCCGTATCCACCGGTCCGGAAGGCTGAACTCCTCCGAGGAATGCTCTTGAAACATTGCATCAGGGCTTAAGGTTTCAAGGTTCATCAGGGCAAAGCGGGAGGCATTCCATATCTTGTTGGCGAAGTGGCGGTAGCCTTCTGTCCGTGACTCCGAAAGCTTCAGATCGCTGCCAGGCATGGTTAAGGCGGCCAGGGTAAAACGGAGCGCATCCGCTCCGAAACGGTCGATCAGATCGAGAGGATCCACCACATTTCCCCGGGTCTTCGAATATTTCTCCCCCTTCTCATCCCTGACCAGCCCGTGGATGTAAACATCCCGGAAGGGGACATCTCCCATAAATTTTATGCCCATCATCATCATCCTGGCCACCCAGAAGAAGAGGATGTCGAAACCCGTCACCAGGACAGAGGTAGGATAAAAGACCTTCAACTCGGCTGTCTGTTTAGGCCATCCCATGGTGGAGAAAGGCCAGAGTGCGGAACTGAACCAGGTGTCCAGGACATCGGTCTCCTGCCTTAACCGATCGGAACGACATTTGGAGCAGGATCGAGGTCCCTCTTTTGCCACGATCACCTCGCCGCACGCCTCACAATACCAGGCGGGAATACGATGGCCCCACCAGATCTGACGGGAGATGCACCAATCCTTTATATTTTCCATCCATTCGAAATAGGTTTTTTCCCAGACTTCAGGGACAATCCGTGTGCGGCCTGTCCGAACCGCCTCTATGGCTGTTTCAGCCAATGGTTTGGTACGGACAAACCATTGAAGGGAGAGATTAGGCTCTACGATGGTCTTGCAACGGTAGCAGTGGCCGACCTTGTGGTGATAATCCTCTGTCTTAACCAGCACCCCTTCCCTTCTAAAATCGCCGACGATCCTCTCCCGGCACTCAAACCGATCTATCCCCTGATAAGGCCCGGCATGCTCATTCATCCTGCCTGCCTCATCGATCACCTTGACCTGCTCAAGCCCATGCTTCAGTCCGATCTCAAAATCATTAAAATCGTGGGCAGGAGTGATCTTAAGACAACCGGTCCCAAACTCGATATCCACATAGGGATCGCCGATGAGTGGAATCTCTCTGCCGAGGACAGGGAGGATGACTCTTTTCCCAATATCCCGCTGGTAGCGTTCGTCTTCCGGGTGAACGGCGACAGCTGTGTCGCCCAACACCGTCTCCGGCCGTGTGGTCGCTACGACCACGAAACGGTTCCCTTCTCTGAAGGAATACCGGAGGTGGTAGAGCTTCCCTGAAATCTCATGGTGTTCGACTTCGAGATCGGAGAGCGCGGTCTGGCATCTGGGGCACCAATTGATAATATAATGGCTGCGGTAGATCAGCCCATCCTGATAGAGGCGGATAAAAACCTCCCTGACCGCTTCGGAGAGACCCTCGTCCATGGTAAAGCGTTCCCTGGACCAGTCGCAGGAAGCTCCCA
>VGSS01000002.1 GCA_016874935.1 Deltaproteobacteria bacterium | reverse complement strand
GGCAGGTCGCAGGCTTTCCGTCACGCCCGCCACGGCCGACCTCCTGGTAATAGGCCTCGATAGAGCCTGGAATGTCATGATGAATGACAAAACGGAGGTCCGCCTTATCAATGCCCATGCCAAAGGCATTGGTCGCTACCACGATCGGCAGAGTCCCCTCCATGAAACCCTCCTGCACAGACCTGCGGGACTCCATCTCCATGCCGGCGTGATACCCCCCTGCTTTGTAGCCTTTGAGCTGTAATGTCTTCGTAACGGCTTCTACATTCTTTCGGGTGGCACCATAGATAATTCCTCTTGGAGGGACGCTTTTGAGGAAAGCAAGAATGGTTTGAATCTTATCCTCCTCGCCTTCCACCTGTTTGACGCGAAAACGAAGATTGGGGCGGTCGAACCCGGCAACAAAGGTCACCGGTTTCCTGAGACCCAACTGGGTGATGATATCACGGCGGACATCAGGAGTGGCGGTCGCTGTAAGAGCGGCAACAGGCGGATGACCTAATGTTTCAGCAACCCTTTTGAGGCGAAGATAATCCGGACGGAAATCATGTCCCCATTCGGAAACGCAATGGGCCTCATCAACAGCAAAGAGTGAAATCCGGCAGGCTTGGATTCCTTCCATAAACCCCGGATTTCGGAACCGTTCGGGAGCAATGTAGACCAGTTTATATTTGCCCTGTTGAATCTCCCTCAATCTCTGCCACTGTTCAGAAGGCGTCAGTGCGCTATTGATGAAAGTGGCAGGGATTTGATGCTGGACCAGTCCATCCACCTGGTCTTTCATCAACGCAATTAGGGGAGAGATCACCAGGGTCACTCCGTCGAGGAGCATCGCCGGCAACTGATAACAGAGCGATTTGCCGCTTCCGGTGGGCATGATCACAACTGCATCGCGCCGGCTGAGGAGCGTATCGATGATCTCCGCCTGCCACTTTCGAAAACCAGAGAAATGAAACTTCTCCTTGAGGATGTTAAACCGTTCATCATTCATCGAAGCCTTTAATGGATGAAAGGACATTTGAAAAAAAGGGATGGTTCTATTTTATTCACCTAAAAGATGAGAGGTGATAGGACTGGCACATACCCAACATCGATAGGCTGGCTTGTTTCCCTTAAATCTTCTTGAAAGCCTGTTCGCAAGATTCGATCGTTCGATCCAGATCCTTCTGTGTATGGGCCAGCGAGATAAACCACGCTTCAAATTGAGAGGGGGGAAGATAAATCCCTTGCTCCATCATTTCAATAAAGAACTGGGCAAACCGTTTCGTGTTGCTCGTCTTCGCTGTGGCGTAGTCTTTGACGGGAACTTCGGTGAAGAAAACGGTTAACAATCCAGTCGCGTGATTGATCGTGACGGGAACTCCCCTTTCTTCAGCGCATTCGGAAATTTTCTCTGCGAGATAGACCGTCTTCTTCTCCAAATCCTTATAAACTTTTTTCGTCTTCAAGATCTCCAGAGTTGCAAGGCCAGCAGTCATGGCCATAGGGTTTCCAGAGAGCGTTCCAGCCTGATAGATACCCCCCAGGGGAGCAACCCCTTCCATAATTTTTTCTTTTCCACCATAAGCGCCCACGGGAAGGCCTCCCCCGATAATCTTTCCGAGGCAGGTCATGTCCGCCTTGATCCCATAGAGCTCCTGGGCGCCTCCAAATGCAACCCGGAATCCTGAAATCACTTCATCGAAGAGGAGAAGAATTCCTTTTTCGTCGCAAATCTGTCTCAATCCTTCCAGAAATCCTCTTGCAGGGGGTACCGCTCCCATATTGCCGGCAATTGGTTCGACGATAATGCAGGCGATCTGGTCCGGATATTGATTGACCAGAGCCTTAACTCTATCTAAATCGTTATACGGAGCGGTCAGAGTATGTTTCGCCACATCCTCCGGAACTCCAAGACTATCGGGAACGCCGAAGGTGATGGCCCCGGATCCCGCCTTCACGAGCAGGCTGTCTCCATGGCCATGATAACATCCTTCGAATTTTAGAATCTTGTTTCTTCCGGTATATCCCCTTGCCACCCGAATGGCGCTCATCACCGCCTCTGTTCCGGAACTAACCATTCTCACCATTTCCATCGAGGGAAAAGCTTTTCTGATCTCATTCGCCAAATCGATTTCCAGAGGAGTGGGCGCGCCAAAGCTCGTCCCCTTAGGGGCTGTCTTTTTCAGGGCGGACACGATTCTCGGATGGGCGTGTCCCATGATCATCGGCCCCCATGACCCCACATAGTCAATATATTCATTTCCATCAACATCCCAGATCTTTGACCCTTTGGCTCTCTCGATGAAGACCGGAGGAATCCCGATGGCTTTAAAAGCCCTCACCGGGCTATTGACTCCCCCTGGTATCAGTCCAAGCGCTCTCCGATAAAGCGCAATCGATCTCTTCCGATTCATCGCCCTTCCTCCTCATATTGATTTTATCCTTAAAGGGTGTTTTAATTAAATATTTTTAATGAAGTACCCCGCAGCAGAGCTGCGGGGTATCCAATTCCTCAAAAAACCTTCCTCCCCTTGATGGGGGAGGATTAAGGTGGGGGTGATGAGCAAGATCATTCCCCCCTCACCCTACCCCTCTCCCCCCAGGGGAGAGGGAAGGCCATTCATCCCCCCAGCAGAGCTGGGGGGTATTCTGGCACATTTTTATAAAAGGGTAAGGTTTTTACTTATGCAATATTTTAATAGTATTTTTGTCTTGAAATTGCAACCTGAATCCTGAACAATAATAGGTGATGGGTTTTGTGGGCAGGTTTGTCTGAAGATGATATTAAAAATTTCTCCCATTTAAAGAGGACCAAACATGGCTTTGATAGACTTTGGTGGAGTGAAAGAAAAAGTTATCACCCGAGAGGAATTCTCTCTTTTAAAAGCGCAGGAAATCCTTAGACATGAAACGATTTCGGTTCTTGGTTATGGGGTGCAAGGACAAGGACAAAGTCTGAATATGCGTGATAATGGATTCCGGATCATCATTGGACAAAGAGATAGAACTCCCTCCTGGGACAAAGCATTAAAAGATGGTTGGGTCCCAGGGGTCACTCTCTTTACCTTGGAGGAAGCCTCTTCAAAAGGAACGGTGATCGAATATCTCCTTTCGGATGCAGGCCAAAAAGAATTCTGGCCCACCTTGAAAACCTATTTGACGGAGGGAAAAACACTCTTCTTCTCTCATGGTTTTTCGATCACCTATAAGCATCTGACCGGAGTGGTCCCCCCAGGTAACATAGATGTCATCCTGGTGGCTCCAAAAGGTTCTGGCCTTTCTGTCCGGCGAAACTTCCTCGAAGGAAGCGGGATTAACAGCAGTTACGCTATCTATCAGGATTATACAAAAAAAGCGGAAGAGAAGGCTCTTGCACTGGGGGTTGCCATAGGATCAGGATATCTCTTCGAAACCACCTTTGAAAAAGAGGTCTATAGTGATTTGACCGGGGAGCGAGGCGTTTTGATGGGAGCCATTGCCGGAATCATGGAAGCGCAATACAACGAACTGCGCAAGCATGGCCATAGTCCAAGCGAAGCCTTTAATGAAACTGTGGAGGAGTTCACACAGAGCCTGATTAAATTGGCTGCGGAAAAAGGGATGGATTGGCTATATGCCAACTGCAGCACAACGGCCCAGCGGGGCGCTCTGGATTGGAAAGGAAGATTTCGTGATGCGGTTGCTCCCGTCTTCTCCGAGCTATATGAACGGGTTGCCAATGGTTCAGAAGCCAGAATCGTCTTGGAAAAAAATAGTCAGCCAGACTATCGTGAAAAACTGAATGCCGAATTGGCGGAAATGGCAAATCTGGAAATGTGGCGGGTTGGTGAAATGGTAAGACAGCTCCGTCCTGAAAACTGGAACCGAGAACCATAAACTCGATGAGCATTCTCCCTCTTTCCCATCCCGTTTCGGTGAAAAATTGTTGGTTGGTTCATGTTGAGAAAACAGCCCTTCCTGACTGCTGAGAATGTAACCCTTCGCCTTCAAGACAGGTTATATTTCAAAAACAGCTTTTGGCAGATTCATACAGAAGAGCACTGGGCCATCTTGGGTCCAAACGGATCCGGGAAATCTACTTTTGTCCGTTCTCTCTGGGGCGGCGTTCCTCTTCAGAGCGGACGGATTCTATTTAATGCTTCCGAATCCCAGACAGAAGCACAGGGAAATCCCCAACGGGATAGCATTGGTTATGTTTCATTTGAAATGCATCATACCCTCATGGAACAGGAGGAGTTGCAAGAATACCATAGGGCATTTGCGGGTAAGATGGATGAAATGACGACTACCAGAGAAGTCATCTTCTCTGGGATTTTAGCAAATCGAAAGATGACACCAGCTGATGAGGAAAGATGCGCTTCAATCGTAACCCTTCTAGGTATTCAATCACTTCTATCCCAATCCATCACTTCCCTTTCTACGGGAGAGATGAGGAAAGCTCTGATTGCCAGGGCCCTGCTGAAGTCTCCGAAGCTGTTGATTCTTGATGAACCTTTTGACGGTCTGGATGAAACCTCTCGTCAATCTTTGGCAGAATCAATCAATGACTTGATGACAGCCTCTGTTCGGGTCATTCTCGTAGTCCATCGCATAGAGGAAATTTTGCCTCATATCACCCACGTGCTGTTTATCAAGGATGGTCAACTTTTTAGGCAGGGTCCTAAAGAAGAGGTCTTGACATCTGACCATATAAGTAACCTTTATGGATGCCAGCTCAGCCTGGAGAGGGTCAACTGGAGATATCGGGTGACCTATGAGGTCGGGAAACCCGAGCCAATCCATCCGGTTCTTGCTTATAAGGAAAAACCACAAGACGTCCCAGAGGTAATGATCGAGATGAAGGAAACAACGGTTCAATATGATGGCCGTATCGTCCTCGATAAATTGAATTGGGTTATGAGACGCGGAGAAAATTGGGCAATTTGGGGGCCCAACGGCTCTGGAAAATCGACCATTCTGAGATTGATCATAGGCGAAAATCTTCAAGGATATGCCAATCAGGTGATCCTTTTTGGAAGGCAAAAGGGTACCGGGGAATCGCTTTGGGAGATCAAGAAAAGGATTGGGGCGGTTTCATCGGAGTTGCAGATCCAGTATCGTAAGAAAATGAGTGCATACGACGTCATCGGCTCGGGATTTTATGATTCCATCGGGTTGTATCAATACCCAACCCCGGACCAGAAGAAGATCATCGATCAATGGATTCAGCATCTAGGTATCGAAGATATTGCCCGCGAATCCTTTCATCATCTTTCCTATGGACAAAAACGGATGATCCTCCTCGCTCGGGCCATGGTGAAATCACCGGTCCTCCTGATTGTGGACGAACCTTGCCATGGATTAGACATCCCAAACCGCAAAAGGATCCTGGAAATCCTGGAACGGATCGGTCAAACAAGAACGCACCTGCTTTACGTTACAAATCATAAAGAAGAGGTTCCAGATTGCATCACCTATGTAATGCGGCTCCAAAAAGGAAAAGTGTTGAGTCAAGGGAGAAAAGAAGATGTTCTTCAAAAACAAACGAAGGATTGACGGACATGGAATATAGTATTGGCCATACTGGCAGGGTCATCGTGCTCCGATTGATGGAGGATGAAGATGTTTTGGAATCAATCGTGTCCCTCGCTTCGAAAGAAAATATCGAGAGCGGAATTTTCTTTGTCATCGGCAGCCTCAAAGAGGGTAGCCTAGTCAGTGGGGCTAAAACAGACAGGCCACCTGTGATCCCCCTTTGGCAACGTATCAGAAAGAATCATGAAATATTGGGCATCGGAAACATTTTCCAGGCAGCGGGTAAACCCAAAATCCATCTTCACGCCGCTGTCGCAAGAGGGAATGAGGTCCTTCTGGGATGTCTCAGGGAAAAATCAAAGGCATTCCTTGTAGAAGAGATCTTTATCTTCGAAATTCTGGATGTGGAGGCCAATCGTGAAATCGATGGGAGAACGGGATTATCCCTTCTTAAGATCCGCTGAATCTCCCTTCCAAAGAGCGTAATTCCCTTTGATTTTGTTCAAAGGAATCAAAAGAAAAAAATAATTTAATGAAAGAAGTGGTTTGGTTAAAAAGAAGAGAAATACAACCAATTATAAAATTGATGCCCTTAACCTGTGCCACCGTTAGATCAAAAACCGGCTATTGAAGGACCTGACTCTCCTAAAACACTTTCTTTTTTGATCCGAAACTCTTTCCCTCACAAATACGCTTTGTCGATCCCGATTTACCCATTGAAAAGCGAAGGTGGGATGGCTTTCTACCCATTGACAAGGTAAAAGGGTTTGAATTAAATTGATTGTAAAATAGACAATCATTCATATGGCTTTAGTTTTTAAACCGGCCCGCGGCAGGCGTGATATTTATGGGAGGAAATTAAACCATGCATCAAGAAAGGCTTTCCGGAGTATTTGCTCCCGTAACAACCCCTTTTAATGACAATGGCGATCTTCTTTTCGAAGAACTTTCTTCCAACATAAAAAGACTCAATCAAAGTAGACTCCGGGGATACTTGGTCTTGGGGACAAACGGGGAATTTCGCAGTCTCTCAGCTTCTGAGCAGATGAAGGTGATTGAAACTGTTGTTAAATCGGCCTCGCCCGATAAGGTCATTATGGCTGGGGTGGGTGCGGAATCCACTCATATATCGATAGAACTCTGTCAGCAGGCAGCAGAGAAGGGTGCCCATTTCGGGAGCTTGATTACTCCCTTCTTTTTTGCGAAGCAGATGTCAGACAAGGCATTAATCCATCACTTTACCCAAGTGGCTGAAAAATCACCCATTCACGTCCTTCTCTACAATAATCCCTTTGTGACTGGCATTACTATGTCAACCGCTGTGGTTAAAGAAGTTTCTTCCCATCCAAAGATTGTAGGGATGAAGGACAGTTCTCCTGGAAACTTAAGTGCCTATATCCTTCATGCCCGATCAGGATTTAATCTATTAGCTGGATCGGCTAATTTCTTTTTTACCGGTTTACTGATGGGGGCCGTGGGCGGTGTTCTCTCGCTTGCCAATGCCTTTCCAGAACCCTGTTGCAAACTTTATGATTTGGGAGTGACCGGTCAATTGGAAGAAGGGCGGGAGCTTCAGTTCAAGCTCATGGAACTTAATCAAAAGGTCTCCGGGAAATTGGGTGTGGCAGGGGTAAAGGCAGCTATGGACCTTAAAGGCTTTTACGGAGGTCCTCCCCGGGCTCCACTTTTGCCGCTGACCGCGGAGGAGAAAAAGAAACTGCAGGAAGATCTCGTCGCTTCGGGATTTTTAGATTCTTAACAATAATATTGTGCGCGTAAATGTCATACCTAAATTGAGCGATTCTTTTAACATCGACCTGTAGCCGCTCCGTGTGAGACGGAGCGTTTTGGAATCACCCATTGGGTGAAACACGAACTCCAAGAAAAACCCGCAACCTAAAGGTTGCGCCTACAATGGAAATTAAAAATCGCTCAATTTAGGTCATAGTATTTTTAGCATCATCATTTGAGCCCCCATTTATGGGCATTCCAGAGCGTTTTAAAAATATCAACTTTTTGAATTTTGACATTCCCTGTTTGATTCTTGTTTGCCAGGTTAGGAGTTTGACCAGAAAAAAGAAAGGAGATTAACAATGACAAAACAAAAAACATTCTATCTTCATGATATGACTTATGTGGACGTAGCGGAATACCTAAAAGAGTGCGATGTGGTAATGGTAGCCATGGGAAGTTTGGAACGACATGGGGCCCACATTCCCTTGGGCTGTGATGCCTTAACAACATGGGAGGTGGTAAAACGGGCTTCGGGAAAGGCCTCCGTGATCTACACTCCAATCATTCCATACGGTTATTCTCCTCACCATATGCATCAAATGGGGGCGGGGACAGGAACAATCACCCTTTCCGGGGATACCTACCGACGCGTGGTGTATGATATCGGCAAATCCCTTATTTATCACGGATTCAACAAGGTGGTCTATGTCACCCATCACGGCTCTAATTCGAAAGTGGTTGATGAGGTTCTCCGACGTATTCGCTACGAGACCGGAGCTTTCACTTGTTGGTATAAGACCCCCACGGAGAGAGAGTATAATGCGCTTCAAGGAATCATCGAAGGACCTCCAGAAGAGACGCCTGGGTGGCATTCTGGGGAAATTGAAACATCTACATGTTTGGCTTACGATGAGACTTGTGTTGATATGTCACAGGCTGTCCAGGATCGAACTCACGCCCCCGAATGGATGGGGCCCTCCTTTTCAAAACGAGATGGTTCTGGAATGGTGGAATTTATGGGGACAGAACAGGCGTGGGTTCCCATGGAACATCAGGAGTATTCCGACACATCCACGATTGGCAATCCTTTTCGTGGAACCAAAGAGAAGGGATTCAAGTATTTTGAACACAGCGCCCATCATCTGGCTGAATTTTTAGAAGAAGTCAAGAAATTCCCTGTTCAAGCGACAAATAGGGAGTTTAACGGTCGGGCTTGAAGCGATTCCTTCCAATGTGGTTGTTCCATCCTGCAGGGCAAAATTGGCAAGGATACATGATCAGCACGGGAATCTGTTTCTGTCGTTCACAATAGATTTTTATTGGAGGAGGAAAACTATTGAATATTCCTGAAAAAATGAAAGCCGCAGTACTAATGGCTCCAGGAACATTAGAAATTAAAGAGATTATCACGCCTCAGCCTGGTCCGGCAGATGTTTTAATTAAAGTCAATTCTTGTGCCATTTGCGGCAGTGACGTAAGCCTGATGGCCCGTCCCTGGCCAGGGCAACCCCCCTTTGGTTCATTTATTCCAGGTCATGAGTATTCGGGAGTGGTGGTGGCACTGGGTGAGACCGTGGATGAGTTTCGACTGGGAGACCGGGTGGCAGTGGAAGCCCATTATGGATGCGGCCGTTGTCTCAACTGCCGCAGGGGGGATTACACCTCTTGCCTCAACTATGGGGACCTATCCAAGGGCCATCGGGCGAATGGATTTACCACTAATGGAGGCTACGCGGAGTATGTGGTCAATCATATTAATACGGTTTACCTTGTGCCTGACAACATCTCTTTAGAGGAGGCTTCTCTGGTGACCAATGCCGGATGTGTACTCTATGGCTTTGAGTCATTGGGAGGGCTCGTGGCAGGCGATTCTGTAGTCGTGATGGGGCCCGGCCCTTTAGGGCTGATGTCAGTTCAGGTTGCCAATGCCCTTGGGGCTGACCAGGTCTTCCTTCTTGGAACAAGACCTGAACGCTTAAAGATCGGGCTGGAAGCCGGGGCGGATCATTTAGTCAATGTCCGCGAGACGGACCCCATTGCTTTTGTCAAGGACCGTACGAAAGGGAAAGGGGCAGACCTTGTGATAGAAACATCGGGGTCAGAAGAAGGCCCTGACCTTGCCCTGCACTTATGCAAAAGAATGGGAAAGGTCTTGCTGATTGGTTTCCCGCACAGGCCTGTCCCGGCCGATTTTGGTTTCATGGGCCTCAATAATATCCATCTTTATAGTGTCCGTGGAGAAGGCCGTGCCAATTGTAGGCGCGCCATCTCGCTAATGAAGCAGGGGAAAATCCGTGCCCGTCCCCTGATTACGCATAGCTTCTCTCTCTCCGAAATTACGGAAGGGTTCCGGGTTTTCAATGAACGGGAGGGAGGAGCGATCAAGGTTCTGATCATGCCTTAGCCGGGAGTTGAAGGAGTAGTGAAAAAGACTGTACTGCTCATTGCGACATTTGACACCAAAGAAGAAGAGGCCCTCTACCTGAAAAAGAGAATCGAGGTCCGTGGGGTTTCTGTGATGACGATGGATGCAGGAATTCTTGCCCCCCCTCGTATTCCAGTGGATATTGATCAACAATATGTTTCTCTTCGCGGGGGGATACCCCTTCAGACGCTCGTTACATCTGGAAATAAAGGGGAATGCATCACCAATATGATGCGCGGGGCAGAAGTCGTTTGTAAAGAACTTTATGCGCAAGAACGTTTCCAGGGAATCATTGCTTTGGGAGGAGCTCAGGGAACAGACATCGGCTGCTCGGCAATGCGTTCCCTGCCTGTCGGTGTCCCACGACTCATGGTTTCAACGGTGGCTTCAGGCCGGGCCACCTTTGGACCTTATGTAGGCACAAAAGACATTGCCATGATCCATTCGGTTGCAGACCTGCAAGGGTTGAATTTCTTGACCAAGCAAATCCTGGACAACGCAGCAGGAGCCATTTGCGGGATGATAGCGCGATATAAAAAAACCCAAATTAAACCCGAAGGGATTCCGGTAGCCATGTCTATGCTGGGAACCACCACGCCAGGAGCTCTATATTGCAAACAGATTCTCGAAAGACATGGGTTTGAGGTCGTCACTTTTCATCAGAATGGAACCGGAGGAATGGCCATGGAGGATATGATCCGGGATGGCGCTTTCCAGGGAGTGATGGATTTGAACCTCCATGAAATTGGAGATGAGTTTGTAGGTGGGCTTCATGGAGCGATTCGTCCAAACCGTTTAGAAGCCGCAGGAGAGGTTGGCATTCCGCAAATGGTGGTTCCGGGAAGTATTAATTATGCTGTTTGGGGTCCATTGAATAGCCTTTCCAATGAATTAAGGTCTCGAAAATACATCATCCATAATCCAAATTTGACTCTGGTTCGGCTGAGCCCGGAGGAGCTCTTCAGCGTTGGAAAATTGGTGGCTCAAAAGCTCAATTGTGCCAAGGGACCAACTCAAGTCTTTATCCCCCTTAAAGGCTTCTCTTATCCGGACAGGGAGCATCTACCCCATTGGGAACCTGATGGAAATCAAATTTTTATCGATTCATTAAAATCGAATCTGAATCCTTCCATTCCTGTGACCGAATTGGATGCTCACATCAACGATCCTGAATTCATCGATCCTGTGACCAATGCCTTTCTATCAATGATGAAAAACAGAAACATTCGTTCGTCTTTCTAAAGGAGAATAATATGTGTCAACGTCTTTTAAATAAAATTGCTATTGTGACTGGAGGAGCCCGGGGGATGGGGTTTGCCATTACAAAGGCACTGTTTCAGGAAGGGGCAAGGGTGGCAATCATTGATATTGATGAGAAAGGCGTGACAGAAACTGCACAAAATTTAGACAGAAGCAACAGCCGAGTTGTTGGGAAAAAAGTGGATGTCACTAATAAACGTGAAGTGAATGATCTGGTCAAAGAGATGAAAACCCTATGGGGAAGCATTGACATCTTGGTCAATAATGCGGGGGGAGCTCTCAATACCCCTTATCTACTTGAAGCGATTCAAGAGCAGGACTGGGATCTTGTGGTTGACGTTAATCTGAAAGGAACTTTTTTGTTTTGCCAAGCTGTGATTCCAGAAATGGTGAAACAGGGAAAGGGATCCATCATCAATATTTCTGCGCTGGCAGCCCACTGGAGGGCATCCTTGGCAGGAATACAATACACCGCATCCAAGGCTGGCGTCGAAGGATTGACCCGTCAGCTCGCCTATGATTGGGGAAAATATGGAATAAGAGTCAATGCTGTGGCCCCCACAGTGACCCTGACTGGAGAAAGAGTTCAATCGCTTTGGGATAGAAAAAATGAAGAGGAGAAGAAAAAGATGCTCTCCGATATACCCCTGGGCCGACTGGGAACCCCTGAAGAGGTGGCATCGGTGGTTGTCTTTCTTGCTTCGGAGGAATCGAGCTATATAACAGGAATCACGATCGATGTCAGTGGGGGGCGGTATCTTCGATGAATAGAAGTTCGCTCCGTGTATTGCTTCCGCAACCGATTGAGACAGAGGCAATGGAACTGATAGCCAGTGCTGGGTTTGAAGTTGTTCTGTCACCCGATCCCAAACCAGAGACCGTTTTTTCTCTGATGAAGGGGATACAGGGGATCATTCTCAGGACGGGAATAAAAATGACCCGAGAATTAATGAGCCATGGGAATAACCTTCGGGTGATTTCAAGAACAGGCGCTGGAGTGGACAATGTGGATGTGGCAGCCGCCACCGATCTGGAAATTCTGGTTACCTGTGTGCCTGATGCTCATACGAAAACAGTAGTGGAACATACTCTGGCCCTTATCCTGGCTTTGTTGAAACAGATTCCATTCATGGATCGGGAGGTTCGGCAGGACCACTTTGATATCCGTTTTCAGAATATCCCTCGTGACCTCAACCAAAAAATCTTAGGCGTGGTTGGATTTGGAAGGATTGGATCTGAATTGGCCCGGATTTGCCATCACGCATTTGAGATGACCATCCTTGCACACGATCCCTATCTTTCCCCCGCAGCTCAAGCGGCCTTTCAAGGTTGGGTTCAATTTTATGATTTGGAAAGTCTTTTCCGCGAATCAGACGTCATTTCCCTCCACCTTCCGCTTTTACCAAAAACACAAAAAATAATCAGTGCAAAAGAATTCATCTGGATGAAGCCGGATGCCTTTCTGGTGAACACCTCAAGGGGCGGGGTACTCGATGAGGAAGCCCTTGTTCAATGTCTAAAGGAGAAGAGGATTGCAGGAGCGGGACTCGATGTCTTCTCCCAAGAACCTTTGGAGAAGGAGCACCCTCTCAAAACAATGGATCATGTGATCTTAACCCCTCACACCGCTGCTCTCACAAAAGAATGCGTGTTGCGATTGGCCACAGAAGCAGCCAAAACGACCGTCCATGTTCTCCAAGGGAAAAAACCTGATCATAAAATGATAGTAAATCCTGAAGTTTTAAAAAAGCCTCGCTGGCAAGGACTTTTTTAACTTTACGACCTTCGGGAAGTCAGAAAAGACCAAGGAGAGAATAACAAAGACAACAGCTAAAAGAAGGCCGGAGAAAAGCGAAGATGGCGAAACTCATTTTCAACTATGGAAACTGCCCAAGCCAAGAAGTCACCGGGACGGTCTTTTGAGAGGGGGTATGAATAAATGGTTAGGGAGAAAACCAACTCATAGGACAACTCCATCCTCTGAAAAACCTTGGCCAATAATCATTGCGATTTTGTTCCTAAGGATGGTTAGTGATCCTCTCGGGCTATGGTATTTACGGTAAGATCCTTATTCGGTGGGCACTATGGAAGACCAGACCTTTCATTTTCAGCTTAATCAACGCCCTCCTTTTTTTAAAAATCTGGCCTATGGTTTTCAATGGGCCATGATTGCAATTCCGAACGTAGCTGTCTTTTCGGCCCTCTGTGGAACCGCTTTGGGACTCGATCCTTCTGCTCAAATCAGTTTTTCTCAGCGCCTTCTCATCGTCACAGGCCTGATGACTCTTTTTCAGAGTTTGAAGGGACATCAATATCCAATTCTGGAGGGCCCTTCCTCGGCGCTTCTGCTGAGCTTCATTGTGTTAGCCCCTGAAGGCTTTCCCGCCATCGGGGGAGGAATGATTTTCGGCGGATTCTTCCTTATGTTGGTCTGCAAACTGAAATTATTTAAAAAACTTTCCTCTTTTTTTACCCCCAATGTGGTAGGGGTAATCCTTGTGCTGGTGGTTCTCTCTCTTCTCCCGTTCCTCTATCCCCTGCTGATCGGCATGGATAAAACCCATCCTAATGGAGAGCTGGGCATCGCCGGATCTTCTTTACTGATCATCCTTTTCGTCTCTCTTTTCTCTTATTGGTTGCGAGGTTTTTTCCAGACGACCTCGATGCTGGCTGGAATCCTATTGGGGTTAATCCTTTTTTTGATCAAAGGGGAAATTTCATTGACGGTGATCAAAGAGTCAAGCTGGTTTGCCCTCCCCTCCCCGATCTGGGGAGGACGGCCCACTTTCTCTGTGGCACCCATCATTGCAATGGTCTTCACCTATATGGCGGTCATGATCAATACTGTTGGAAGCATTCAAGGAATTTCCGAGATCGTTGGGAAAGAAGGACTCGAGGACCGGATCCATCGTGGAATTGGAATGAACGGTGCCGGAGGACTTGTTGCAGCCTTTCTCGGAGTGGTCGGCCTGGTTAGCTTCTCCATCAGTCCCGGGGTTGTATTGGTGACCCGGGTCGCCAGCCGATACTCGCTCACCATGAGCGGGGTAATCATGATCGTCTGTGCCTTTATTCCCAAGTTATGGGCCCTTTTGACAGTCATCCCGCCTTCTGTCGTCGCCTCCACCCTCTTTGTTGTTTTCGCCTCACAGCTCATAGCCGGCATAAGCGCAATCATGTCCGGAAAGGGCAGGATGGATCGAAGAGACTATTTTACGGTTGGTCTTCCTCTCCTAATGGGGGCAACAGTTTCGATTATCGCCAAACCATTTTTCCATTTTTTCCCCAGCGCCATCGCCTCTCTCGTGAGCAATGGCCTGGTTGTAGGCATCTTCTTTGCCCTTTTCTGCGAGCATGTCTTTTTCAAGCCCAGAGCCTAAGAAACTTCCCATCAGGCAGGCGTCAAGCCAAAGAGAGCAACCGCATTGTCCCGCAAGATCTTTTGCCGATCAGAATCCGTCATATCAGAAAGACGGGACACCGTTTCCACCGGCTGATGATCACCCATGTCATAGGGATAATCGGTTCCAAGAAGGACATGATCGCTCCCGACAAGGGAAACCAGGTAGCGGAGGGCCTCCTGGCTGTGGGTAATGATATCAAAATAAAAATACTTCAAGAATTGGCGGGGAGAGTGACGAAGGGTCTCCTTACATTCGGGCCGGACCTTGTAGCCGTGTTCAAGCCTTCCAAAGATGTAGGGAAGTTGTCCTCCTCCGTGAGCCAGAACCACTTTTAGATTGGGATATTTTTCCAACACGCCATTGAAGATCAAATAGGCTGCGGCAATCGTTGTATCTAAGGGGTTCCCAATAAGGTTGGTTAAATAGAAGTTCTGGAGGCGATCCATTCCTGCGACATGATGGGGGTGGATGAACATAGGCAATCCCTCTTTTTCCAGAACCTCGTAAATAGGCCAGAAGGCACGGTCCCCCAACTCTCGCTTACCCACATGGGAGCCAATCTCTATTCCCCGAAGGCCCAGCTTGTTGATCGCTCGATCCAGCTCTCTCATAGCGGCTCCCGGAACCTGAAGGGGAAGTGTAGCTATCGCTGCAAATGAGCTAGGGTGGCTTCTAACCATCTCCGCCAACTGGTTGTTCTGAAACTGGGCTAACTCAACGGCGAGCCCTTCTTCAACCTCATAGAAAAAGGCAAACGGTGTCGAGGAGAGGATGGAGAAACCAACCTTTCTCTCTTCCATATCTCGGATTTTTCTCTGGGGATCTCTCAAGGGTTCGCGAAGGCTGGAAGCAATACCTTTGTTGATTTCTGCGGAACGGGTCCCCGTGGCCGGTACAATGAACCTGGAGAAGCTTTCTTCTTCGGTATATTTTTTTTTCAGAATCGTTGCAGTATCCGCAAACTCTACATGGGTATGAATGTCAATGGCGATGGGTTTCATAAGTCCTCCTCATGAATCTGCTTGATCGAAAAAGGTATGTGAGATCGTGTGCCCGACAGGATTATCCAATCGAATGGGGCTCACCACTTCAATGGCTTCCGTATCCTCCACGTACTCAACACGGTGGGTTGGATTCGCATTGATACTCCAAATGCCACAGGGACCAAGTAGTTCGAGCGATTCCTTACACGTCACAGCCCAGACCAGCCCTTTAAGAACAAGGATGATCGGTTCTGTTTCATGAGGATGAAGCAGGCCAACAGGAAATGGCTCAAAAGCGGTTCCCTGGACCATGATAGGTTTCAGGAAAACATATGAATTTTGCCCCTCGGTTTGCAGCCTCTGCCAAATATTCTTTCGCTCTTTCGATATTCTTCGTCTGCTTGTCTGAATCTGGAAATGTTTTCGTCTGAATGACAGCTAAATTGAGCGATTTTTTGTCCTAAATGTAGCCGCAACCTTTAGGTTGCGTGATTTTATTAGAAATGATCTCTCACTCAACAGTGAGAGGAAAACGCTCCGTCTCACACGGAGCGGCTACAGGTTCCTTTCAAAAGAATCGCTCAATTTAGGTGACAGTTACTTTGATTTTCGTTTTCTTTACTCAAGGAATTGGGTTTCTTTTGTTCTCCCTGTGGTTTAATGATAACGAAAGTAAATACTTTCGCCAATTTCATACAATTTGTTAAAAGCAATGTCAAGGTTTAATATTGAGTAATATTAAGCAGATATAACTTCAATGCCAATTTAAAATAGGTTTGCACTAAGCCGTGGAGACTTGACAAAGGCAATCTTCTCAATAAAATTAAATTATTAATGACTTTCTTTCCGTCATAGAGAGAGGCTCAGAGATGATTGCGTATGGAGAGTAGCAGGGTAAGAAGCCATTCTGATTAATGTCTTCATCACAAGAAATATTTTTATGGTAAAGAACATTCAAAAACGTTGGAGGGGTAGATGAGTCCGAAGGATGTTGTGATGGTTGGTCTGGTTGGGATTGGAAGCTGGTCAGGGATCATTGCCAGCGCTGTGGCGAGAAGCAAGAAGGCAAAACTGGTCACTTGTTTTTCGAGGACACCTGAGAAAAGAGCCATCTACAGTAAGACCTATGGATGTGATCAGGAGAAAAGTTATGAGGACCTCCTGAAACGAAAGGATGTGGATGGCGTCCTTTTAACAAGTCCGAATGCCGTCCACGCAGAGCAAACCCTGCTCGCAGCTCAATATGGAAAACACGTTTTCGTAGATAAACCAATCGCCAATACTCTGGCCGATGGACGTAGGATGATTGATGCCTGTGAAAAAGCAGGGGTGACACTCCTTGTTGGCCATGATATGCGGCGATTATCGGGGTTCCGGAAAATGAAAGAACTGATTGACGGGGGCGCCATTGGCAAACCCGTGATGGTTGAATCCAATTTCTCGGCCAATTTAGGACATGAGCTGACCCCTGCTAATTGGCGATGGTATGGAGACGATTCCGGATGTCCTGCAGGGGCCCTCATGACCATGGGTGTCCATCATGCAGACACTCTTAACCATTTTTTGGGACCTATTGAAAAGGTTTATGCTTATTTCAACAAGCTCCACATTCCGGCAGAGGTGGAAGATGTGTCCATGACCATCTTTCAATTCGAATCAGGGGTTTTAGGTTATCTTGGATCTTCCTATACAATTCCCAGAACCAACTGGGTTCAGGTTTACGGAACCGAGGCCAAACTCCTTTGCACTGTATCTCTGCCCAATTTAACTTTTGATGAATATCTGAAGGTCTGGACAGTGGTGGACCGTTATACGACCTTGCACATTTCTGGAAAAGGAAAAGACAAACCTGAAGAGATCCCTTTCCCGATTGGCGATCCAATCCTGGAAGAGATTGATGAGTTTGCGGACTGTATCCGAACAGGAGCGAAACCGGAGACGGATGGAAAGGGATCCCTGGTTGCCTTATCTTTGATTCGAGCATCAATCGAATCGGCTCAGACAGGAAAACAAATAAGATTAGCAGATTTATAAGACGGTCCTTCGGAAAAAGAGATTAAAACGATATAAAGGAGAAGAAATGTTGAATCCAGAAATAAAGAAGATTTCAGTCATTGGTCTTGGATTGATGGGGAGGCCCATATCCACTTTGTTAATGAAGGCCGGGTATGAGGTGAGTGGTTTTGATATTGTCAAGAAACGGGTAGCCAATTTAGTCCCTCTCGGTTTAAAGCAGGCAAAGTCTGCTGAAACGGCAGCGAAGGGAGCAGACCTCATCCTCTTATCCTTACCCAACTGGCAAGCGGTGCTGGAAACAGTAGAGGGAAAAGAAGGCATTATAGCAGGAGCTCAGAGGGGACTGGTTGTTCTCGACACGAGTACCTCTCCGCCCTGGGAGACTAAAACAATGGCCAAGAGGCTTGCGCAAAAAGGAATTGAGTGGATGGATGTTCCCATTTCAGGGTCTTCTGCTCAAGCCCGTGTGGGAAACATGGTCTTTATGGCAGGGGGAAAAAAGGCCGTTTTCCGGCGAATTAAACCTGTCTTGGATCGAATTGGGAAGAAGACAGTCTATGTTGGAAAACATGGTGAAGCCGCCATGCTGAAGCTGGTAGTCAACCATGTCCTTTTCCTTAATCAGGCTGCTGCCATTGAAGGAATGACGCTGGGACTCAAAGCCGGGCTGGACCCAAATATTATGTTAGATGTGATCACTTCCGGAGCGGCATCAAGTGATCTAATCATGGCGAGGGGAAAAGACATGTTGGCTGGCAATTTTGAGCCGAAAGGCCCAGTTGGATTGGCTATTAAGGATTTAGGGTTATCTCTCGAGAGTGCCAAAAAACTGGGGGTGATGTTACCCATCGGAGCTCTCTATTTTCAACTCTTGCTAAAAACACTATTTAATGGATGGGAAGGGCAGGATGCCACAATTGTTTTTAAACTCTATCAACAGCTCTCTGAAAAAACGAACGGGCCCAAATAGCTGGTCCCGAAGAGGAAAAGGAAATGAAGTCCTTTTGCGGAAAAATGCTTGAGGTTGACCTAACCTCTGGGAAAGCGAAGAACATTCTCATATCGGAAGAAATGGTGAAAACTTACCTTGGAGGAAGAGGGCTGGGGGCAAGATTGCTGTTTGATATGCTTCCGGCCAAAACCGAGCCATTATCACCTAAAAACGTACTAATTTTCTTGACAGGACCTCTTACGGGGACCATGGTCCCTGGTTCTTCCAAATTCGTAGTCGTCACCAAATCGCCTTTGACTGGTGGATGGTGCGACAGTTATTCCAGCGGCAGGATTTCTTTAGAATTAAAAAAGGCAGGTTACGATGGCCTTGTCATCCATGGAAGATCAAATCACCCCTGTTATCTTAGAATCGATGAAAAAGGCGTGCAGATCCGAGAGGCGAACCTCATCTGGCGGAAGGATAGCTTCGAAACCGAGAGAATCCTCAGAGAGTCCGAAGGCAATGCTCCTGTTGGTATCTCTTCCATTGGACCTGCCGGTGAAAAGTTGGTTCGATTCGCCTGTATTAATAGCGATCTTTACCGGCAGGCAGGCCGGGGAGGTGTAGGAGCGGTCATGGGTTCGAAGAACCTCAAGGCCATCCTGGTCAAAGGGTCTCAGAGGATTGAAATCCATGATCGAAAAGAGGTTGTGGCATTGAACAGGTTGAATCATAAGCGGGCTAAACAGAGCCAAGTGGCTCAGGCTAGAATGAAATACGGAACACCTCTCACCCTGAATATCACTCATACGGGTGGAATCTTACCCACGATGAACTTCCAGTATGGAACCTGGGAAAAAGCCCTGGAAAAGATTGACTCCATCGGGGTTCATAAAAGCATAACAGCCTATAAGGCCTGTCTCTTCTGTTTCACCCATTGTAGTTTTGAAACCAGGATCAACGAAGGAAAGTATGCAGGAGGAGTCCTTGAGGGCCCTGAATATGAGACCCTGGGCATGTTTGGCTCCAACCAGCTCATCGATTCTCTTCCTACTATCATCCAAGCGAATATTCTCTGCGATCAATTGGGCATGGATACCATTTCAGCGGGGAATATTATTGGTTTTATTATGGAATGTTTTGAAAAAGAATTGCTTTCTTCAAAACAGACAGGGGGGCTGGAAATCCGTTTCGGTGAAAGCGAAGCGAGCCTGGCAGCCCTAAGGATGATGGCCCATCGAGAGGGCTTCGGAGAGATCATGGCAAATGGAGTAAAGGTTTTAGCCAATTATATAGGGAATGACTCGAATCGGTTTGCCATGCACGTCAAGGGCATGGAATTTCCTGCCTATGAACCGAGAGGCGCCTTTGGTTCAGGGCTCTCCTATGCTGTGAGCCCAAGAGGGGCTTGCCACCGGAGGGCTTGGCCTCCTGCGAAAGAGATCCTCGGTGGTTATCCTCCATATACCATCGAGGGCAAAGCCGAAATGATCAAAGCATTATACAATGAAAACGGTATCCTCCATTCTTTACTAGTCTGTGACATGCCTGCTAAATTCATTCCCATGTCCCTTGACGATTATTCCCAGTATTGGCATGCTGTCAGCGGAGAATCGGTTTCAAAAGAAGACTTTTTGAAGATATCCGAAAGAATTGAAACGCTCATCCGGATGTTCAACAACCGAGAGGGGTTTACAAGAAAGGATGATTTCCTGCCCTATCGGACGCTTCATGAACCCTTACCGGACGGTCCGGCCAAAGGGCAATGTATTGGTGAAGAAAACCTCAACAAGATGATCGATGAATATTATGCCCTGAGAGGATGGGATGCTTCTGGTATTCCGACGGAAGAAACGAGAAGGAGATACGGATTGTTAGGGGAAAACGAAATCCAGTAGTGACACCTTGCAACGATCCCTGTTCTGATGGAACGATAAGTATATGACGATCATTCTCAACGTATTTGGAAAAGAATTTGTCTCGAAGCGCCCGATCACCTTGGATCTCGAATCCCCTACCCTGCGGGATGTATTCGTCACCCTCCAAATGGATCATGAGGGCCCTTGGAACCGATTCCTAAAAAAGGATCTCTCCCTTCATGAAGGTTGCATTGTCCTCGTCAATGGGAGAAGCATTGCTTCTCTTGAAAAGCTTGATACAGTTATTCATGACGGCGATGAAATCACTTTCACGGTGCTCGTAGCCGGGGGATAAGCTTGAAAAGCGTCTTGAGTTCAGCACATACTGAATGTTTCTCACATATTCAAAAAGCCATTTTATTCATATGATGACACAGTTTCCGGGAGAGGGTGACAACTAAGGGGACGCTTTTATGAAAGGAGGAGGACCGATGAAAGCAATGCTTCTTCATGAGTTGGGAGGTCCAGTAACATTCAAGGAGGTTGATGAACCCCGGGTGGGGCCGTGCGATGCAAAGGTTCGGGTCAGGGCTGCAGGAGTGGGATTGACGATTCTCATCATGAAAAGCACTCCGGGGCTTGTTACCGATTATCCAAGGATTTTAGGCCATGAGGTCGCAGGAGAGGTCGTTGAAATCGGCAGCGAAGTGAGAAACGTCAAGATTGGGGATCGGGTGATTTGCCACTTTTACCTGACCTGCAAAGCCTGCAAGTTCTGCCGAAGCGGAAGAGAGACACTTTGCGAGAACTGGGGGGGGTATGTGGGAATGGCCTGCGATGGCGGTTATGCTGAATATCTGTCTGTCCCCAGCCTCAATCTCTGTCACCTACCTGAGAGGATTCCTTTCCCTGAAGCCTCTGTCATCTCCGACGCCATTGCTACGCCGCTCCATGCCTGCAGAGAGGAGGCAAAAGTAGGGCCAGGAGATACTGTCCTCGTCATTGGCGCCGGAGGAGGTGTCGGGATTCATGCCGTCCAGATGGCGAAGCTCTGTGGAGGCCGCGTACTCGCAGCCGATATTTCGAGGGAGAAGCTTGAGATGGTAAGAGCCTTAGGAGCGGATGAAATCATCGATGTAGCAGAAAAAAATCTATTACAAGAAGCCAAACGATTAACGGATGAGAAGGGGGTAGACGCCGTTCTCGATTTTGTAGCCTCTTCTCAAACATTGGAAGCAGGCTTTGCAAGCCTGGCCACTTCAGGACGGCTCATCATACTTGGATTTCGGCCTCCCAGCGTTTTTAAGGTGGAGCCAACTTTTCGGATAGACCCTCTGGTAGTCTTATCCAAAGGGCTTGAAATACACGGATCTCGATACGTCTCCATGGCAGAGCTGATCGATGCTGTCAAGATTGTTGAGCAGGGCAAAATCAAACCCATCGTAACCAGAACCTTCCCTCTTGACGAGGCCGAGACCGCCCATCAGATGATCTTGGAAAACAAAATAACGGGAAGGGCTGCATTAGTGATTTGAGGCCATAAAGAAATATTTTTAGCAATTTGATATTCCCTATTTGACCTCAACAAAGTCGGCGCCAACTGGCGGGAAGGTAAAGTACTCGAGATAACGGAAATCTCTATCCGACCGATTGATGGTCGTATGTTTCTCTCCAGGAGGGATATAAAGCACATCCCCCGCTTTTATCGGGAACTCCTTCCCTTCGATTACTTCGATTGCTTCTCCACTGATGGCAATAATAATGGATTCCCGGTTGTTGTGATAATGGTAAGGCACCTGGCTTCCCGGAACAAGAAGGCCAAACATTCCTCCGAGATTCTTTGCCTGATGATCCTGGGTTAGAATCTCTGGCCGGTAGGGTTTACCTGGTGTGGGATTTTCCATCTGGATATAATCTTCCAATTTGAAAATTTTCATGTCGCACACCTCCTTTGCCTTATTATTGATTACAGGGCATTAGGATCCTCGTTCAAGACCCTTGGCAACCTTCTTACAATCCTTCGACATCTATACCACTTTCCCCTTTTTTCACAATGCTTTTCCTTCGTTGATAAACTTTTCGATCGGTCCAGGCAAGTATTTTTTTAATGGACCCAGACCCATGGATAGCGATCCAGCGAATGATATTATGAAAAAAACCTATCTCTTTATTCCATGGGCACACGGCAATACAACGCCCTCCGCAACTCATCCACTTTTTCCGGTTGACCCCCCAGAAGAGTAAGCACCGTTCTGCATTGACATACCACTTACGGTACCCAGGATTATTGTTGATGGTGATGGGTTGATCCGTAGGAGGGCCGAAGGGATTCGCTCTCGCCGGACAATAAATGGCGCAATTCTCACAAGCCATGCAATACTCGTGCGTATTGAAAGAAATGGGTTTATCGATCTGAAGGGGGAGGTCCGTGGTTACCGCCTTCAGTCGCATATTGGTTCCGAATTCAGGAGACAAGACCCGTCCGTTACGGGAAAACTCCCCTACCCCTGCATCGATCGCTATTGGAACCATAAGCATCTCCGGATCATGTCCAAGCGTCTCCCGGTACATGGCATCATACCCAAGCCCGCGAATAAAATCAGTCAACTGGGTTGTAATGAATTTGAGACGGGCATAGGCCTCGGCACTAGAAAGCCAAGAATAATAGGAAGGGGCGGTATCAAGCATGCTTCGAACATGAGACACCACAATGATAATCGCATAAGGATGGGAAATTTCGATGTCCTTATAAACCCAGCGTGGGTCGACTTTCGTGATACGAACCATTTCTGCGCCAAGAAAAAGGCCCACTTTTTTAATCAACCGACTCATCCACGCAGGATCTCTGGCCTCTAGACGGCCCTCGGGAGGGGTCGCAGAGAAAGGCTCAGGATGGTATTCAAAACAGGGGCGGCGAACGGCTGTGGCTAATACTCGCCCGAGCCGGTCTTCAGGTTCCAACTCGTTATAGGGCAAAGGAGTGGTCCAATCTACCTGCCCGGTACGCGCTTTAAATCGTTCCCGAAATTTCTCACCAAAAGGGTTGTCTGGTTTTAGAGTCAGGAAGGCGTTTTTCCGGCGGTCGAATCGTTCGATGGGCCCGATAATGTATCTCTCATACGTGGGTTGGTCCACCTCTTTGACGCCAAGACGTCTCCTCAGCCTCTCTTGGGCCTGAAGTTTGATCTCATACGGTCGCAACGCCTCTTCCACGATGTCCCAATTCATCCTGTCACTTTCAGAAACCCCTCATCCTTTCCGATTATGCGAATATTTTCGATTTAACAGATTTTCTCTGGGTGTGCAACTCAAAGCATGAAGGTAATTCCATGATATCTATGAAATAATCGATTTGATCGTTATGATCAGGACAATAATCTGAACAGAAAGTGATGAGGGCCATAACTTTTTTTATGATCTGGGGTTATGATCCATACGTCAACCCTGAAGACCTGAACCTTCCCCGCCTTGTCTTCACGAAAGACAGGGACGAAATGGTGAAGACATCCGATTTTCTCTCTCTTCATGACCCTTTGGCTACGGAAACCCTGAGGCTCGTCGGAAGGAGAGAATTGAGCTTGATCAAACTTACAGCCTTTCTCAACAACACCTCTCGAGGCGAGATCATCGACGAGCTTGCACTGATCGAAGCCCTGGGGCAGGTTAAAATCGCAGGAGTAGGCCTCGATGACTTTTCGCAAGAGCCTCCCGATATTCATTATCCATTCTTCCAGATGGAAAATGTCATCCTAACACCGCACACGGGTGCGTTGACCCTATTGTTGCAAAAATGGCAGTGATGACCTGCCTGAGCGAGGCCGCTCGCAGTCAGGAATAACGCAAAGCCTTGTCCTGGTGGACAATGAACCCGTATTTCATGCTTACTTTGGATCTTCACCCCGTTAGAAAGGCCAGCCACTTGCCCCTTAAGAGGCCGAAGGTCTTAAGGGGTAAACCAACCTATTGTAGTGCCTAAGGTACTCTAACGGGGTAAACTGAATGTGGGGTCCCGTTATCGTTTTTAAATATTCTTCAGATTAACAATGACAATGTTTATCCAATGGCGTTATTTGTTTTTATTGCAACAACAGGGTTGACAAAGGATGCAGTGACCCAGCTTGCTGATGGAGCACCACAAAACACGATCGATGTTCTGGAAGGACAAAAGCCATGTACAGTGTCAACTGGGAGGATGTGGAAAGAAATAAGGCGATGGGTTAAAGGAGATACATGCTTAACAAAAGGAAAAACCCTATCAGAAGGAGGAGATCACATGGTCAAAAAGCCTACTTATGCAATGGAAGAGATGTCGTACCCTGATGTTCAGGCCATTTTAAAGACGACCGATATCGTCTTGATCCCTATCGGGAGCCAGGAAAAACACGGCCCTCACATCCCTCTATCGACCGACGCTATTGCTACCATTATGACAACGAAGTTAGCTGCCGAGAAGGCGAAGGTTCCCTACACACCGATGATCCCTGTGGGTTATTCCCCACACCATATGGGCAGGGTGAATGATGGGATTGGAACGCTCACCTTCACAGGGGAGACCCTCCGACGCATTGTTTATGAAATAGGAAGAAGCCTCATTTACCATGGGTTTAATAAACTGATCTATGTCAGCCAGCATGCCTCGAATTCAAAAGTGGTGGATGAGGTGCTCCGGCGCCTTCGGTATGAAACAGGATGCTTCGTGGCCTGGTATCTGACCCCCACCGAGCGGAAAACTCAGATCATCAATGACATCCTCGAAGAGAAGATCGCATGGCACTCCGGAGAGATGGAAACGGCCCAGTGCATGGCTTATGACGAATCGATCGTTCATATGGAAAGGGCGAAGAAGCATAAGGCCCATGCCCCTGAGTGGCTGGGATCAGCCTTTGCAAAGACGGACGGCGTTCCTACCGTGATCTTCCAGGGATCGGAAAATATCACGATCCCGATGGAACATCATGAATATGCCGAGGAGGCAACCATTGGGGATCCTTTCTTAGGAACCAAAGAGAAAGGGAAGCGGATCTTTGAAAAGGCAGGGCAGAATTTGACCGATTTCATCGAAGAGGTGAGGAAGATCAAGGTAGAGATCAAGTCTCGGGACTATGACTTCAGGGCCTGGTGACTGTCGAAATACGCATCCTCTCTGAGGAAATAGCGATGAGGCTCAAAGAGAAGGGGGCTCCATCACCGGCGCCGCGTCCGGATTGGGTTTCCATTTCTGCAAGGCCTTTTTAAGGGAAGGCGCCAAGGTGGGGCTTAACAACATTTACGAGGAATCCATCGATCAAGCCAACGTTCAACTTTCGCCTCCCGGATCAGTGCTTGCACTCTTAGGGGATGTCCGGCAGAATGAGTTGATCGAGGCCATTATCTTTAAGGTCGTGGATTTCAATCTCAATGGATCCTTCCTCCGTTCCCAAGCCTCGGTCAAGCAATTTGGCAAATAAGAGGAAGAGGCTGGATCGTGAACGTCTCTCCTCTATTGTATATCAACGGTGGAAAGTTCTTCAGTTAGGCACTCAGAAGAAACGAGGCCATCATGGTTTTTAGAAATCGGGTAAAACAGAGGCTGAAGGAAGGCAAGATTGTTTTCGGTCCCATGGTCTCGGAGATCCGGACACCGGGAATTGCGATTCTCTTCGCACAGGCAGGGTTTGACTTCTTTTTCATCGATATGGAACATTCCCCTTTCACCACAGAAACGATGAGCGATATGATCCTTGCCGGTCGGGCCTCGGGGATTTCTCCCATCGTGAGACCTCCCAGTCGTGCACTGTCCGAAAATCTTTCCCGGCCTCTCGACGCGGGCGCGGAGGGTCTCTTGGTTCCTCAGGTTCAGACGCAAGACGACGTCTTGAATATTGTGAAGTGGTCTCGCTATTCGCCGCTCGGTGAGCGTGGTATAGCCCTCTCCCGCCAGCACACCTTCTTTGAAGGAGACCGACCCGCAGAGACCATGAGGCAGCTCAATGAAGAAGTTCTCATCCTCCTCCAGATCGAACACCGTGATGCGATTGAACGGCTCCCCGATCTTTTGTCGGTGCCGGGCATCGATGGTGCCTTTGTCGGGCCCTCGGATCTTTGCGCATCGCTGGGAATCACAGGGCAGGCAGAAGATCCCAGATTCCTCCATGCCGTGCATCGAGTGATCGAGATCTCAAAGGAATACGGCCTCATTCCGGGTATCCATACCGATTCCCTCAAGGCCGCAGAATATTGGATGAGAGAAGGGATGCAGATCATCGGCTTCTCTACAGACATCAAGCTGATTCTGGAGATCAGTAAGAACTCCGTCAGGAAACTTCAATCCTTCACCGAAGAGTGAGAAACTCCAAAGTCATAGGGAGACAACAGATGGGAAAGACCGTACTCTTGATCGCCACGCTCGATACAAAAGAAGAAGAGGCCTTTTTCCTCAAAGAATACATCGAATCGGAAGGAGTTCAGTGATCCGGTCGTCGAAGAATTCATCTCCATGGTGAGGGCAAACCTGTCCTAAGCTGACAGATCGACTCGGCCTTGTTGACTCTTCCTCACATCTTTGGTAAGAAAGAAACAGGTTAACCCCAAAACTCAGCACACACGGAGGGATTGTGATGGAATTTCCAAGTTTCGCTCTAACAGAAAAAGTTGCGGTTATAACCGGCGCCAGCCGTGGAATTGGTCGCACGTTGGCGCTGGGCCTTGCAAATGCGGGGGCAGACGTTGCGATCTGCAGTCGTTCGGTAGATGAACTCGAAGGATTGGCCAAAGAAATCCGCGCCATGGGTCGAGAAGCCCTTGTCCAGCGGGTAGACGTGACGAAAGCAAGCGATATCCAGGCCATGGTTGATGCCTCGCTGGCAACGTTCGGCCAAATTGACATCCTCGTCAACAACGCCGGTGTCAACGTCAACAAGCCTACCCTCGATATGACCGAGCAGGAATGGGATCTCGTCCTCGACACGAATCTCAAAAGTTACTTCCTCGCCAGTCAAACAGCGGGCCGTCACATGGTCCCGCGACGGAAGGGAAAGATCATCAACGTCAGCTCGACCTTCGGCCTGGTCGGGTTTGAAAAAAGATCAGCCTATGCCTCGAGCAAGGGAGGTGTAGGCCAGTTGACCAAAGTCCTTGCCATCGAATGGGGTCCTTACAATGTGAATGTGAATGCCATCGCCCCCACGGCCACCCGGACCACGCTCAACGAGGAGCTCTTTGTCAATGAGGCATGGCAGAAATTTATGTTAGAGCGGCTTCCGGTCAAGAGGTTCTGCCAGCCAGTGGATCTGGTGGGAGCGACCGTCTTTTTAGCCAGTGACGCCTCCGACATGGTAACAGGCATCACTCTGCCGGTGGATGGGGGCTGGACAGCATGGTAAAGGTGAGGACCCTGATCGATCCCGACTAAACACCACTATGAGAAAGGAGGATCATCCATGAATGAAGAGAGTAAAAGCCGGGCGAAGTATTCTTCCCCTTTTCGTCGTCCCTCTGTGAAACTTCCCAACAATGCCAGACTCGGCGTTTGGTTCATCCTGAACGTCGAAAAATGGGATATCAATGCCGTTATGGCCAGATCCTATATGCCGGCGCCACAGGGTGCTCAGACACCGGCTCCTGACATCCCCAATTACAGCTGGTTTGAATACGGCCTGAGAGTGGGCTTCTGGCGTATCAAAAGGGTTCTTGACAAACATGGGATAAGGGCCACGGTCAGTTTAAATGCGCCTGTGTGCAATGTCTATCCAGAATTGGTCCAAGCCATGCTGGAGAGTAAATGGGAAATCCTCGCTCATGGTTATGAACAGAGAGCCATCTTTCTTGAGAAGGACCAGCGTGCGGTCATTCGGAAGACCATGGAGACGATTCGTAACTTCACAGGCAAGAGTCCTCGGGGATGGATGGGCCCTGGTCTGCACGAGACTTTTGAGACTCCCGATATTCTCGCCGAAGAGGGGCTTGAGTATGTAGCCGATTGGGTCAATGACGACCAACCCTATCCCCTGAAAGTGATAAAGGGAAGGCTTATTGCAGTTCCATACACGGTGGAGTTGAACGATATTGTGATATACATCGTTCAGCAACACAGTTCTCCGGAGATATACGATAGGGGTCGTCTGGCCTTTGACACACTTTACGAAGAAGGTTTTGAAAGCTCAAGGATCATGGGTATCGCATTACATCCCTATGTCTCGGGAGCGACCCACAGGATCAAATTTATAGAGATGCTCCTCGAATACATGAAACGACATGAAGGCGTCTTATTTATGACGGGCGAAGAGATCCTCGATTGGTACGATCATGTTGTGGCGAAGGCTCAATATGCCGAGCCAGGCCAGTAGTTTTTCGTCCCCTGGGATCTCCATGGAGAACTTAGGGGACAATAGAAATGGAGGCACATACCGTGAGATTTAAACAGCCCATTGCTGAGTTACCGAATGTCATCGCCCATGTGAGAAACATGGAGTTGGTCAATCCATTTAAAGATATCCCGGAGAATACAAAACTCGTTATCAAGAGAGGCCGCGTCATCGATCCTTTTTCGAACATGGACAAGGTGATGGATCTATCCATTTGGGGTGGGAAGATCCTATCCGTGAGAGAGTCGATCGAGGCTGCCCGAGGGGACGCCATAATCGATGCGGAAGGATTGATGGTCGTTCCCGGCCTTTTCGATATTCACCTTCACCTCTACGATCTCCTGACATTCCATATCCCGATTATGGAAGAGGCGGTTGTCCATGGGGTGACGACGGGGCTTACGCCCGGTGCCGCCAATTCCCTGAGGGCCCCCTCCTTCCTTGGGTCCGAACTGGACCGCGGGAGCTTGATGAACATGGGAGTCTATCTCGGGGCCTTAGGCGTATTAGGCCAAAATGCCAGCGACCGAGAGCTGATCGCGTTCATGAGAGGGGAACTGGACGAGAATGTAGGACTGCAGAAGATCTCGCGGAGCCGATTTACACTCAAGACGGCTCCCCTGGCTGTCGGTATCAAGGATCATGCCGCCCATTTTATCCTTTCCGAAGAGAACATGAAAAGAGCGGCGACCATCGCCGCCGAAAGCAAACTGCTCTTCATGTCCCATACCCAGTGTTCTTCCTACGCTGAAGAAATTGTGAAGTGGGCCGAGGGCCGTCCCGTCCACCTGGGTCACGCGGATGCCACCGGAACAGCCGGCGAGAAAGCCTATAGGGCTGTCCTGGACCTGATCCGGAATAATGATCACGTCACCGGCGAATTGACGACCACCCTCTTGAGACGATCAAGAGGAGATCGAGACGGAATTGTGATTTCAGAGGCATGCAGAGAACTCTCCCTGAGCATCTTAAAAGAAGGGGTGATTAACATTCTGGTTTCCGATGCCCCTTCCCACTCTGTGAAAGGGTTTGGGGATGTGAAAGATAGCGTTCCGGCGATCCTGGATCTGATCGAGTTGGGGGTGTTTGATCCTATCAACGCCTTCGCCATGATGAGTACGAACCCAGCTCGCTTGATGTCCAAGGTGACCGGGCAGGAATGGTGGCTGAAAGAGTTGGGAAGCCTTGCAGAGGGATCGAGGGCGGATATCGCAGTCATAAACCCTCTGGAAAGGGAGGTCGTCTATACTTTCGTGAACGGAGAGATGGTTGCCTTTGAGGGCCGGATCATAAAAAAGGGTTATGGCGCTGGAGGGTTTGTCACGCGGTTTGGCATCCTTCCGGGCATGGGCGTGGGTGAGGTGACCCGGATTAAGCGTGTCCAGTAGACTGGGTAAGTGCGAATAAAAACACTCTTTGCCTGTAAGGCTTTGAGGACGGCCGGGTCTCAAGGCTTTCAAATAGGGAATATCGGTGTTATGGAGACGGCCTTCAATGTTATCTGTTCAGACAGAGGGACGCGGGGGTCGTTCAATAACGAAGGGTTCTGCTTGAAATCTTCTCAGCTCACCCTTCCTTTCGTTCATGGACGTGCTGAATGGGTTCGGCTCTTAACCGCTCTCTTTGACCGAGAAGTAAAGGTCCCCGCCCTCGCAGGCGGCCATCCCATTTAGGAACCCTGAAAAGGTTTTGGAGAAATTCAAATATCGGGTCTTTTATCGAATCATCTGGTCAAATCATTCAAACCAAGGAGGCACGTACCATGAGACGACCGCACACCAGGAGAAGGGCATTTTGGATTCTCCTGGGCTGTTCTCTTTTCTGGGCTAAGATAAGTTGGCGCTTTCTTTAGTCTATTTTAGGATAACAGCCTTTTTTATGCACTCAAGAAAAAGGGCAAGAGTTTAGATAGCAGAAATATTAGGAAAGGTGCTAAAAGGGACTACGGTTATGGATAAGGAATTTGCTATAAAAAACTGGGAAAGGATTAATAAAACAATCCGCCACGAAGAACCTGATCAAGTCCCAGTTTTTCTGCATGTCAATGGTCCTTTCATTACAAAATATAATGGAATCGACCCATATCAATATTACCATGACCCGGCTTTGATGGTGGAATGCCAGCTTAAAGTCCGTGAACGCTTTTACAATTTAACTGGCGTTTTTCCAGACTTGTCCATGGCGGTGGAGCCCTCGGCTTTAGGCGCTAAATTGAAATGGACTGCTGACGGGACTGTTTGGATTATCCCTCATATCAAGACCCTTGAAGATGTTGAGCAACTTGAAATTCCTAATCCAGAGGCTGCAGGTTATATGGCGCGTGCCATTCATACATATCGATACATGCGTAAAGCAGCAGGTGAGGGAGTCCCAGTAAGCTTTAACAATGTTCATTCTCCTTGGGGGGTAGCAGCTCTTATGCGAGGGACCAGTCAAATTATGGAAGACTTAATCCTTCAACCCAGTTTGGTGAAAAGGCTTGTGGAAAAAACAACAGATACGATTATTCATTGGCTCCATAAGATCAAATCTGAGGTCCCGCAAGGAACTTTCCAAAGGATACTAGTCTGGGATGATCTTTCTTCATTTGTAGGTCCCAAGCACTTTCGAGAATTTATTCTGCCCATCTACCAAAAGGTTTTCGGTTCATTTCCTGAAACAGAACGCTGGTATCATAACGATGCGAATGCTACTTCTATCCTCGAGGCGCTTGCCGATGCAGGTATCGAATGCTTCCATCTTGGCTATGAGGTGAATTTGAGCGATGCAAAGCGTCGAATTGGTGATCGGGTCTGCCTCATGGGGAATGTTGCTCCCCTTACAGTTTTGCGTAATGGAACCCCAAGGGAAGTGATGGAAGCTTGTCGTATGATTATTGACAAGGGTGCCGCAGGAGGTGGATTCATATTGGCTGCTGGCGGGTATATTGATGAAGGAACACCTGCTGAAAATATTGATACCATGATCGAGGCAGCCGAGAAATACGGTAAATACTAATTTCCTAAAAGCAAAGGTTAAAGAAGAAGGGACCCATATGTTGAACATTATGGAACAGTTGACCCAAGCAGTAATAAAAGGAGATATTGCCCATATAGATTCCTTAGTACAGGTTAGTTTGGACCTGGGAATGTCTGCTCAAGACATCCTTGATCGAGCTCTTATTCCCGGAATGGATGAGGTTGGGCATCTTTTCTCTGCCTCTCAAATTTTTTTACCAGAGATGATGGTTTCGGCTAAGGTTATGCATATGGCCTTAAATAAGTTAAGGCCTTACATCGTCAGGGGTGAAGTTAGACGATTGGGTCGCATGGCCATTGGTACAGTAAAAGATGATCTACATGATATTGGAAAGAATATAGTTATTTCTGTGATGGAGGGCGGAGGTATAGAAATGATCGACCTGGGTGTTGATGTACCACCAGAAAAGTTTGTGGAGGTTCTTTCCAATAATGATATTCAACTATTGGGTGTTTCAGCGATTCTTACGACTGTACTCCACAATATTGAGAATATTATTAGCGCAATTAAAAAAGCAGGAGTAAGAGATAAAGTAAAAATTCTTATTGGTGGAGTTGCGGTTAGCAGTGGTTTAGTGGAAAAAATTGGCGGCGATGCCTACTGTAAAGATGCCGCTGATGGGCTACGCAAAGCGAAAGAAATACTTATGACACTTAAATCTACTACTAAAGATTGATTATTGAGGGATGATAACGAGTATAAAGTAGGGAATATGACAAAGGAACGAACCAAAGGGAAACAGATAATAAAGACAGATAAAGCGTTGACCCCTGATGTCAATTGTGGGCACGATCTTGGAAAAGGTCGCTCGTTGTAAAGCCGTTACTGTAACATTACACTAGCGACGCCTTTTTGTGGATTTGGCAGTAGGACAGCAGGTTAGCTTCTGCGATTGCGGTCCGATATACCTTAATTTGTTAATGGAGGAGGTTATCTAGTCACACGAAAGGAGGAAAAGAATGCCCAAAAAAAGCATACAACCAGAAGGTCTTCTGGACCCTCGCCCTAAATTTGCCCACGTCACAAAGATCGGAAATCAGGTCTATGTTGCTGGTCAGACGTCCATGGATGCCGATGGGAATCTGGTGGGAAAGGGCGACATTGAGATTCAGACACGGCAAGTTTTTGAAAATATAGCAAGGTGTCTAAAAGCCGCTGGAGCTAGTTTCGATCAAGTGGTGAAGGTGAATGTCTATTCAACGGATTTGGAGGCCCACCTGCCATACATAGCAAGAATCAGACAGGAATATTTTCCTAAAGAGCCTGTTGCTAGTACTACTGTGCAGATTCCAAGACTGGTGCATCCTGATTGGTTGGTCGAAATCGAAGTTATTGCAGTTATTGATTGATATTGCTTCTACCTGAATATTGCGTCAGCGGAATGGGATATTGGTGAAAAATAGTGGACTGACCATCTGGGCCCCTCTATATTCTTGGGTGAGCAAGAATAGGCAAAAACCCAAGAACGAACAAGGAGGTAACTCAAATGGTTAAGTCCAAGAATCAGCATAATCAAAAAAGGGCATAAAACAAGGGGAAAAAGAGACCTAAATCCACCGCCACTCGTTGCTTAGTTCCAATCCGAAGTCTCAAATGCACGGACTCGGGCGGAAACTAGGGCAAAAAAGTTATCAAAAGAGAGCTTCGGTGAGTTTTGTCACGCAGGTCTTGTCTGAATTCTTTTTTCAGGGCAATTTTTTGATAAACTCCTTCCTTACTGCTTCTTCCACAGCCGTTTCTTTCCGGGTATTGAGCAAGCCATCTATGGTCACCCGGATGCCGCATCGCCGATCTCCATAATTCGCTGCCGCGCTTTAACCAATACCTCCAGCGAGAGGTGACTCTTTACAAGCCGCACTGCCCGCTTTGACCATCGCTCAGCTTTATCAAGCCCGATGGCAGATCGAATTGTTCTTCAAATGGATCAAACAGCATCTTCGAATCAAAGCCTTTTATGGCACAAGCGAAAATACCGTCAAAACCCAAATCTGGATCGCCATCACGGTTTATGTGCTGGTGGCCATCGTCAAAAAACAACTCAAACTCGAAAAGAACCTCTACACAATTCTACAGATTTTGAGCGTTACTCTTTTCTAAAAAAGCCCCATTTTAGAGGCGTTGGGAGCTATTAAACCTCAAGAAATAAAGGATGCTACTTCTAACCAGTTGAATTTATTCTCTTAACGTTGGGACAGTAGCGAAAAACGGTGCACTTTTAATTCTTAAATGACAGGAAAACATTTTTTTCAGAAAAAATTTTTTTCTTGACAAGGGGATAGAAAGATGGTAGGAAATTGGTCAAATCACTTTACCTCTTTATAAGTTGATACCAGGAGAGGGGACGGCTGTCAGAATATTATTGGCAGTTCGAGAAAAACGATGAGACCCTATATTATTAACAGTCTTAAAATAGTAACGACATAAATTTGTAAATCCCACCTAACCTCCCTTTGTTAAAGGGAGGGATTACCCCTCTTTGGAAAAGAGGGGCAAGGGGAGATTTTCTAATACTTATGTCAATTCAATTATGAGACTGTTAATATACGATCGGAAAGTCGTAAGAGCTACTTAATCACCTTCATATCCCTTAAAAATTGAAGGGGGTAAACAGAGAAACGAAATGTTACTAAAGCCGATCCAAAAGGTAAGACTCTATGAGAATGCGGTGAAGCAGATCCAATCCCTGATTTTGAGAAACCGCTACAAACCTGGAGACCGGCTCCCCTCGGAACGTAACCTCTCAGAACAACTCAACATCAGCCGGCCTTCCCTTCGAGAGGCTCTCCGGATCCTTTCAGTCATGGGTTTTATCGAGATTAACATGGGGGACGGAATTTATGTCAAAGAAGTGAGTTTTCTTCCCTATGTAGAATCAGTGAATCTATCTATCAGTTCCATGCTTCAGATGGAGCGGGACAATTTTATTAAACTCTGGCAGGTGCGGAAGATTCTTGAAGTGGCCATGGTGGAGCTCTTGGAAAGAAAGGTTACAGAATTCTTATTGAAGAACCTCTGGAACTGCATCGAAGAGATGAAAAAAAATATTGACAATCAAGACTTATTCATCTCCTCAGGAATTCGGTTTCACCGTCTCATTGCCGAAGCAGGCCAGAATGAAATTTTGATTTTCCTCTGGGATACCTTGATAGACCTTATCCGTAAAAGTCATGACAAGATATACCGTATCGCCAGATCGCCTAAACGATCTCTTCTCGCCCACAAAAGGATCTATGTTGCACTGAAGAAAAGAGAGATTCAGAAAGCGGTGGAAGCGATGAGAAAACACATGACCGAAGAGGAGCAGGCCCTCTTGACGGCTTTAGCTTTAGTTAAGTGACAAGTGCCACGGTATCGTGAGATCATACTCTATCAACGTTTAGATTGAACAACGAAATGGCTAAAGGGCCAAATTGAAATTAAAAGGAGGAAGAACAATGGATATCTCTTTTATTGGCAAACCACATGAGTATGATGCCAGGAGAGTATTCTCTCTTACCGGTGTGGATTGGCAGGAGAGGGTTAATTTTGAGCGTCTCCGGAAAGAACGATTGGCTCGGGCCAAGGAACAGATGGAAATCCATGACCTTGGGGCGCTGGTGGTTTATGATGGAGCGAACGTCCGCTATCTGACCAGTTCTTTCCAAGGAAACTGGAAGTATAACATCTTCATCCGTTATGCCGTCCTTCCCCGGGGAGGAGAGCCCATCCTTTTTGAAACCGCTGGTTCTGACCTCATCTGCGCCAGAATGGACCTTCCATGGATGGAGGGAAGGATACGCCCGGCGATCACCTGGAGATGGTCGGAAGGCGCGGTGGAATACATGGTGGATCGAATGGTGGATAGTGTCATGGAAGTCCTTCGCGAGCACAAGGTCGAAAAGGAAAAGATCGGGATTGATTCCCTCGATATGGCATCCCTGGCGGCTTTCCAGAAAAAGGGAGTCAATGTGGTCAATGCAATGCCAGCATTGTCCGCTGCTCGAGTGGTTAAGACCCGAGATGAGATCGAGCTCTTAAAGCAGTCCGCTGCCATTGCGGATGCCTGTATGTACAAGGCACGCTATGAATGGGCGAAGCCCGGGATCACGGAGAGGGAGCTCTCTGGAAAAATGATCGAGTACATGTACGAGAGGGGATGTGAAATCGTTTACGAAATTATTGTCGCTTCCGGTGGAAATACAAGCCCCTACAGGCGCTGGCCGACTGACAAGATCATCCGCCAGGGAGATTTGATCATCATCGATAATAACACAGTGGGACCTTCTGGATATTTCGTGGACTATGTGCGCTGCTGGAAGGTGGAGGGAAAACCTACCCCCAAAGAGAAAGACCTTTATAAGGAATGTTACGATTCCCTTATGGCAGCCATTGAAATGATGAAGCCTGGCAACACAAGCAAGGACGTTGCTGAAAAATTTCCAGTCTATGATGACGACAAGTACGGGACCGTAACCCTTCAGCAGTTTGCCCATTCCATCGGGTTAACCCTATATGAGGGCATGTGGATTTCAAGGGCTTACTCCCTGAAATACCCCGCCGAGATCAAACCAAATATGTACTTTGCCGTAGAAACGTTTGCGGGTCACCCCAACCTTGAACAAACGGTTCGCCTGGAAACCGACTTATTGATTACGGACAAAGGGCATGAGTTTTTTACCCTCTTTCCCTTTGAAGAAGAGATGCTGAAGTGAATCGGTTTAAAACAATGGCCTCAACACGAAATCGATTGATCGCCAACCATAATATATCCGCGATTGCAAAGAAAGCGGGGCGATTAGCTAACTATAACCGTAAGAAGGGCTTCCATTGAAGCGAATCGGTTTTCGCTGCGGTCGCAGAGGTTCTTGAGCTGAAAGTCAAACCCAACCCTCCCCAAATAGCCTCTGGATTCCATGGGGGGGGTGGAGCGGTCAAAACAGACGAAAAAGGAATGGAAGGAACTCCGACAGGATGTATGTGCGGCGCTCTGGCTGCAGGAGTTCTAATATTGGGTGTATTTTATGGAAGGACAGCACCTGTAGGTCCAAAGTATGGGTGCATTAGTCAGCTGTCAGCTAATTTACACAAGCGGTTTTATGAGGAATTGGGAGGAAAGTGTTGTGCCATGCTCAGGCCGTTTTATCAAAAGATGGATCGGGAAAATTCGTGCCGATTCATCTACCAGAAGGGAGCTGAGTTGGCTGTTGAGGTGGTCCTTTCTGCCCCTGAGCTCGTGCCCGAATGCAGGATGCCAACATCCCTTCAGAGGTTTGTAAAAGGATCGTGATCCTTGAGCTCTCATGGGATCGGTACTGAAGAAAAGGGTTTGAAGTTTACAGGAAGCACCCCTTGGAAAAGTACTTGATAGAGTATAAGTTGATAAATTTCTGAAAAAAGGGGGTATACATCTTGAGCCAATTCATATTGGTTCAAACACTGAATGGCCTCTCTTTTGCGGCTCTTCTTTTCTTATTGGCCAGCGGGCTATCATTGATCTATGGAGTGATGAAGATTGTGAACATCGCTCATGGGTCATATTTCATGTTAGGCGCCTATATCGGGCTTTCGGTCATCTTATGGACTAAGAACTTCTTTCTTGGCGCTATCGCCGCAGGCCTTTCCATCGGTTTTCTTGGACTTATCATGGAACGTGGATTTTTAAGAAAGTTTCCTTTGCAGGCTCTTCCACAAATGATGATTACCCTTGGATTTGCCCTTGTTTTTCGGGACCTCGCCTTCCTTATCTGGGGAGGAGATCCTTATAGCCTTCCTTGCCCGGAATTTTTAAAAGGGTCTACAAAAATCTTCGACGTAGTGTTTCCGATCTACCGTCTATTTGTCATTGGGATGGCCGCTCTCGTTGCCCTTTGCCTATGGTTATTCAACGAAAAAACTCTCGTTGGAGCGAAATTGAGGGCGTCGGTGGATGATCATGAAATGGCCGGCGGGGTAGGTCTCAATGTTCCCCTCATATCGGGGTGTATGTTTGGTTTAGGAGCAGCTTTGGCTGCCTTTGGGGGGGTTATGGGCGGTCCTATCTTTGGCGTCTACCCCGGCCTCGATTTTGAGCTCCTCGCGCTCGGTTTTGTTGTCGTAATTGTAGGGGGGCGTGGAAGCCTAAAAGGGTCGGCTGTCGGGGCTATTCTGGTTGGCTTGGTCGACAACTTCGGAAAGGCATTGTTCCCCGAACTCTCTTATTTCACGCTTTTTGCTCCAATGGCCATTGTGGTTGCCGTTAAGCCCACCGGGCTTTTCGGAAGAGAATAGAACGATGAAAAAAAGCTATGTCCCAATCATCAAGATTTTTGGTCTGTGCATGGCCTTTGTTGTCCTCGTGCTCCTGCCGCCCTTCTACAGCTCTTATTGGATCACCTTAGTCACCCAGATGCTTATTTATGCTGTCCTTGCCGGAAGTCTCGATATCCTTATGGGATTTACAGGCCTCTCATCTTTCGGTCATGCCGGTTTCTTCGGGGCCTCTGCCTATGTGGTTGCCATTCTTACCACTCGCTACCAGATGGGTTTTTTTACCTGTTTTGTGAGCGGCGTCGCTCTGGCCACAGGGATTAGCCTCATCTTCGGCCTTTTGGTGGCCCATGCAACAGGGGTCTATTTTCTGATCATTACACTGGCGCTTGGTATGGTCCTATGGGGCCTCGCATTTCGCTGGGTCAGCATGACTGGTGGAGATAATGGCATCGCTGGCATCATAAGGCCTGACCTCGGGTTGCCCATCTCCCTGAAAGACCCCCTTACCTTTTATTATTTCACACTCGTTTTTTTTATAATCTGTCTTGCCCTGATCATTATCTTTGTGCGTTCACCCTTCGGTCACAGCCTGAAAGGGATTCGGGAAAGCGAATCTCGTATGAAGGTTCTCGGATATCATACCTGGCTTCACAAGTACATTAGCTATGTGATTGCGGCATTCTTTGGAGGCGCTGCAGGAGTGTTCTGGGCGTATTACAATGGCTTTGTTAGTCCTTATGACATGGAACTCACTGCATCCATAGAAATTATTTTGATGGTGATTCTGGGAGGCCCAGGGACTTTGATCGGCCCGGTTCTTGGCGCAGGAATCATAATATTCCTTAAAAACTTTATCAGTGCCTATACCCATCGTTGGCTCCTCATTGTAGGAACCATTTACATTCTTACTATTCTTTACGCACCCCAAGGACTGATTAATCTTATCAATGATTGGCTAAAAGGAGGTGAGGAAAAGGCCGAGACCGAAGGAGTTACATAATGGAGGAATTGGGAGGAATAAGATGGTCAAGCGATTTAAGAGACAGGAGATTGTAGACAGATTCAAAGCAGAAATTCAGCAAGGGCAGGCTCTCTTTGACGCTTTTGCTGGAACAGGGATCTCCGCCAAATTTGCAGAGGTAGGCGGCGCAGACATGATTACAACCCACATCTTGGCAAGGTTTCGAATGGCAGGGCTTTCCTCCATGGCTGGTTATCTTTCGATTGCCGATGCAAACGCCGTTACCCTTGAATTAGGCAAAAGGGATATCCTCCCTGTAATCAATCATACCCCCGTCATGGCAGGACTTCTTGGAGCCGATCCCACCCGGAACATGGAATTTTTTTTAGATGAAATCTTAACCGCTGGTTTTTCAGGAATATTGAACTGCCCTACCCTTGCCCTCATCGATGGGAACTTTAGAAGAGTCCTTGAGGAAACAGGGATCACGTTTGACAAAGAAGTGGAGATGATAGCGATTGCCCATCAGAAAGGCCTCTACACAAAAGCCTTTGTCACTTCACCGGAAGAGGCCCTGAAGATGGTCGAGGCCGGATGCGATAACATCATCGCCCATGGAGGGAATACCAGTGGCGGGTCAATTGGCTCCAAAACGGTGACTTCTTTGGAAGCAATGATAGGTCTTATCCAGAATATCATTGATACGGTCAAGAAAAAGAAGCCAGATGTCGTTGTGACCTGTCACGGGGGAGCTACAGAAACCCCTCAGGATGTGACCTACCTTCTTGAGAGGGTAAAGGGGTTAGACGGATACGTGGGAGGGTCAACCGCTGAACGAATACCGGTGGAAAAATCAATCACCGAGGCAATCCGGAGTTTTAAAACCATTCGGCTCCCAGCGAACACGCGTTTGCAATGAGGCACATTCATGGACTCCGCTCCCATAGAGGGAGAGGAGAGCGAAGGAGTTAAAATTATTTTTTAATTAATGGCCCATTCCCGGAGGGCACCCTCGAATCATGAAAATTGGTAGTCAAACGGTTATGGGTGACGATGCTCGTATAGAAGCCCGAAGCTCGACGCAGGATGCTCGAGTTTCAAGTTTCGTAAGACGAGCCCTGAACCTAATATGGTACAGGGCGAGCCTCGATACGAGCTTCGACAACGTTAAACGAGATTCTATTTTCTAATTAACAGCAATTAAAAAGAAAGGAGAAAACGATGATGAAAAAAGTTTTTTTTCTGGCGATGTTGGTAGCTATCGTAAGCCTAATATTTTTCAACACTTCCACCGTATGGGCTCAGGCCAAGGGACCGATCAAGATCGGCTTCATAGCTCCTTTATCAGGTGCATTTGCCGCGACAGGGAAGGACATGCTATCGGGCATACAGCTTTATTTGGAAGAGATTGGTTACACCGCAGCCGGCCGAAAAATTGAACTTATCGTAGAGGACGACGAGGGAACTCCAGCGGCAGGCCTAACGAAGACAAGAAAATTAGTGGAAAAGGATGGGGTTCACGTCATGACAGGAGGCCTTTTAGCCTCCACGGGTTATGCACTAGCCCCCTATATTGATTCCAAAGAGATTCCAACAACCTATCCCATCATGGCGCCTGATGATCTGACTCAGCGACAGAGACCAAAATGGATCGTTCGGACAGGATGGAATAGCAGCCAGCCCAATCACTCCCTTGGAGAGTACACTTACCAGGTCCTCAAACTGAGAAAGGGAGTGGTGATCGGTCTCGATTATGCTTTTGGGTGGGAGTCCGCTGGAGGTTTCCAAAAAACCTTCGAGGAGGCAGGAGGAAAAATTATCCAGAAGATATGGACCCCTCTGACTGTCACCGATTTCAGCCCCTTCCTGGCCCAGATTTCGAGAGAGGCCGATGTGGTGTATGCCCTATTCGTAGGCCGTTCAACACTTCAGTTCGTCAAGCAATATCAGGAGTTTGGTCTCAAGGGGAGAATCCAGGTGGTCGCCGGAGGAACAACCACGGATGAACATGCCCTTCCTTCCATGGGCGATGAGGCTCTGGGAATCATCAGCGCTCTGCATTATAGCGGGGCATTGGATAACTCGGCAAACAAGCGATTCGTGAAGGCTTTTCGCGAAAAGGCGAAGAAGGCCGCTTCCTACTACTCAGAAGGCACTTACACGGGAGCGAGATGGATTGTAGAAGCCATCAAGGCTATTGGCGGAGATGTAGAGAATAAGCACAAGTTTATGGATGCCCTCAAAAAGGTGGAGCTTAGAGATGTTCCTCGCGGAGATTTCAGGTTGGATGAATACGGAAATCCGATCCAAGATGTTTATATCCGGAAGGTGGAGAAAGTCGGTGGAGAGCTTCAGAATTCGATCATTCATACATATCCCAAAGTTTCTCAGTTCTGGAAATACAAACCAGAGGAATTCTTGAAGCAGCCTGTTTATAGCCGGGAATTCCCCCCGCTCAAACCATAATCCTGAAGCTCCAGGGGGGGAGGCTCCCCTGGAGTAAGAAAAAGGATAAGTTTGAAAAGGTTCGAAGAGGTTCAGATTTAAGTCGATTCTGCGCATGTGCTAACGGAAGGAAAAAAAGAGTCAATGGCTTCAATAAAAACGACCAAGAGTATGGCGCCTGTCCCATGTCTGGTGGTGGAAAATCTTACAAAGGATTTTGGAGGTCTTAGGGCGGTTAATTCAGTCAGCCTGACGATAGAGTTGGGTGAAAGACGGGTCCTCATGGGGCCGAATGGTGCAGGAAAAACGACGATCTTTAACCTGCTCAGCGGGACCTATCCGGCCAGTAAAGGAAAAATCCTCTTCTTTGGCAGAGAGGTTACCGGGTTGCCTTCTTACCGTCGGGCAGCCCTGGGAATGGCAAGAACATATCAAATCACCAATCTTTTTCAAAAACTGACGGTGTCAGAAAATATTATAATGGCCTGCCAGGCCCTGACCCTAACGAAATTTGTGATGTTTAGGCCTATCTCTTCTCATCATAATCTTATAGACCGATGTAATCGCCTTTTGAAAGAATTCGACCTGTGGGATAAACGTAATACCCCCGTCAAAAACCTTTCCCATGGAGTCCAGAGACAGATTGAGGTTGCCCTTGCCCTTGCCCAGGAGCCACGCCTCCTGCTTCTGGATGAGCCGGCGGCAGGACTCTCTTCAGCGGAAACTCAGGCCTTAACTCTACTTCTCAAAAAACTGGATCCAAACATTACCATCCTGCTGATTGAACACGATATGGATGTCGCCTTTGAATTTGCCGAAAAGATAACGGTTCTTTATCATGGGGAATGTCTAATCGAGGGCACGAAAGAAGTGATCAAAAATAATTCTACCGTACAAGAAATCTATTTGGGTGCGGAGTAATGTTTATGCTCAAGGTGGTGGACATTCATACCTATTATGACCAAAGCTATATCCTCCAAGGGATCAGTCTCGAGGTGGCTAAGGGAACGGTAGTGGCTCTCCTGGGGCGAAATGGAGTGGGAAAGACCACTTTGGTCCGATCCATTGTCGGACTTACTCCAGCTCGTAAGGGACAAATCTTGTTCAATGATAAGGACATCACCCATATATCGGCTTACAAAATCATTCGTATGCAGATCGGTCTAGTTCCTCAAGGCAGACGGATTTTCCCCTCATTAACGGTGAGAGAAAATCTGGCCGTTGCTGCCCGTGGCTCCGAGAGTTCGATGTGGGATTTTGAAAAGATCTATAGTCTCTTCCCACGACTGAAGGAACGGGATCAGAATCGAGGAAACCAATTGAGCGGTGGGGAGCAACAGATGTTGGCCATTGCCAGGGCACTGATTTCAAATCCCCTCCTGCTCCTTATGGACGAGCCTACAGAGGGGTTAGCCCCGGTGCTGGTCCGGGAAGTAGGGGATGTCATCCTCAAGCTCAAGGAAGGAGGGCTATCTATCTTCTTGGTTGAACAAAACCTTTCCTTTGCTAAGAAATTTGCAGACTATGCCCATGTCATGAGTAAGGGGAAAATTGTCTACTCCTCGACACCAACAAAACTCTGGGAAAATAAGGAGGTGAAGAAACTTTATTTGGGTGTCTGATTTCTAATGGCGAAATATTAGTTATTCGTAACACTTTAGCGGTTTGAAAAAACTTTATAAAATCCCTCCTAACCTCCCTTTGCCAAAGGGAGGCAAAGGGATTCCCCCTTTGGAAAAGGGGGATTAAGGGGGATTTTATGATGATTCATTTGATCCATTGACTCATAAATCTCTTTTTTTCAAAAAGCTAAATTGATACAGTTATTCTAATCAAAGAAACGTTTTTTAGGAGGTGTTCTTATGGAGAGTAGAGAAAGAAAAGAAATGAATAGAAGATGTTTTTTAAGGCAAAGCATGATAGGGATTGGGGTGGTAGCGGTTGGAGGATCGGTGGTCTTTCCGTATAATGGCCCATCAGGGGCATTCGGTTATCCGGCCATTCCAAATGCAACAATGGTGGTGATGCACAATTCTGCCCTCTGCATTGGTTGTAGAAGATGTGAGGTCGCCTGCTCAACCATGCGGGAAGGGGCATCTCAGCCCAGCCGGGCGCGTGTGTTCATCGATCGACGATATCAGGAATCGATCTGGACAGATGGGCAATTCACAGGGGAAACTTGCCGTCAATGCGAGGAGGCTCCTTGTCTTCGTGCCTGCCCTGCTGAGGCCATCAAGGTCGACGAGAAAACGAAGGCTCGCTATGTCGATCTGAAGGTTTGTAATGGTCTTGGAAACTGTCAGAGAGCCTGCCCATTCAACATGGTGAACTATTTTGAAGATGAGAGAAAGGCTCGGAAATGCGACCTCTGCGGGGGTGCCCCGGAATGTGTGAAACAATGTCCTGCCACTGCTTTACGATATGTGAAATGGGATCCCCGATACGATGATTTGGATTAGAAAATGGGTTCAAGGATAAAGTCTCAGGAAGGTTTGGATATTGAAAACAAGAATCGATTTCATTTGCTTTAATGATCAGACAAGGAGGTGTAAATTATGAGGGAACTCAATGGTTGGGCAGGAAAAATTCTACGCATTAATCTAACAAATAACAAGATTGAAAAGGTCGACACAGAAAGATATATTCCTAAATACATCGGTGGACTGGGCATTGGTTTGAAGATTATGTGGGATGAAGTGTCTGGAGATGTCAAGCCTCTCGATCCGGAGAATAAGCTAATATTAATGGCTGGTCCTCTTACGGGAACTCTATCCCCGTCTTCCGGACGGTTGACAGCAGTGACGAAGTCTCCTCATACATGGCCTGTGGAACACACAACAAGGGGAAACATGGGGGGACACATCGGAGCTGAGATTCGATTTGCCGGTTATGACGGGATTATTGTTGAAGGAAAGGCCCCTAAACCTGTATACGTTGCCATCCACGATGATAAGGTTGCGATCCGGGATGCGATTCATCTCTGGGGGCTGGATACTTATGACGCGCAGCGCCAGATGATTAAAGAGATGAGGGATTCGAGGGCAAAAGCCATGGTAATCGGTGTCGCCGGAGAGAAACTTGTCCGGACTGCCGTAATTATCCATGATCTCAAGAGCGCCCTTGGACAGGGTGGTTTTGGGGCGGTTATGGGGTCAAAAAATCTGAAGGGAATCGTTGTTCGAGGGACGGGGAGAGTGAAAATGGCCTGCTCTCCCAAGGAGCTTTTGGACTTGGTGGAGTATACAAAAAGTTTGATTGCTGCCCCACTTCATGGAATCATTCCCCCACCCGTGGGAAGCGCCGCATCGGGCTATCGTGCCAGGGATAACCTCCAGTGGGTTGGAGGACCCAAAAAGATCTCGATCGGCAGGGTGGACCCAAAAGATATGAACCGAATGTCCTTAAGACCTCATGAGGCTGACAGAAGATTTGCAGGGAAGATGGCTGCCTATCATGTGAAGAATATCGGCTGTTTCTCTTGTCCGGTGGCCTGCAAGAGTTATATGACCGTGCCTGCTATGAACCGCTTTGGAATACCTCAATCAGGCGAATTCGTCTGTTTGTCAGCAACATGGTATAGCCCGCCAGCATCCACGCATGAGGCTACCTTCGCCGCCAAACAGCTCATCGATACACTGGGGCTAAATCCATGGGACCTTGTGATGTGGGTATTTCTCCTCCGATGGATGCACGAGACAGGCAGGATTACGGAAAAAGAAGCAGGAATTCCTTTCTCGGATGAGAAAAAGGGGGGAGAGAGGTTTATTACCACCCTATGCAATAAAATCGCCCGAAGGGAAGGCCTCGGTGATATCATGGCAGAAGGCCTTCCGAGAGGGGCGATGAAAATGGGAGTATTGGATGACGTATTAAGGGGAGAGGCGGCTGGTCGCGTGATGCTCTGCTCCCATGGAATGTGGGATCATTATGACCCGAGATCCTATTCACAGGTCTTAGGGTTGACTTGGGTCATGGATAACCGGGACCCCAATCGCCATGAGTACCCCGGAATGGTGCTGTTCTCAGGAGCAAAAATTGAGGACATAAAGCAGGTGGCGAAAGCGCTTTATGGTTCGGAGAATGCGATAGACCCTATCGGTAAAATCACGCCCTACCATCCCTCCAAGGGAAGATTTGCCATATCGATTGATCATCACGGTGTCATCAAGGATAGCCTTCCTACTTGTGACTGGGTCTTTCCTGTGGTCTTAAGCCCTAATCCAGAGAGAAAATACATGGGGGATATGTCTATTGAGAGTAAACTTTTTTCCGCTGTAACAGGGGTGAAATGGAGCGAGCAAGAATTAGATAAAGCGGCCGAACGCTGCTGGAACCTCCACAGGGCCGTCACCATCCGGGATTGGAAAACCGCAAACCTTCGTGAAAGCCATGACTGGCTTCCAGAGGTGTATTATACGGGCTTAACCCCAACGACCCCGGTGTCAACTGTCGTAAGCGCGACGGAAGGAGGCTTGGACCGAAAGGATTTTGAGACGGCGAAGACGGACTACTATAAACAACGAGGCTGGGATGAGAAAACCGGCGCCCCAACCAGAAAGAAATTAGAGGAATTAGATCTGAAGGACGTTGCCGATAAACTTGCCGCTATGAAACTTCTGCCTGCATAAAAGACCTGCTAAAAAACCTTAATGGGCCTGGGATGTTATCCAGGCCCATTAAGGTTTTTTTAATAATGGTTGTCAATGGATTATGAATGATGAAAACCGTACTCCTCATCGGGACTCTCGATACTAAGGACAGCGAATATCAGTATATCCGGCAAATGCTTAGTGGAGAGAATATTCGCATCCTCCTGATGGATGTAAGCTGTAAAACATTTCGATCCGATCTTTTTTCTGATATCTCCTGCAAGGAAGTGGCTCAGGCCGTTGGAGCAGAATTCAACTTGGTCAGTCAACTAGAGCGCGTTCCAGCTCAGAAAGTAATGACGGAAGGAGCCATTAAGCTTGCAGAAGATCTTTTCCAACAGGAGAAATTTCAGGGTATCTTTGCCCTTGGAGGATCGAACGGAACGGCCATTGCCTGTGCGGTGATGCAGCGCTTTCCCGTGGGGATGCCCAAGTTGATGGTTTCCACCATGGCCTCGGGCGATGTCCGGGGATATGTTGGATGGAAAGACATTGTGATGTTTCATCCGGTGGGAGATATCTCCCTCAACCGGATGACGAGAAAAGTCTTTTTAAATGCCGTCCGGGCTATTGCCGGAATGTTGAAAGAAGATAAGGATCCGGAGGAAGCCCCTAAGGTTCAAATCGCACTTACCGTTTTTGGAGTGGTTCAACCCTGTACCGAGCGCGCAAAGTCGCTTCTGGAAAAAAAGGGATATGAGGTCCTCGTGTTTCATACCTCAGGAACGGGGGGAATGGCCATGGAAGAGCTGGTAAAACAAGGGATGATTGATGGGGTTCTCGATATCTCCACGACGGAAATCACTGATGAAGTGGTGGGAGGTGTTCTGACAGCCGGGCCCCACCGACTTGAGGCAGCCGGAGCAAGGGGCATTCCGCAGGTCATCATTCCAGGGGCGATTGACCTTGTCAATTTCAAAACCCCCGATACGGTTCCGGAGAAGTGGAGGAATCGGATCTTCTATCAACATACGCCTCACATCACATTGATGCGAACGAATGTGGAGGAGAACACGCTCCTCGGACGGGTTTTTGCAGATAAACTCAATCAGGCAAAAGGTCCTTCTCGGGTGATTATTCCCCTTGGAGGGTTCTCTGCCTATGATAGCCCAAAAGGACCAAAGGCAATCCGGCTTGATGGAAGCCCATCGCCCCTTCCTTGGTTCTGGCCGGAGGCTGACAGGGCTTTCTGCACAGTCCTTAAAGAGAACCTCGATTTCTCAAGGGTAGGCTATGAGGAACTGCCAATGCATATCAATGAATCCCTTTTTGCTGAGAAGGCCATAGAAGCCTTGGAAGGAATGTTGCAAAAGAGGAGTTCAAACAATGAAGGGCATTGAAACCATTCATGCAATCAGGCATCCTTTCCGGTTAGCCTTGGATAAAGGAATCTATGTGGACCGTTTTGTCTATTCCTACATCCTCTTTGGTAAGCATATCTGTCTAATAGATACAGGAGTGGCGGACACAAAACCATTAATTCAGGAAGGTTTGAAGAAGTTTAGTCGATCTGTGAGGGAAATCTCCTTTGTTTTGCTCACCCATGCTCATCCTGACCATATTGGTGGAGCCTTGGGGATAATGAAGAACTCTGCCGCCCTTTTTGCCGCTCACTCAGCGGACCTACCATGGATTGAAAACGTGGAGAAACAGTTTCAGGAAAGGCCCATCCTGAATTTCTTTGAACTGGTGGAGGGCCCAGTTCCGGTGAAACGGGTTTTAAGAGAAGGAGATACGATTTCCTTAGAGAAAGGAAAGAATTTAAAGGTTTTTGAGACGCCGGGACATTCCCGGGGTTCCCTCTCTTTCTTTCTTGAAGAAGAGGGCGCTCTCTTTTCGGGAGATGCGATTCCTGCGGCAGGAACGCTTCCCATCTACGTCAATCCGGGAACCTCCATAGAATCAATCCGAAAATTACAAAGCATCCAAGGCATAAAGTGTCTTTTTTCATCCTGGCATGACCCTATTTCAGGAGATCGGGCCTATCGCATCATGGAAGACGGCATCCGCTATATTGAGGCGATTGATGCAATTGTTCAAGACCTTGGCCAGAACATGCCTCCAGAAGCAAATGGCGAGCAATGGGGTCTCAGGGTTCTTGAGCGGTTGGGGATAAAGGCTCAAAAGATCCTTCCCATGGTCATGACTTCATTAGCAAGCCACCTCAAGAAAGAGGGGCTTTAGAGGGAGTTGAAGATGAAAGCAGATACGGCTGTAATCAATGATATTTGGGTAGCTCCGTTTGGCATTCCAGGAGTCGAAACAGCCATCTCCATTCTGCTTGATGGAGTTGTCCGTGGACGAATCACGCTTCCCCATGTGGTTGAGGTGAGAAGCGAAAGACCGGCGATGATCTATGGATTGACAGGACAGAAAGGATCGCTTCGGGTCGGTTGCGATGCCGATCTCATCTTCGTAGATCTGAATCAAAAAAGAAAATTCGAAAATTCAAAAACTATCTCCAAATGTGGATGGACACCCTACCACGGCCGGGAGGTGAACGGAGATGTCGTTCTCACGATGGTCCGGGGAAAGGTGGTGATGATCGATGGAGAGATCATTGGAGAACCCGGCTGGGGAAGATTTGTTACCCGGGAAATTCAATTATAGGATGGGGGAGAAGATGATCGCCCCATCGATTCGTAGCAGAAATGAGCTAACCTAAGTTATATTTAAAGATAAATAACGTTAAGAGGAGGAGTTGAAGCATGAGCACGCCCTGGAAAACGGATAACTGGTTTGTAAGTCCCTGGAATTACGAGAAAGAAGTAACTAAAGACTTTCATCTTCCGAAGAGGATAAAAATCCATGACATAACCCTTAGGGATGGCGAACAACAGGCCGGAGTCATTTTTACCAAAGACGATAAAATACGCATTGCAGAAAAGCTGGCCGAGGTAGGAATCCATCGCATCGAAGCAGGCATGCCTGCAGTTTCACCGCCTGACGAAGCCGCAATCAAGGAGATTGTCAAGCGTGACCTCGGTCCGGAAATCTTCTGTTTCTGCCGTTGTGTGGTAGATGATGTGAAACGCGCGGTGGACTGTGGGGTCAAGGGGATTGTGATTGAAATTCCTGCCAGCGCTCAACTCATAGACCAAGCTTACAAATGGCCCATCGAAAAAGCAATCGATCTTTCGATCAAGGCCACGGCCTACGCCAAGGAGCAGGGACTTTACACAGTTTTTTTTACCATCGATGGGACAAGGACGGATATGGAATGGTTGCTGAATCTGGTGGACCGTGTAGCAAGAGAGGGCCATATGGATGCCTTCACGTTGGTTGATACTTTTGGGGTGCTTTCTCCCCATGGAGCAAGTTACTTTACCAAGAAGGTGAAAGAGAAAGTCTCCAAACCTCTTGAAATTCATTTTCACTCGGATTTCGGTCTGGGCGTAGCCAATACGATTATGGCTGTTCTATCAGGAGCAGAGGTCATCCATTCCACGGTGACCGGTATCGGGGAACGAGCAGGAAACACCCCTATGGAAGAGACCGTTTTAACTCTTTTAACGATGTACGGAATGGATGTTGGCATAGATTACAGCAAACTGAACGAACTTTCAAAATTGGTGCAAACGCTATCAGGGACGCAAGTTTCATCAAATCGCCCTTTTATTGGTGAAGGAGCTTATACGATTGAATCTGGAATTGTTACCGGATGGTATAAGAATGCATTTGCAAATAACCCTACTACGGTTTTTCCTATAAAACCTGAGTTTGTAGGTCATGAGGCGCCGAAAATTTTTATGGGAAAGAAGAGTGGCGCAGACAATATTGAAATCTGGAGTAAAAAGTTGGGGATTGAACTTAATGAAACTGAAACCCTTGCTGTCGTGCAGGAGGTCAAATTGAAATCCCATGACCTCAAAAGAGTTCTAAACGAAAGCGAATTTAAAGCGATTGTCAAAAAAATTAAAACCGGGAATAGGACATAAGAGATTTCGAGCATGGATTATCTCGAAGCCCTTGGAAAGATCGTCGGGAAAAACAATATCTACTTGGACCAGGTTGATCGGGTCTGCTATTCCAGGGATATGTCTCTTCACGAAGGGGTCCCCGATGCTGTCGTTTTAGCCTGTGACACGGAAGAGGTCCGAAAAATCCTTACCCTTGCCAACCAAGAGAGGTTTTCTGTTGTCCCCAGGGGTTCGGGAACCAGCTTGACTGGAGCGGTGCTTCCATGTCTCGGAGGCATCGTTCTGGATCTCAGCCGAATGAATCGCATCAAAGAAATAAACAGGAAAGATCATTATGCCATCGTTGAACCAGGCGTAATCTGTCAAGAACTCAACAATCAACTCCTCCCGAATCACTTCTTCCCTCCTGACCCTGCGAGTGCTTCGCTCTGTTCGATTGGGGGAATGATCTCTACCAATGCCAGCGGAAACCGGGCGATCAAATACGGAACGACCAAAGATTATCTCAAAGCACTTGAGGTGGTGCTGCCTAGCGGAGAGGTGATTCGAACTGGATCGCTGGCTCCAAAATTTTCAACAGGATATGACTTAACGCATCTTTTATGCGGAGCAGAGGGAACGCTCGGAATTATTACTGAAGCCACCTTAAAGATCCTGCCATCCCCAGAATATGTCGCCTTTGCCCAAGTCAGCTTTAAACATATTGAGGACGGAGGGGAGGCGGCTACCGAAATTCTCACTTCCGGCCTAGGTCTTTCATCCTGTGAGATCTTTGACAAAGTATCCATCGATGTAGTGAACAAGGCAATGGGGCTTGGAATTTCTGATATTGTGGGTTGCTTGCTCTTTTTGGAGATAGATGGACATCAAAAGGTCGTAAAAGAACAGATTGAACGGGTTAATGAAATTTGCAAGAAACATGGAATGATCCATGCAAATTGGGATGACGATCCCTCCAAGAAAGTTCTGATCTGGAAAGGACGACAGGGAATCGTAGCAGCCCTCTCCATGCACCAGAGGGGATCCCGATATATGCCGATGTTGGAAGATTTCGGAGTCCCTTTGTCGATGATTCCTGATACTATTAAAGAAATCCAGAAAGTCGCCAGAAAGCATCCCCTCCCGATAGCCACTTTTGGCCACGTGGGAGACGGAAACCTCCATGCCTGTGTCATCATGGATCCGATGAAGAAGGAAGAGTGGGCGGAACTAAAAGAGATCGGAAAGGAATTCATCGATCTTGCTCTCAAACACAAAGGAACGCTGAGTGCGGAACATGGGCTCGGGATCGCAAAGGCCTCCTTTATTCATCAGGAATTGGGCCGCAGCCATGAAGTCATGAAAACGATCAAGAATTCTTTGGACCCGAATAACATCTTGAATCCGGGGAAGATGGGTTTTGACGGAAATATTATGGATGTGCTAGACCATTCGGCCTATGCGGACCTTGTCCAGAACCTAGACAGAGTGATAAGTTTCGGCAAAGAGATCGACAATGAAATTATGGCTTGCCTGATGTGCGGTTTCTGCAGGGCGGGGTGCCCCGTCTACAAAGAGACGTTGATCGAATCGAAGAATGCGAGGGGAAGAGTTATCCTCGCCTATAATCTACTGACTGGAAGAATCAACCCGTCCAAAGAATTGGCAGAGAAGTTTTACGAATGCACCCTGTGCATGAACTGTAAAGTGGCCTGCCCGGCTGGAGTCCGTGTTGCGGATATCGTGGAATCAGCCCGGAAAAGGATAGCCGTGGAAGGATATTTACCAGAAATCCATCAGGCACTTCTGGAGAGCATGGTGGTGATGGGAAATCCCTTACAGGAGCCCAAGGAGAAGAGAACCGATGTCTATCCCTCTACCTATCGGTATAAGGCCTCAGAAAACCTACTCTTTTTTGGATGTGTTACAAGTTACCAGGATGTACAGATTGTCCCAAATACGATGAGGATTCTTGCTCGAGCAGGAATTGATTACGCCACTATGGGAAACGAAGAACACTGCTGTGGATATCTTGCTTATTTGATCGGGTCGGAGCAATTTAAAGACTTGATTTCAAGTAACGTTGAGCGACTGTCCAGGTTAAAAGCGAAAAGGATGATCACCACGTGTGCAGGTTGTTATAAAACCTTTAAAGACTTATACCCGAAGCACGCTCAAATTGATTTAGAAGTCCTCCACATTGTTGAGTATTTTGAGAAGTTGATCACAGAGGAAAAGCTGAAATTCCGGGAACCCTACTCCATGAAAGTCGTTTACCACGACCCCTGTGATCTCGGAAGGCACATGAATATCTATGAACCTCCAAGAAAAATCTTACAAGCAATTCCAGGGGTCGAGCTCCTTGAGTTTAAGGAAAACCGAAACCTATCAAAATGTTGCGGAGGAGGAGGAGGGCTCAAAGCATATAATAACAATCTCTCGGGACAAATTGCCTATCGTCGGGCGCTGGATGCCATTGAACTCGGTGCAGAAATCATTGTCTCCGCTTGTCCCTCTTGCAAATCCAGCCTTCAGCAGGCTTCTGCAAGACTTCGTAAAGAGAAGAAGGGGAGGATAAAAGTCTTGGATCTGACTGAGCTGGTAGGAGAAGCCTTGGATTAGCAATTGGTCTGTATTTCTTAAAGCCCAGCATATCCCTCTTATCATAAGCCGCATATCGGCCAAGAGCCAAGACTATTTTGGCGCCCCAGCCAAGACTGTATGCAAATCAATGACTTAGCATTGGAATTAGAATGGTCGTACTGTCAAAAGAATAGAGGTTAACTTCAGTTAACCAACATGGGGCTAGGAAAAACAACTCAACGAAGGGAGGAATAAACCTATGCAGTATGGAAAATATGCAGTCGATTACGAGTATCGTCCCTACAATCCGGAGCGCATGCGGAATGAGAGAGTGGCAAGAGCTCAGGCAGCCCTTAAAAAGCACGGCCTTGGCGCGATGATTTTATACGACTATGATTATCATCGCTACGTCGGCTACTACTCCTTCCACCAATACGCCAGGCGCAGACTTGGCACATTTGTTCTCTTGATTCAAGACCAAGGCTTGCCCTACGTTCCGATCGATCATTTAAATGGCCAGTGGGAACGGCCCCGTATGCCATGGTTTGAAGGCAAAATGGTACTGAAGACATCCAAGGTTTACCAACTCTGCCAGGGCCTACCCGATACCCCTCAATTTATGCCTCGTTATTTCGACGAAACCTGCGAAGAGATCAAAGCCCTATTAAAGAAGCACGATGTCCTCGATATGCCTTGTGGGATCGACATCGCCAGCGTAAACATGTTGGAAGCATGCAAGCGGGCAGGGATAAAAATCGTAGATGGCAACAATTGTATGGTTGATGCCATCAAAATCAAGACCCAGGACGAGATCCATTGCCTCCGGAATGCCGGTGCAATTGCTGAAAGTGCCCATTGGGAGGTGTGTAAGGCTCTGCGGCCGGGCATGACCGAGTTGGAGATTGCAGGGGTTGCAGCCAACGGTTGCTATAAGGCCGGGGCAGAGGAATTGGAAGGCCCCAGCTTCGTGGTGTGCAGCGGTGAAAGATCGGGTTACGGCGTACCGAATATGCCCACAGATAGAATGGTTAGACCTGGGGACCTGGTCGTTTTAGATATCAACGGCGTAAGCTTCCAGGGCTATCGCACTTGTTTCTACCGCACCTACTGCGTAGGAGACAAACCAACTGAATTCCAGAAGGAAATATACCACGTTGCCTACGAAGCTTTGATGACCCTAACAGAGTCCTTTAAGCCCGGTATCACCACTACAGATGTGCAGCAGAACTGGTTGAAAAAAGGAGATGCACCGGGCCTCTGGGGGCGTATACCAAAGTGGCCTGAACCGGGCCGGTACTTCTACGGCACGACGGCCCATCCAATCGGCCTCCGCTCAGGCGATCCGGGGGCGACCGTTGCCGGGGCCAGCGGCCAGTTTATGGGTGATTTCCCCTCTGGAAAACTCGAGAAGAACATGACTTTTGCCGTAGAAGCCGCCTGTTTCACGTGGCATGGAGACAGATGGGCTAAGGACGGTGTGAAGATTGAGCATTGTGGGGTAATCACTGACGATGGGTTCGAAGTCTTCTACCGGTTTCCAACAAAAGATCTGATCGCCTGTGGATTGCCTGGGGCCTACTAAGAAGATAGCAGGAATTGTCATTGACCCTTGGGGTGATTTTTCAAATGATGGGAGTGACCTTCGTTACGTGCTCCTTTCCTGAACAAGAATGGAGTCCTACAACTTGATCTGTTGGCTTGTTTTAATCTGAAAGATATTTTCGAAAATCAAAACCCGTTTCATCTACAAAGGCCGCCATCAATCGTTTCGTCACAGGCCCTGGTACAGGAGAAGAAGGTCGAATCCCGTGAACTTCTCGAACCGGGGTGACACACGTTACGCTCGATGTGAGGAAAAATTCATCGGATTGGGCCAGGTCATAAAGACTGAAATGTTGCTCTTCAACAGATATCCTCAGCCGCGAGGATAACTCAAATACGACCTTCCGGGTGATCCCCTCGAGGACATTTTGGGCTGGGGGTGTCCAGAGTACACCCTTTTTAACAATGAAGAAATTCGCGATCGAATTCTCCGACACGTTTCCATGGATATCCAACATAAGGGAAAGGCTATCCACAGCGTCTGCTTCGAGCTCTGCCAGGATCTGGTTTAACTTGCTCGTCACTTTGGCCCGTGTTTCAAGACACTGTGGGGGTACCCTTCGAGTGGGAACGATCGCGAGCTTGACCCCTTCTGCAAGGCTTCGTGCGGCAGCCTCCACTGCCACTGGACGCCAAAAGATGAATAAAGTCGGAGGTCCTGCAGCCCGGGCCACCATGCTCGGAGTATCCATGCCCCGCGTGACCCAGTGGCCGACGCGGTAGACGCTCTCTTCAGCAAGAAGGGGGAGGTTCATCTGCAGCAGGTCAAGGGTCAATTTCTCAACCTCTTCCTGCCCGATTCCTAAATCGATTCGAACGTAGCGAAAAGATCGGTAAAGACGATCCAGATGGTCCTTCAACCGGTAGAGCCGGCGGTTGAAACAGGGCGTGATCTCGTAGACGCCATCTCCCCACAGGAAACCTCTGTCAAAAGGGGAGAGGGCTGCCTCCCCTTCCCTAACAATCTTTCCGTTCAAGTAACAATATAGCTCCTGAGACATCTCGATGCACCTCCATAGGCTTGGGAAAAAGAGTAACTGCGTGTGCTTGTAAATTTAGAACCTATTCTTATGGTTTTACTTGCCCACGATGTGCCGATAAGAGGGGGTGGCTTACGAAGCGCGGTCTGATAGCCTGTGGTGTATGCGGATTTCAAACACCCATTACCGCAGGGACGATTTTCCAGGACACGAACAAGCCGCTTGGGTTGTAGTTTCGTGGGATCTGGCTGGTGACCAGCCAGAAGACAGGTGCCAGTGTCCTGGGGGTTCAGCGGATTCTGAGATTTGGCAACTACGAGACAGCATGGACATGGTTGCACAAATTGCGTCGGGCGATGGTTCGGCCGGGACGAGATAGACTGAGTGGGCGTGTAGAGGTGGATGATTGTTATTGGGGTACTTCTGAAGAAAGATTTCGCGGTCGGTATTTGGGTCCCAAGACGGTAATTGTGGTTGCGGCGGAGGAAGATGGTAAAGGAATCGGTAGGATACGCATGGCCCGAGTTCCGGATGCTACAGCGGCGAGTTTGCAGCCCTTTGTGCTGGTCGCCATCGAACCCGGTAGTGTCGTGCATACAGATGGATGGAACGGGTACACCGATATTGAAACCAAAGGGTACATTCATGAAGTCGGCCTTCTTCGCGGGCAGAAGCGATTGGCTTCCGAGTTTTTGCCAAGGGTTCACAAAATTGTATCTCTCCTGAAAAGGTGGTTGGTAGCCACCCATCAAGGATGGGTAAGTCATGAACATCTGGACTACTACCTCGATGAATTTACTTTCCGGTTCAACCGTCGTACCTCGCGTTCTCGTGGTAAGCTCTTCTACCGGCTGGTACAGCAAGCCGTACAAGTTGAGCCGGTGGCGTACAAAGATATCGTCAAACAAGTGCGAGGGAGAAAAAAGTCGCACCACAAGATATAGGGGATACTGGAGTCAAGGAGATACTCCTTGAAATCAATTTGTGTTTCCTTTTGTCTCATTATATGTATCTCAAACGAAATCAAACATCTATCATGATCTTATTTCTTCAACCCCAGCACATCCTGCATGTCATACAGGCCATTGGGCTGGTTGACGATCCAGAGCGCGGCCCGGATGGCTCCCCTCGCGAAGTTGTCGCGGCTATGAGCACGGTGGATGATCTCCAATCGCTCTCCGACCCCTCCGAAGAGGACAGTGTGCTCCCCCACGATATCTCCTGCCCGGATCACCTGCATCCCGATCTCTTCTCTTGTCCTCTCTCCGATCATCCCCTTTCGGCCGTAGACACCCACTTGCCCAAAATCCCTATCCATGGCCTTTGCAATGAGCTCTCCTAATTTGACCGCTGTCCCGCTGGGCGAGTCCTTCTTCAGGCGATGATGGGCTTCGAGAATCTCAATATCATATTCCGGGCCCAATACCTTTGCGATATCCTGAACGACTCGAAACATGAGATTCACTCCCACGCTCATATTGGGAGCAACGACGCAACGGGTGCTCTTCGAAAGTCCTTTGATCTTCTCCATCTGTTCCGGATTAAAACCTGTCGTCCCGATCACAATGGCAAGACCATTCTCCTTGGCAAACTCCAGACTCTCCAAGGAAGCGGCAGGGCTGCTGAAGTTAATAATCACATCCCCATTCCCTTTTTTGAATCCTCCTTCCAGGGAGATGCCGAGCTTTCCCAGGCCAATCACCTCTCCAATGTCCATACCAAGAGAGGGATGATCTGCTCTCTCAATCGCTTGCGCAAGCTCAATCGATGGAGTCTCCCTGATGATGTGGATAATCCGGTTCCCCATTTTGCCGGCCGCGCCAACAACAATTGCCTTTAACCCTTCTTTCATTCGTAAGCCTCCTCCCACATCTCGGCTTCATAAATGATGTGGACATCCCCCTCAAAAAATACCCTTTTGACCTCTTCCCCCTCGACCTCAAAATGAACCGTCAGGACTTCACCCCCTGCGGTTTTAACAGACACCGGGGATTTCACCCATCCCTTAAAGGCAGAGATTAAAGCAGAAGCCACTGTCCCTGTGCCGCAGGCTAACGTCTCATCCTCCACACCCCGCTCATAGGTCCGCACCGATAATCGAGAATTCTTCTCCAGCCGTACAAAGTTTGCATTGGTGCCTGCCGGTGCAAAATGGGGATGGTTTCGAATTAATCTTCCTAAGCCAACCACGTCCACGGTTTCGATGTCTTCCACAAACGTCACGGCATGAGGAACACCGGTGTTGATGCTCGAGAGCGTCTCCTTTTTCCCATCCATAAGAAGGGATTCGTCGAGTTTGAGGCTATGGGGTTTGGTCATCTCCAGCTTAACCCTCTTCCCGTCTACCTGAGCAGAGAGAATTCCGGCCAGAGTCTCAAAGGTCAATGAAGGACCAGTGATCTCTTTTAAATGAGCGAACCGGGCAGCACACCGTCCTCCGTTGCCGCACATCTCTGCCACGCTCCCATCCGCGTTGAAGAACTGCCATTTGAAGTCAGCTTTCTCTGAAGGTTCAATGAAGATGAGCCCATCCGCTCCCACAGAGACCCTTCTCTGGCAGACCTTCCGGGCAAACTCCTTCATGCGATCAGGCTCAATAAGGGACTTCCGATGGTCGATGAGGATGAAGTCATTTCCACTCCCACTCATCTTCATGAAAGGAATCTTCATTACGCCTCCGGCTAACAACAAGTCCAAATACCAAATGTCAAATTTCAAATGAATGACAAATGCCAAATCTCAAATTATCTTAACTTTGAAACTTGAGCTTGATTTGATATTTGAACTTTGGCATTTGAAATTATCTATAACCCAATGATTACGACTGAGTCAGAAAATCTGGAATAGTTTCCCCCCGTATCAGATCCTCATACTCTTCTCTTTTTCGGATCACATGGATCTCGTCATCCCTGACCATCACTTCTGCCACACGGGGTCTGGAGTTATAGTTGGTTGCCATGGAAAATCCATAGGCACCTGCGCTCATCACGGCGATCAATTCGCCCGGATTCAGCTTCGGGATCTTTCGCTCCTTGGCCAAAAAGTCCGCTGACTCGCAAACTGGGCCTACCACATCGACAACAACCTCCTCCCTTTTTTCTTCTCTTACCGGAAGGATTTGATGAAAGGAACCATAATAACTGGGACGAACCAGATCGTTCATCGCCGCATCCACAATGAGAAAGCGTTTCTCCTCATTCTCCTTTGTATAAAGCACTTTCGAGACCAGAATGCCGGCATTTCCAACGATCACCCTGCCCGGTTCCAGGATGAGGGTGCAATTGAAACTTCGAATCTCCTCAAGGATGTTAGAGGCGTATTCATAGGGATGAGGAGGTTCTTCATCGTTGTAGGTGATGCCCAACCCGCCCCCCAAGTCGAGGTAGCGAATCTCCATCCCTTCCATTCTTAACTGATCAACCAGGCTCTTCAGCCTCTTCAGTGCCTCCACAAAGGGGTCCACCTCCACCAGTTGGGAACCCAGGTGACAGTCAATTCCCATAATCTTCAGGTTCGGCAATTCGGAGGAAAGACGGTAGGCCATGGGCGCCCTGAGAATGTCGATCCCAAATTTATTTTGCTTCATCCCTGTGGTGATATAGGGATGTGTTTTTGCATCGATATCCGGATTG
>VGSS01000001.1 GCA_016874935.1 Deltaproteobacteria bacterium | reverse complement strand
TTCACCAAACAGGTGATCATTGAACTATCCCCATGGTTGATTCAACCCATCAAAGGTGATCGCTCTAAAAGGCTTTTCGGCCTCCCCGCCCCCCTTGTGAAGGGTGAAAAAATAGCTCAATTTAGGTTTAAGGTAGAAGAATTGTGTTGAAATTAGACCTGTAGCCTTGACTGGATCTGTTTTCTCCATTCCTGTAACTCTTTGACCTGTGATTCGAGGTCGGAAAGGCGTTTGTCCAGCTCGGAGAAAGAGAGTTTGATCAATGCACGAGTCTCAATGTGCTGGCGTTCGTTCTCCTTTTCCATATGGTCAAGTCTTGACTCCATACTGTCAAGTTTGGTTTCAACGCGATCAAGTCTTTCAACAACTCCAGGATGGCCTTTGGCCAAAAGCTTGATATGATCCATCAACCCTTCTGAAACCACGTGAAATTCATGGATGGTTTCGTCTTTAAATTCCTTCAAATCAGCCTTTGTTGCAAATTCATCATGGGCGACCATTGCAGTTTCTCCTTCTGTTTATACCGATCACCGTTGCATTAAAACAGTCTCATAAAACTACGGCTGCGTCAAGATCTTTTAAGCTTTTAATCTTGAATTATTTTTTAACTTCAGAATCGGGGCCGATAAGTTGGATTTCTGTGAGGCGGTGGAGTAGGGAGCCATTGGGGCCTCCTTTGCCGAGGTTGAGGTCGGTGATAGTAACCTTTCCGATCTTCTGATAGACAGGGCCGGATTTCCCCTCCTTCTGAATCCCCCAGATACTGTGGATGGCATAATGGGCCCCGTTATGCCTGCCAAGATAGAGCATGATGTGGCCGGGCATGCGGAGGAGGGTGGCTAGTGGAACGGCTCGATCTAATATTTTTTTCTTCTCCTCTATCGTCTTTCCTTCAAGTGGCCCGAGAGGGATTCCCATCCTAGCCTGAAGATTGGAATTCCGTGGCATAAGAATTCCGAAAGTATTGAAGAGATCCATCATGAATCGGGAGCAGTCCCTTCCCCCGGACATCTCTCCCCAGCCATAAGGCTGGTGAAGCATCTTAAAAGCCTGCCGTGCCATATTGTTCTGCGTATATGGGAGAAAACCAATATGGACATCCTCATTTGCAGGGATATATCCATTTCCAAGGCTCAGCCGGCCATCTGCCTCTTTGAAAGGGATTGAGATTGTATAATGAGGTTTGTAAGGTTTTGCCTGATCAGGGAAGCGGAGGATGCGAAAGGCGCTTCCCATCTGAGCGGAGAAGACCGGTTGCCGGAAAAGGGGGTCGGCAAAGATCCTTACAAAGTTGCCTGTAATGACAAGCGGCTCTTTAATCCCGCCCTGGCCGAAGACGTCGTTTTTACCTTTTGCCATGGCCAGATCTTTTGTTCGAATCCATCCGCGAATGAAGGGGGTTTGCACATAGGCCCAGAGCTGATCACGGCTGAAGTGATAGATTCCAACGGGAGAGGCCGGAGCAATGGCAGATTGCTGGAACAGGTCGAAATCATAATTGGTAGAGGTTTTCATAGAAAGTTCTTCAGTAGGAAAGACACGAACCTCTGTCCTTTTAACGGTTAAACCGAAAAGGAGTTGATTTTTCTCTTTCAATGCTTTTTGATTCATATTCTCTCTTAACGCATTCCAGAAGGAATCATCCAATGGAATTCCCTGCTTCCCATAGCGGATCTGTTCCGATTTTCCGAAACTCTTCCAATCCTCTCTTAAAAAAGCGAGGATCTCTTCTCCGATCCATTCCTCCTTCATATCTTTTACACTGCAGAGGAGAAGGTCTTGCCTTTTCAGGTTCTCTTCATTCATCTTCTGAATCTCAGTGGGAGTTAGGAGAAGGCGGTCCGGATTCTTGATTGCCCTGACCCAGAAAAGAGGATCTTCCATTTTTTTTGGGGAGGCAAGGGCTGGAAGGCTATTCCCCATAAGAACCGTAACCAGAAATATAAGAATTAGGATTGCCAACGGTCTCTTATTGGGTTTCATATCCGTGTAATCTGTTCCTAATCGGTGTAATCAGAGATTTCAGATTTTTTTAGAAATCTCATAAAATCCCCTTGACAAACATAAGATTTTGTATTAAATTTAGTCGATCTCGGTTGGTTTTGTGCCAAAACGAGTTACCCTAAAATGGTAACTCTTTTTTTTGGGTTTTGCGAGGGATTAGAAAATCTTCTTTATTTTCAATACCTTAAAGAAATCAATCCATAAGGAAAGGGGGTAGATCGACATGGTTTGTCAAACCATCAAGCCGGGAGCAGAATGTATCTTCATGAAGAAGAACGGCTGTTCCTACAACGGTGGGAGGTGTTATCCCATCGTGGAGTCCTGCAAAGGGTGTGACCGAGTGGTGACTTATGAGGCAGGTTCTTATTGTAAGACCTATTGCGAACCCAGCCTGAAATGGACAAAGGGAACCTGTAATTTTGCCACACACATCAAAAAGGAAGTGAAAGAAGACACCTTCAAACTGAATCCTTTGAAGGCTTCAAAACGAAATGTCAGCCAGAGGGTTTGAGATTTCCGGTAAGGCCAGAAATCTCTGATTACACCGATTGAGAAATCGATTACACAGATACCAGTTAACCAGGAAAGTTTGTGAATTCGAAAGGGTGTAAGATATTATTCCAAGAGCTTCCGGGTTGAACCTTAGCCTCTGTTGCAGTCATGATTCGGAAAGCCCTTCTATTGCTTGTTCTTTAACAAGGGGGAGGGCTTTACCCCGTTAGAAATAGAGTCCCGCTGTGCCGGCGCTTGCCTGCCGCGACGGTGCGCGAGCACGGCGGGCGCTGCAAGTACCCCGTTGGAATTTCTAACGGGGTTTATTATTTCTGCCCCTGTCCGGATAGATTAAGGGAGGCCCAGCAGATGAGGGCAGTTATGGCGCAGACCAGAAAGATCAGAATATGAACCCCGAAACCGGTGGTGATGGCCTCTTCTTTGGAAAGCCCAACGATGAGAAACCCGGCCGCCCATCCAGCCTCGAGTGTTCCCCAGTTTCCAAGCCCGCTGATCGGCAGGGCATTGGCGATGACCGCAATGGTTGATCCGAACACGACCTTTAAGAATGAAATTTGAATTCCGAATCCCCTCATAAAAGCGTAAAACACAAAAAAGATCATCATCCATGATCCCAGGCTTGCCAGACTTACCGAATAATAAGTTTTTCTTGCCTTAATCGCATAAAAATCCTCTGCCATCTCGTGGATTTTTCTTTGAGTCCAAAGGAGGGCTTTACTATTTCTTAAGCCAGTCCACTCTGCTATTTTTCCGATAAGAAAGGAGCTCCACTTCAAAAAGTGGCTCATATAGAAGAAGACGAAGAGGACGAAGAGGGTCAGGAGCAGAGAGAAGAAAATCGTCAGGGGCAGGTTGATTTGGAGGAATCGCTGGAATCCAATGATGGCAAATAAAAAGATGATCAGGACGATAAAGAAATCGTAGACTCTTGATGCGATCAAAGAGGCCAGACCTTCTGTCATGCTCAAGCGGCTCCGTTTATTTAAGAAATAAGGGTAGGAAAGCTCTCCTAATTTCGAGGGAAGGACCATGAGCGATAGATGATAGAGGACGGTGATTTTAAAAAGATCCGGAAGGAGAATTTCCCTGGAGTGAATCAGCCATCTGAATCTTAAAGCCCGGAGGAAGATGGCGAGGAGATAGGCTATTGATCCCAAAACTACCCAGAACGGATCAACATTGATTAAAAGGTGATAAAGGTCTTTGATCGAGATCTGGGTGAACAGGATGAGGATGATGCCAAGGGTTATAAGAAGAGAAAGAATGAATCTTTTCAATGCAAGCTCTCCGGAGTAGTTAACGATTCAATGACATGACCATTCTAAATTTGAACCCTTGGAAAAGGCAAGAGAAATTTGGGGGCACCATCGATATTATAACGGAGATTGACGGGCATTCTAAAAAATGATAAATAAGAATATAATCATTGGTCGTCCTTACCGAAAATGCCGGCGTAGCTCAGTGGTAGAGCAACTGATTCGTAATCAGTAGGTCCGGGGTTCAAATCCCCGCGCCGGCTCCAATCATTTCAATAAGTTAAAAAAACGGTTGATAATCAAGCTAATCCCTCTTCCCACCTATTTGAATCTTTTGGGCTGGAACTTCATTTTTAATCCTCTTTTTGTATTCTGAATTTTACCCCAGCCCCTTTCAGCTGCGCCTTAGAAAGCTCATCGGCAAGGCCGTTCTGCTCCCTCGGGATCCACTTACCCGTAATATTTGGGAATTGTTTCAACAGGGCCTTGCAGACCTTTGCGATCGGGACGTAGTATCCGGATTTAATCCGCCACCTACCGAACATTTGTTTGATCACCAGCTTTGAATCGCCATAGACAATGATTTGCGATCGCGTGAGGTCATGCTCGATGAGATAGTCCAGGATCGTCTTGAACCCTGAATACTCTGCCACATTGTTTGAGGCTATGAGTCCTGTTGATCCGGCAATGGTTCTGTTCTTTGCTCAGGTGGCGATAAAACTCGGCCCCGAGATGTATAAACAACTATCTGCATTGATCGGTCCCTCGATCCCGACATGGGATGAGTTGGCCGCAGAAAACGCAGAGCTTCAGGCGTTGATCAACGCCGCCAAGGAGGAATAAGCCCCGTGGGTCGCTCGCCAGCCCCGGGCTTTGATATGCATAGTGGCAGATCGAATTTGCCAAGACATTGAAACCTAAAGCGAATTTGTAGCTTCAGGGACTTTTGGGACTGGCTGCCTTTGTTCTTGGTCTCGTAGTAGCACGATAGACGAAGGCATCTTAAACTATTAATGCTTTTCGCTTGACATTCAAATCTGATTTTCGTATATTACAAACCTACCGTTACTGAATTGGGCAAAAATTCCTACTTATTAAGAAAAAATTGACATCTTCCGATAAAAAAAGAGGGGGAATTAATGACCCTAACCATTGCTCTTGAAGGCTCTGATGGATTAATTTTAGCAACCGATAGTAGAGGAACTATTGGAGATCCAAGGGGATTGACTGCTATAAATGATATCCAAAAGAAGTTATTTAGATTGAATAAACATTCTGGCATAACAATTGCGGGATCGTCTGAGTTGGCAGCTACATTGATTGACAAACTGATGAAACAGATTCAGGATTCTCATTCGGTGGAAAATATAGCTAACTTAGGCTATACCCTTATGAAGCAAGAATACCAAAATTGGTTTGGGGGTAGACAATGGGTAACCCCAGGACCTGTGATGGATAATAGACCTTTGGTAAATTTTTAGCGGGTTATAATAAAAGTAACGAAACATATCAGCCGCGGATTTATTTGTTAAACAGTCAACTGGATTTTGCTCCACAATTGTGTCCAAGTGGGTATATGCTGGCAGGAATACCGCAGTATGCGACTTATCTATGCATCGGTTTTATGACAGAAGAATGACCATCAAAAATTTAGCTTCATTGGCCGCATACTTGATTGCTGAAACCGCAACTCAAGACCCTAAGGTAGGCGGTCCTATTCGGATGGCTCAAATTACTACAGAAGAAGGCTTTAAGGAATTGGAAGAGTCAGTTATTGTAGAGGTAGTTAAAGGGAATGAAGAGCAAAACCAGAAGCTGCGACAATTCTTCTTTAAGGAGGCCTAAAATGGAACCCAAAGAGAAGATGAATGAAAAAATCAATGAAGGTGCTTTGTTTATTGTAGATAATAGGTACAATTTGAATACGATTGCCCCTTATGATCCAACCGTGGCTAATCAAAATATTTCGTTTGGTTGGCAGCCTGTCCCTTCCTTTGAGTCAGAGCCTACTCCTATTTTAACAGATGTGCGTGAAGGTCAATTTTAAGCGTGACTTTTAGAAAGAAAATGATTTAATTAAGATAGAAGGGAGGATTTAAAATGAGCGAGCTAATTCTAAAGGAAGAGTTAGAATATTTCAATTCTATGCTCGATCAATGGTTACAAGTTTACGAAGGAAAATTCGCCCTCATTAAAGACCATAAGCTTGTAGATACATTTACAACCTTTGAAGAAGCTTACAAGAAAACCGTTGAACTTTTTGGGAATAGCCCCGTCTTAATCAAAAAGATAACAAAAGTCGATCAGCCCGAGAGAATACCAGCCCTAACACTGGGACTTATCCGTGCCTATCTATAACCATACATTTCTTGTTCCAGATCCAAATGATCCAAGCCGTCAAATGCTTGGTCCCGCAGGATTAGCATCCACAGGACCCATTATACCTGTTGAACTATCGATTCCCGATGAACTTGCCAGGTTTTTTTCTGAGAAAAATATGCCCATACCTGCACCTATTACCGGAAACGCTCTAATTGACACAGGAGCATCTATAACTGCTGTAGACCTAACCTTAATTCAACAGCTGGGAATAAATCCGGTTGGAGTATCGACCGTGTTTACACCTCAAGGGCAAGCGGCCCAAGAACTTTTCCCCATAAAATTGGCCTTTCCTGGAACTACGATTATCCTAAGTTTGAATGCGGTATTAGGAAGTGAATTGAGGAACCAGAATATCGTCGCCCTAATCGGGAGGAATATTTTGGCACGTTGCATTCTGGTTTATAACGGTCCTCTTGGAAATATTTCCCTCTCAATCTGAAGACACTACATTTAATGTCACTCTCCTTTTTTCTCTTCATCAAACAACTTCAATGAGGTCTTTAGCTGGATTCCGGTATCTTGCAGAATAGCCATTATCCCATCGGGCGAGATGTCTTGAGGAAACTCTACAGCGAAACTCTCAAAGAACTCTCCATTCCGGCAGACCACAAGCCCGATTACGCAACTCAATGATTCGGGTGATCGATGCTCTTCTGCGATTTCTTCGATGGATTTTCCCACCTCCACTTGAAAAACAGGGGTAGATTGTAGTAACATGATTTCAAAATTGTTTAAGGAAATTCGGTAACTTATTGAAATGATTGAAGGTGGGCGATATTTTCGTAATCAGTAGGTCCGGGGTTCAAATCCCCGCGCCGGCTCCAGCAGGCAATTTACCTACCCCCTATATTCTTGAGCCGGAGGAATCAAGGATTATCGATATTCCCATGATCGCCCATAAATTTTAGTCAATTCAAGAAGCATTTCCGCATAGGAAGAGGTGAGCTGGTCCGGCAGAAGCCGCCATTCCCAATTCCCCGATAGGGTGGAAGGACGGTTCATCCTTGTCTCTTCTCCCAGCCCTAAGACATCCTGCAAAGGAGTGATGACCATATTGGCCACGGACATCATTCCAAGACGGATGAGTTCGGCCGGCAAGTCTTCGGAGAAAACCTCTCTCCCCAGGTAGCGAAACACCCTCTTTTTGTCCTCCGGATGAATCTCGTTTTCGAACCATCCCCTGATCGTATTATTGTCATGGGTGCCGGTATAGACAACGGTGTTGGAGATAAAGTTGTGAGGAAGATAGGGATGGTTGGGTGAGTCTTCACCGAAGGCAAATTGAAGGACCCGCATGCCCGGAAAGCCGAACCGATCCATCACTTCTTTCACATCAGGCGTTATGATTCCAAGATCCTCTGCAATGAAAGAGTCAACGGGGAATCTTTTCAGGAGAGCCGTCAAAAAATCATCCGCAGGAGCCTCCACCCATTTGCCGTTCATAGCGGTTGTCTCCGTGGAAGGAATTTCCCAGTAGGCGATCAAACCCCTGAAATGATCAAGACGCAAAATATCAAAAAGGCGGAGGTTATGGGAAATGCGATGGAACCACCATTGGTAATCCGTCTTTTGGAGACGATCCCAGCGAAAAGTCGGATTTCCCCAGAACTGGCCGGTCTTGCTGAAGTAGTCAGGCGGGACGCCTGCAACCCCTAATGGTTTCTTCTCCTTATTTAGATTGAAGATCTCGGAATTCGTCCATACATCAGAGCTATCATAATTGACATAGATGGGAATATCTCCGATCAATCGAATACCCTTTTGATTGCAGTAAGCCTTAAGGGAGAGCCACTGCTTGAAGAAGAGATACTGATAAAACTTCTCCTGCTCGATCTCATCCCGAAGATTATTCCCGACCCTTTCAAGATATTCGGAATTTCTGTTCCTCAGATCCTTTTCCCATTCTCCCCATGCTTTTCCTTTAAAATGTTTTTTAATCACAAAGAACAGGGCAAAATCTTCGAGCCACTCTTCATTCTCCTTGCAGAATGTTTCAAAGGCAGCCCTCTGTTTTCCAGCCGTTTTAAAAGAGTCATAGGCACGGCAAAGCAAGTCTGATTTATAGGAGATGACAGATGCGTAGTCACAGCGCCCTTCCGGAAATGGAGGAATCTCTTCTATATCCCTCTTTTTGAGAAAACCGAACTCCCTGAGAAGCTCTGGGCTGATGAGGAGCGGATTTCCTGCAAAAGCGGAGGGACTGCCGTAAGGAGAATTTCCACAAGCCTCGTCCGTGGGGTTGAGGGGTAAGACCTGCCAGTAACTCTGTTTTGTTTGAGTTAGGAAGTCGGCAAATTGATATGCGGAGGGCCCCAGATCGCCGATTCCAAAAGGCGAGGGGAGTGAAGTGATGTGAAGAAGGATGCCGCTGGCTCTCTGATACATAAAGAGAATCGAATGAAACCAATGGTATCGAATATCACGAATAAAAGAAAATGGAGAGCATGTTTATTCTGATAGTATTAAATAACATTTGTCAAATTCGATGTCATTCGCGATATTCGTTGTAATTATATCCGAACTCAAAGGAGTTTACCAGATAGCCCATATGGTGTATAATAACTTTCATCAGAAAAAAAAGACCATGGAGGAAAAAAATATGAGATGGATGAAGATCTCATTCTGCCTTCTATGTTTTCTCTTTTTGATTCCTTCATGCGCGGTCAATCCTGTCACCGGCAAACAGGAACTGATGCTTTTGAGTGAGCGCGATGAAATCAATTTGGGCAGGGAAACAGATGTTGAGATCGTAAAACAATACGGCATCTATGAAGATCCGAGACTAACCGCCTATCTCAAAAACATATGTCGTCAACTGGGCAGGGCTTCTCATCGGTCACAACTGGCCTACGATTGTAAGATCCTCGATGCTTCGGTCATCAATGCCTTTGCCGTGCCAGGGGGCTATGTTTACTTTCCCCGGGGGATTTTAGCTGTTCTCAACAGCGAGGCTGAACTGGCTGCTGTGATGGGACACGAGATCGGCCACGTAGCGGCGCGCCATTCCGCCCAGCAGTATAGTAAAGCCCAGCTTGCCCAACTGGGGTTAGGAGTGGGATCAATCTTTATCGATTCGCCTATTGTGACAAGCCTGGCTCAGTTAGGTGTGGGGATGCTTTTTCTAAGGTTCAGCAGGGATAATGAGAGGGAAGCGGATGATTTAGGGGTGGAGTATTCGAGCAAGGCGGGCTATGATGCGGCGCAGTTGGCTAGTTTTTTTGAAACACTGGAAAGGATAAACCCGGGATCAGATCGGAGTGGACTGCCAGGCTGGTTTTCGACTCACCCCAGTCCGGAAGATCGTGTTCAGATTGTGCGGTCAAGAGCAAAAGAGTGGCAGAAGCGGCACGAACTGAAAGACCCGAAAGTGAATCGAGAAGAATATTTAAGAGAGATAGACGGTCTCGTATATGGAGACGATCCGCTCCAAGGATATGTGGAAGATGATATATTTTATCACCCTGTTCTCCGTTTTCAATTTCCTGTGCCTGTCAGATGGAAGATCCAAAACCGGCCTTCGCAGGTTCAGATGATAAGCGAAAAAGAGGATGCGATCATACTCTTTTCCTTGACCACCGCTCCCTCATCCAGAGAGGCGGCGAGGACATTCCTCTCTAAAACCGGCGCCCTCGTGGTTAGGTCTGAAGCCATTCTGGTGAACGGTCTTCCGTCTCATCGCCTGATTTCCGATATTCAAACCCAGAAAGGGGTATTGCGGGTGATGTCCTATTTCATTGAAAAGGACAGGAAGATTTATCTCTTTCATGGTTTGACCTCTATTGGGCTATTTCAAGGCCATAGAGGTCTCTTCGAAAATACCATGCATCGGTTTAGGGAACTGACCGATTATAGAAAGATTAATGTGAGACCTGACCGGATAAGAATCCGAACCATAACCACTTCCGATACTCTTGAGAATACTCTTCGTTCTTTTGGGGTTCCAAAGGAGAAAATGAAGGAGATGGTTTTGTTGAACGGCGGAGTTCCTGGCCAGATGGTCCCAGCAAACAGTTTGATCAAAGTGGTGGAGAAGGGGCGATGAAGATTCGGCCGCTGATTTCAAAGGACAGGGAGAGGCTCCGGAGGATGGTGATCGAGACGGGCGTTTTCACCGACGAAGAGGTCGGAGTCGCGATAGAGTTGATCGACATTGTGCTCGGAAATGAAAGCCAAAAGGATTACAGAATCGCTTGTGCGGTGGACGATCAGGAGCAACCGCTGGGGTATATCTGTTATGGTCCTGTCCCGATGACCCAGGGGACTTTCGACCTTTACTGGATTGTCATTGACCCAGGCGTTCAGGGACGGAAGATCGGATCAGAACTTTTAGATTATCTGGAGGAGGAAGTAAGGGGATTGAAAGGGAGAATGATTCTTGCCGATACATCTTCCATTCCCTCCTATGAGAAGGCCCAGGGGTTTTATTTAAGAAAAGGATTTCAGGAAGCGGCAAGAATTGCCGATTATTACTGGGAGGGGAACGACCGGATCACTTATTGTAAAAGAATTTCGTGAAGAAAAGGAAAGGTTAAATGGTTAGAAAATGGGTTACGGTTACGAAGCCCGTTTCGGTTACCGGTTACGGCAACGTATAAAGAATTAAGAGACGATAAACGTAACCTTCTATTAACGATACGGGCCTCGTTACCCTTACCATTAGACTTTTATTTTCTGGGGTAGGAGGAGCTATGGAAAAGAAAAGAATTGGTGTTCTAACTGGGGGAGGGGACTGCGCGGGATTGAATCCAGCGATCAAATGGGTGGTCAAGACAGCGCTCGATGACAGGCTACAGCGGGTGAGGAAGGTTCAGCATGAGGTGGTTGGAATCCGTGATGGCTGGAAGGGGTTGGTTCAGCCGGAGGGAGATGGGGATCCTCCCGTTTCGAGGATGTTCACGCTGACCGAAGAGATGGTGAGGACATGGGATCGTTATGGAGGGACGAATCTCGGCACTTCGAGAACGAATCCCTATGACGCCAAGAAAGATCGCTCAAAAACCGTTCTTGAAAACCTGGGACGGTTCCGGATCGATTATTTGATCGCCATCGGCGGCGAGGATACCCTTGGAGTGGCCAATAAACTCCATCGCGAAGGGGTGAAGGTCGTCGGCATTCCAAAGACGATTGATAAAGACCTCTCAGGAACCGATTATACGCTGGGGTTTGAGACCGCCCTCAATGTCATCACCGAAGAGATCGATCGCCTTCGAACAACAGCCGGTTCTCACCGGAGGATTTTCGTGGTGGAGACGATGGGAAGGCATGCGGGCTGGTTGGCGTTGGAAGGAGGAGAGTCGAGCGGCGCCTATATCATCCTCATCCCTGAATACGATTTCGATGTGAACAGGGTGAACGAGTTGCTCATGGAAGGCCATCGAAAAGGGACCCGGTATGAGATCATCGTTGCGGCCGAAGGGGCAAAACCTGCCGGAGGCTCTGAAATTATAAAAGAGAATGGCGTGGATAGTTTTGGGCACAAAGCCCTGGGTGGGGTCGGAGAATTCCTGGCAGATCAGATCACAGAATCCACAAAGATCGAGACACGAAGCATCATCCTGAGCCATCTTCAGAGAGGAGGCGCTCCGTGCGCCTATGACCGCAGGATGGGAAGATATTTCGGGATTGCGGCCATGGATCTGATTGCCAAAGAGGATTTCGGAAAGATGGTCAGCCTGCGCAATGGCCGGATCACAGCTGTTTCTCTGGAGGAGGCCGTGGGGAAATTGAATGTCGTCGATATCAATACCCAATACGATATCGAGCGATATAATGGGAGGAGAACGATCCTGGGGTATTAAGAAAAAATCCGAAATCCGAATATCGAAATTCGAAACAAATCCGAAATTCGAATTTCAAAATTCTAAACTTTAATCTGTTTGGAAATTGGTATTTTGAATATTCGTGCTTGTTTCGGATTTCGTGCTTCGAAATTAGAATTTATGTTTCAAAAAGTCGTTGATGTTCTTTCTTCATACACCGATCCATCACCACTTTCAGGCCAGCCTTCTCGGCCTCTTCTCCTGCCTTCTGATGGATCACTCCTTCCTGCATCCAGATGATCTTTGCTCCCCGCCGAATCGCCTCTTCCACAATGGGAGGAACCTCCTCCGATTTCCGGAAGATATCGACCACATCAACTTCCATCCCTTCGGGGATATCCATCAGATTTCGGTAGACTTTTTCACCGAGGATCGTATCGCCGTCAGGCCGGACCGGTATGATGCGGTAGCTCTTCGATTGGAGATAGGCGGCCACCCTGAAGCTGGGCCTGTCCTCTTTGGGTGAAATTCCCACGACCGCTATTGTCTCACCATTCTTTAACATCTCTTTTAGTTCTTCGTCTTTCATTGATCCTCCTCGGAGAAGAAAAATCTTCTGCCTTGAACCTTTTAACCTTTTACCTGTTCCCTTTAAGGCAACCTCTAAAAATGTCATTCCTGCGAAAGCAGGAATCCATAAGCTTTTGAAATTACTGGACTCCCGCCTTCGCGGGAGCGACGAATTGGGAATTATTAGAGGTTCCCTTAAGTTTAAGGACCAGTTGTGATGGGTCGCGAAGGATCTGTAAGGGACCGCCCACTTATCGGAGCCCCTGAGGCCGGCTCTTCTTTCCCTTTCGGAAAGGTTCCTTCAATAAATGCCTCCAGAATGGTCTGCGGAGAACTTCCATCGGCAGGGGTTCCTGTTTCGAGATTCACCCTGAGCAGGACGATCTTTTCAGGAACCCCGAAGGGTTCCGCGGGTCCATCCCTCAATGCCTGATCCATGAAAGAGATCCAGATGGGAAGGGCGGCTCTCGATCCGGTCTCATTCTTTCCGAGAGAGGTCTTGTCGTCGAAGCCTACCCAGACTCCGGCAAGGAGAGAAGGGGTATATCCGATAAACCAGGCATCCGCATAATCGCTGGAAGTCCCGGTCTTTCCGGCTACGGGCCTCCCGAGAACCTTTGCCCTCTGACCAGTCCCGTGCTGGACCACGCCTTCGAGAAGATGGGTGATGATAAAAGCATTCTGCGGAGAGATGACCCGTTCCTTCCTGATGGGAGGAGGAGATGGAGCGGCGGGAATGCTTTCTTCTCCTTCCTCTTCCTCCTCCGGCTCCTCCAATTCGACATAAGGGGTATTTTCTTCAAGGACCTCGCCTTTCATGGTGACAATCTTTTTAATGAAGATGGGTTTGATGCGCTCTCCCCCGTTGGCAAAGACCGCAAAAGAGGAGGTCAGCTCCAACATGGAGGTTCCAGAGGTTCCGAGGGCAACGGAGAGGTCCCGTTTGACCGGAGATTCGATTCCCATCTTTTTAATGAATTTGAGGGCATACCCCATGCCGATGTCTTCAAGGATTTTGACCGTTACGACATTTCTGGAATGGGCGAGGGCGTTTCTGAAGGTGATGGGGCCCATAAAGTTCTTGTCGTAATTTTTCGGAGCCCAGTAATGTCCTCCGTCATAATCCGAATATTCCACAGGCGAGTCCATGAGAAGGGTGGAAGGGTTATACCCTTTCTCAATCGCGGCCGCATAGATAAAGGGCTTAAAGGCAGAACCCGGCTGCCTGCGAGAATTGACGGCACGGTTGAACTGACTTTCGCTGAAATCACGCCCGCCCACCATGGCTTTCACATATCCGGTTTGCGGATCCGTGCAGATCAGGGCTCCCTGGACAAGAGGTTCCTGTTCCAATCCGAGGGTGAGAGGCTGATCTTTCCTGGCCGGTTCCTTTACCCTCACCTGGACGACATCTCCGGTTTTAAGCAGATCCCCAAGCGCCTTCACCTGGCCGGGCCTGAAATGGGCTGTGGGTTTGATCTGGAGGGCCCAGGTCATCTCAGCATAAGGAAGCGTTCCCTTCCGGTCCTCCACCCAGATCGTAAAGAGTTTTTTAGAGTCATCCCTGGAGAGGATCACTCCCTCGAAGATTTCATTGGGTGAAAGGGGCTGGAGTATCCTTCTCTTCCTTTGGGTGAGGTTCCTCAGCTCATCGGAAGTGAGCGTCTGAATGGGTCCTCTGAACCCTTGTCTCTTATCCAGCTCCCTCAAGCCCATCTCAATGGATCTCTGTGCGGCTTTCTGAAGGTTGAGATCGAGAGTGGTATAGATTCTCAATCCTTCTTTATAGAGTTTCTCCTTCCCATATTTTCTTTCGACCTGATGACGGATGACCTCCGTAAAGTAAGGGGCCTTGCTGAAGAAGGCGCTCACCCTCGACTGGATCTTCAGGGGCGTCCGGAGGGCTTTCTCTTTCTGTTCCTGGGAGATGAACCCCACTTCCACCATCCGGGTAAGAACGTAATTCTGCCGCTCTTTTGCACGGGTCAGATTATTGACAGGCGAGTAGCGGCTGGGGGCCTTGACCAGGCCTGCGAGCAGGGCTGTCTCTGAAAGATTGAGCTGTTCCACCCGTTTATTAAAATAGCTCTCCGCGGCGGCCTCTATTCCGTAGGCGCCGTTTCCCAGATAGATATGATTGAGATAGAGAGAAAGGATGTCCTCTTTGGTCAGATTCCGTTCGAGAGCGAAGGCATAGGCGACCTCTTTCAATTTTCGGAGGAAACTTCTCTTGGGGGTGAGGAAGAAGGTCTTGGTCACCTGCTGGGTGATGGTGCTGCCCCCCTGGACGATCTTCCCGGCGATGAGGTTTTTAAACATGGCGCGAGCGATTCCTTTATAGTCGACTCCCCTGTGCTGAAAAAACTCGGCATCCTCTGCGGCAAGGAAAGCCTGGATAAGAGGCTTAGGAATTTTCTCGTAAGTGATCGGGATTCGATTGTCCAACAAGAATTTTCCCACAACCTCATCGTCTTCCGAATAGACGATGGAGTAGGCGTTGAGGTTTCGTTCCTTCAGGGAGGCAAAGTCAGGAAGCTGTCGGGAGAAATAGAAAAAGAGGAGGCCTCCGGAGAGGAGGAGCAGAAAGGCGGAGGAGAGAAAGGCGAGGATGACATAGAAGGCAACTCCCTTTTTACCTTTTCTTTTTCTTGGATGTTTCGCTCTTCGTCTCTTCTTATCCATAAGGAGTACAGGGGGAAAAAAAGGGAAAACCCATAACCTGCTGAGTTTTCCCTTTTTTGTGACGGATGGATGGCTATTTCTTCTTCTTTGCCAGTTGCGACTTCAGATCTTCGACCTGCTTTTTCAAGGCTTCATTCTCTGCGGTGAGAGAAGTGATGGTCGCCTCTTTCTCAGCGCCCTTCTGGATATCTTCTTTCAACTTCTGAACCTCAAGCTTTAGCTTATCGCTGTCTGACTTAAGGCTCGTGTTCTCCGCTTTCAACTTCTCATTCTCCGCCTTGATGTCCGCTCCACATCCGGTCAGGGCTGAAATGAGCATGCCGATCAGGAATAACGAAAACATCAAAGATATGGCCCTCTTCATCTACCGATCACCTCCTTTTCCAAGGTTTCTTATTTTTATTCACCATTATAAGCCTCTTTCCACAAAAAATCAAATCGTTTTTAAAGTAATCCCTCAGTCATGGAGGTAATTTCATTTTATTAATAGGTGGAATGGATAGGCGGGGTTTTCTAACCCCGCTTCCAACATAGGCGGGACAGGAATGTCCCGCCTATCGGGGGTAATAAATTTTTTCAGGGATTATGTAACCTTCCATAACTGACGCATTACTTTTTAAATCTTTTCTTGCTTGACGAATGAAGTTATTTTTTGTAGAGTCGCATGGGTTAGAGGAAGATTCCCATGGATGTCGGACAAATCCTTACTTTTACTGCCCGTAAGTTCCCTCAAAGGATCGCGCTCATCTGTGAAGGGGAGCGGATGATGTATCAGGAGTTTAATCGTCGCGTCAATCAACTGGCCAATGGATTGCTCCGTCTCGGCCTGGAGAAGGGTGAAAAAATCGCTGTCCTTCTCTTTAATTCGATCCCCCTTGTCGAGATTCTCTTTGCCTCGGCCAAGTCAGGCGGCGTCTTCACGCCGATCAATTTCCGGTTTACCGCCGAGGAGGTTTTCTATATCCTCGACCATTCCGACGCCCGTTTTTTTATCTATGGAGAGGAGTTTTCAGAGCTTGTTGAGAAGATCCGGCCCAGGCTTAAAAAAGTGGAGTTCTATTTTTCCATCGGGGAGTCCGCTTCTTCTTCCATTTTGAACTACGAAACTTTTTTAAAAGACTCCCTTTCTCAGGAGCCGGATGTCCCCCTCTCTGAAAAGGAGGAATGCCAGTTGATGTATACCTCCGGCACCACAGGAAAACCGAAAGGGGCTCTTCTCACCCATGAGAATCTCCTCTGGAATCTTTTCAATACCATTCTGGGAAGGGAGGAGAAGGAGGGTGAAACTTCAATTGTCATCGGCCCCCTCTATCATACGGCGGCTCTCAATAACCATTTCCTAACCCGTGTGGCGCTGGCCGGGACCAGCGTCCTCATCAGGCATTTTGATCCGGAAAGGGTGATGGAGATCATTGAAAAGGAGAAGGGGACGGTCATCTCAGGCGCCCCTTCGGCCTACCATTTGATGCTCTCCCTTCCTGAGGGGAAATATGACACCCGTTCAATCACCAAATGCACCACAGGGGCCTCCATCCTTCCGAATGAAACAAAAGAGAGGCTGGGGAAACTCTTTCCCAATCTCTCCGGTATTTATGATGTCTATGGGTGCACCGAAGCCACGCCCTCGATTGCCATCCTCAAGGCGAAGGACTCTCTGAAGAAAAGGGAATGTGTGGGGCCGGCTGTTCCCTTTCTGGAAGTGAGAATCGTGGATGATCAGGATCGGGATCTCCCAGTGGAGGAAGTCGGGGAGTTGATCTGCCGTGGTCCCAATGTGATGAAGGGATACTATAAAGATAAAGAGGCCACACGGGAGACCCTCCGGGGCGGATGGCTTCACACGGGGGATCTGGCCCGGATGGATGAGGAGGGATTCATCTATATCGTTGACCGGAAGAAGGATATGATCGTCAGCGGCGGAGAGAATATCTATCCCCGTGAGATCGAAGAGATCCTTTACAGCCACCCTAAGATTGAGGATGCGGCCGTCGTCGGAGTCCCCGATCCCCTCTGGGGAGAATCGGTCAGGGCGGTCATCGTTTTGAAGAGAGGGGAGACGATGACAGAGGAGGAGGTGATCGAATACTGTAAAAGTCATCTTGCCAGTTACAAGAAGCCTAAGTCTGTGGCGTTTGTGGAGAGCCTTCCGAGAAATCCTTCGGGGAAGGTTCTTAAAACCGTATTGAGGGAGAGGTATTTAAAGAAAGGAGTGGGACGATGAAACGATCAATTTTTTTAATAGCGGTATTTTTATTGACCGTGACGATGAGCGCTGTTCAGGCCCAGGAGAAGCGGTTGGTCATCGGTACGGCAAGCACCGGAGGGACATGGTATCTTTTAGGAGGAGGAGTTTCGGGAATTATCAATAAACATATCAAGGGGGTGACATCTACGGCCATTCCTTCCGGAGCCTCGATTGAAAACATCAGGGCGATTTCGAAGAATAAACAGGATCTGGCTCTCACCATGCCGGACATCGCCTTCTATGCCTTCAATGGGCAGGAGATGTTCAAAGACGGCAAAGTGGAGGAGATCCGGGGGCTCTTTTCAACCTACCCCATCGACATCCAGATCTATGTGGAAGAGAAATCTCCGATCAAGACCATTTCCGACATCAAAGGGAAAAACCCCAAGGTGGCGGTGGGACCCCCCGGGAGCGGGACAGAGGTGATGGCAAGGTATGTCTTGAAGGAGTATGGGATCACGTATGACGATATCCAGGAGCAGTTCCTCTCCCATACCGAGGCCACGGCCGCCATGAAGGATGGAAATATTGAGGTGGGAATTGTCACCCTTGGGACGCCCGCGCCCACCCTGGTCGAATTGACCCGTTATAAGAAGATCAGGTTTCTCGATATTGAGCCTGAAGTAGGGGGAAGGATCAATAAGAAATTTCCTGCTTACTTTCCAAGGGTGATCCCTACAGGGACCTATCCGGGAATGGCGAAGGAGCATAATACTCTGGGCTGGATGGGTTTCTTCATCGTCCATAAGGATTGCACCGGAGACCTTGCTTATGAGATGGTAAAGGCGGTCTTCGATCATAAGGCGGAACTGGATGCCATCCATGCCATGTTTAAGGAGATCACATTGGCCAATGCCACCAAAGGGATGTCGATTCCGCTTCACCCGGGCGCGATTCGGTTTTTTAAGGAAAGAGGCGTTATCAAATAATCAGTGATCAGTAGTCAGTAATCAGTGATCAGTAATTTGTCACAACCATAACGTACCTATACATAACGACATAAATCTTAACCGGTTTGTCATTCCGGACTTGATCCGGAATCCAGGGTTTCCTGTGCAAACAGGAACCCAGTTTCTTTGTCATAGATCCCTGCTTCCGCAGGGACGACGTCTGGATTCCCGCTGGAGTTTACCCGATGGAAATCGGGGCGGGAATGACAATACTCAAATTCAATGGAAAGAAGCGTGAGATTCACTACACCAGTTATTTCTAAGATTGCGGTCGTTGTGAGCCTGATCGGACTCCTATTCTGGGCGTTGTGGCCTGCCTATCGGTTGGAGGTTTCAAGCGAGGGCAGGCCCGACGCCTTTCTCTCACTGCCGGTCTCTTCAGGGGACAGGTTCAGCATCCGGTTTTTACACTCCTATGACCGGGCCTTTCTCCAGGAGAATTATGAGATCGAACACAGAGCGAAAATTGTTCTGAGGGATATGACCTTTCAATCCCATCTCAATGGCGGAGGATTTGCCTATCCCAATTTCCATCTCCGAGCGGATGGTGTGGGAGAGTTAAGGGATATCAATGAGGCGAGGAAGAAGATTCAGTTCATGATGGGGTCGAGAGATCTGGCCAATCATAAGCTCATCTTCAAAGGTGAAACCTTTCATCTCTCGGATGGGATCGAACCGTTCGAGATCGTAGAGATCAAACTGAAGAAGAGGATGGTTCTATGGGACTTATTCGAAAAAGTCACCTCATCACCCTAACCGCCATTGGGATGTCAATCTTCCATCTCTATACGGCCCAATTCGGACTCTTCTCCGCCATTGTCCAGCGTTCCATCCATCTCCTCTTCGCCCTCCTCCTCATCTTTCTGACTTTTCCGACGATGGGAGGAAAGGACCCGGAGAAGGTCGCCCAGTCGAAACTCTCCACCCTGTGGGATTTTTTTCTATTCTTCCTCAGTCTGGCAAGCGTTGTCTATCTCGTTTTGCAATTCAGAGAAATCGTCATGAGAGGGGGTGCCACGACAACATACGATCTGATCATGGGCGGGATCCTCATCCTTCTCGTCCTCGAAGCAACGAGAAGGTCTCTGGGGTGGTCGCTTCCCATCATCGCCCTTGTGGGGATCCTTTATGCCCTTCTTGGGGATCGAATCCCGGGATTGTGGGGGCATAAGGGCGTGGATCTGGAAAGTTTTATAGCCTATCAGTTTGTCACTACAGAGGGGCTCTTCACCGTTCCACTCGGCGTCTCCGCAAGTTTCATCTTCATCTTCGTCCTCTTTGCAGCCTTTCTCGTTGCTTCCGGGACAGGGGAGTTTTTCATCGATTTTGCTAATGCCCTCACCGGAAACTGGAGGGGAGGCCCTGCCAAAATGGCGATTGTCAGCAGCGGTTTCTTCGGGACGATCTCAGGAAGTTCGGTGGCGAATGTGGTGAGCACGGGCTCCTTCACGATCCCTCTGATGAAGAAGATCGGATATGAGCCTAAGTTTGCAGGGGCTGTGGAGGCGGTGGCATCGACCGGAGGCCAGTTCATGCCGCCGGTGATGGGAGCCGCGGCTTTTATCATGGCGGATATGCTTGGAATTCCCTATATCCGGGTCTGTCTTGGGGCCATGATCCCTGCAATCCTCTACTACTTCGCCCTCTTTTATATGGTTCATCTCGAGGCATTAAAACTGGACCTAAAAGGAATCCCGAAGGAGCAGTTGCCCAGGCTGAAAAAGGTGATTTTCCAGAAGGGACATCTCGTCCTGCCTGCTTTTCTTCTCGTTTACCTCCTTGTCATCGGGTATTCGCCTATGAAGGCAGGGTTCTGGTCGATCTGGGCGGTCATGGGAATCAGTTTTTTCAGGAGGGAGACAAGGATCGGTTTTAAAAAATTTATTTCAGCCCTTAAACAAGGGGCGATGATATCGAGGGAGGTGGCTTTAGCCTGCGCCTGCGCTGGAATCATCATCGGCGTGGTTACGCAGACTGGCCTTGGATTGAAGTTCTCCACCCTTGTGATCGAAGCATGTAAGGGAGAACTCATCTTAGCGTTGATCGCCGTTATGTTCACCTCAATGATCATGGGCCTTGGTTTGACCACTTCTGCCGCCTACATCCTCACGGTGATCTTAGGAGGACCGGTTCTGATCAAGTTGGGCGTTGATCCTTTAGCCGCTCACCTGTTCGTTTTTTATTATGCCTGCCTCTCGACCATCACACCTCCGGAGGCCCTGACCGCCTATGCCGGAGCAGGAATCGCCGGATCTCCTCCCTTTGCCACCGCATTTTTAGCCATGAGACTTGCGGCCATTGCCTATTTCATTCCCTTTCTCTTCGTCTATTATCCTGTTCTCATCTGGAAAGGAGACCTGCTTCATATTCTCTCCGCATTCCTGACAGCCATCATCGGATGCCTGGCTCTTGGCTCAGCCATTCAGGGCCATATGATCAGCAAATTGAACTGGGTCTCAAGGCTACTGCTCTTCATTGCGGCTTTTACCCTGATCAAACCGGGCATTGTCTCAGATATTCTCGGAGGGGGTATTCTCGTTGCCATCTTTCTCCTGCAAAGGATGAGAAACAAGAAAGGATGAAACATTTTTCGAATTAGCAGTTAAGAAAAAATTTTAATGGACGAGAAGCGATGAAGACCTCCAGAGCAATGGTTCTCGAAGCACCCGGAAGAATGGTATTGAGGGAGTTTCCACTTCCTTCGATCGGAACGGAAGAGGGACTCCTCAAGGTGGAGATGGTTGGAGTCTGTGGTTCGGATGTGGGCATGTACAGGGGAAAGGCCACACGTGCTCCTCGACCCTATCCCATTATTATGGGCCATGAGATTTTCGGGACGGTCGTCGAGGTCGGGAAGGAGGCATCTCAAAGATGGAACCTGAAAGAGGGGGACCGGGCGATCGTTGAGTATGCCTTTGGATGCGGAGAATGTTTCCATTGCAAGCAGGGAGATTATATCCACTGTGAGAAGATGTTCACCTACGGGTCGATGATCTCCTGTAAAGATCCGCCGCACCTCTGGGGCGCTTATAGCGAATATCTCTATCTTCCTCCAAGGGCGATGGTTCATAAGGTCTCACAGGACCTTCTACCTGAAGTCGGAATTCTGGTCTGTGCGGTCCTTGGGAATGCGATTCGGTGGGTTCAGGTGATCGGGGGACTAAGGCAAGGGGGTATCATTGTGATTGAGGGGCCGGGACAGCAGGGGCTTGCAGGCGTGATCATAGCCAGGGAGGCGGGCGCAGAGAAAGTGATCGTGACTGGAATGACAAAGGATAGGATTCGATTCGAACTGGCAAAGACCTTTGGAGCGGATGAGATGATCGATATCGAGAAGGGTGATCCGGTCGAAAGGGTGAGAGAGATCGCAGAAGGAAGGATGGCTGACCTTGTCATGGATGTGACTGGAAGCCCGAAAGGAGCGATCACAGCCATCGATCTGGTGAAGAAGAAAGGGACAGTCATCCTCCCCGGACTTTATGGTATGGATCGAGAAATTCCTTTAGTCCTCGATAAGATCGTTTACAAGGAGGTGAGAGTGCAGGGCGCCTTCAGCCATGATTTTCAGTCGGTCCTCCCGGCGATCCGCCTGGCCGAATCAAGGAAATATCCTCTTGAGAAGATGGTAACCCACCGGTTTCCTCTCGAAGAAGCTGAAAAAGCAATCAGAGTAGCAGGAGGAGAGATCGAAGGAGAAGACCCCATAAAAGTAGTGATCGTTCCTTAAACATTGAGAGAGCTATATAAAACAGAGACCCTGAAACAAGTTCAGGGTGACAGATTGGGACTTTTTACAAGATTGTCATCCATGCATTTCTAATCTGTGCAATCGAATTCTAATCGGTGTAATCAGAGATTTCTTCTTTTTAGAAATCTCTTTGAAACTTCTTGACATGAAGGGCAATTTATTGTTATTGGATGGACATCCAATCCAAGATAAAGGAGGCTGGCAATGAAGATGAAGAGAATAGTTTGTTTAGGGTTTGGAATGATTGTCTTTTTGATGTCTCCCTTTTTGGCCATTGGCCAGGAGAAGGTTGATTTGAAGATGATGACCGGACCAATGGGAGGATCGTGGGTTCCACTGGGTGGCGCCATTGCGGAGTTGATCCAGAAGAATATTCCGGGAACAACGGTTTCCGTTTCACCGGGTGGGGGCATGGCCAATGTGGTTGGTGTCCAGGAGGGCAAGGCGGATATCGGTTTTGGAAATTCGTCCTCCAGCGTGGATGGGGTTGCAGGAAGAGAACCGTTCAAGGCACCCACTAAGAATGTTATGCAATTAGCCAACCTTTACCCTCAATATTTTCAGATGGTCGTCCTCGAAGACTCGGGGATCAAATCGCCTGCAGACCTTAAGGGAAAAGGAATCTGTCCGGGACCCAAAGGCCATACAGGGGAACTGCTGGCTCAACAGGTTCTCCAGATTCATGGCCTCTCCTACAAGGACATGACAAAGGTGAACCATGTAAGTTATGCGGATGCCGTCTCCCTGATGAAGGACGGCCATGCACAGGGGTATCTCCTGGGAACAACTATTCCTGCTTCTTCCATATTGGATCTGGCAACCACCAAGAAGATCAGGCTTCTCTCCCTTCCTGAGGATAAGATCAGGGAACTCCAGAAGATGAATGTGGGCTACCTGAAACGGATCATCCCTTCAGGAACTTACCCGGGTGTCAATTACGATACGATCACCGTAGGATACTTCACCCACCTGGTGGTCAGCGCAAAATTGCCAGAGCCACTGGTTTATAATATCACGAAGGTCCTTTCTGAGAATGTAGAACGATTGGCCGATGTCGTCAAAGACATGAAAGGGGTAACCGTCAAAGACCTTGCCCTTGACATTGGCGTTCCTTTTCATCCCGGTGCCCTAAAATATTATAAAGAAAAAGGGGTCATTAAATAAGGGGCCTCCGGTCATTTTTCCACTGCGTTGTATCAAAACCGTATGAGGCGGGAATGGGGCCATTCCCGCCTTTTCTATAGGGGAAAAACATGGAACATTTTATTCGCATTGTGAAAAAGGTGACGTGGGTAATCGCTGTTCTCATGTCAGCCTACCATCTCTATGCAGGAGCCTTTGGCGCCCCGGAGGCAATGATGCACCGTTCCATCCATCTCCTCTTCACCCTTGTTCTGATCGTTCTGGCGGGCATCACCAGCGGAGAAAAACAGAAGAATGGAAAGATATTTTGCAACCTCATCCTCATTCTTCTGATCCTCTTGTCTCTGGGCTACATCTTTCTCAATTATGAATATATCGTAACACGCTATCCATATGTCCATCCTGTCAGCGCATGGGATCTCACCATGGGTATAGTTTTGACTTTGATCCTGCTTGAGGCGGCGAGAAGGACGATCGGGCTGGCCCTGCCCATTACCGCATCGGTATTTCTCCTTTATGCCCTTTTCGGAAATTACCTGCCGGGATTGATGCGCCATACGGGTTTTACGATTGAGACCCTGATTGACCAGCTCTATTTAACCACGGAGGGGATTTTTGGCATCCCGCTCGGAGTTTCTGCCACCTATGTGATCCTTTTTGTCATCTTCGGCGCTTTTTTAGAGCAGTCAGGCACAGGGAAATTTTTTATGGACTTTGCCACCTCTCTGGTAGGCGGCGCAAAGGGAGGGCCGGGGAAGATCTCTGTGGTATCGAGCTCTCTCTTCGGAACGATCTCCGGAAGTGCGGTGGCCAATGTGATGGTCGATGGCTGGTTGACCATTCCCCTGATGAAAAGAACGGGGTTCAAACATGATTTTGCCGCTGCCGTAGAAGCAACAGCTTCTACCGGAGGGCAGATCATGCCACCGGTCATGGGCGCGGCCGCATTTGTCATCGCTGAATATACGGGGATTTCTTACCTCCAAATATGTAAACATGCTTTGATCCCGGCTCTTCTTTATTATCTTGCCCTTTTTATGGCCATCCATTTTGAAGCAAGCAAAACGGGATTACTGGGCATCCCCAAGTCGGAGAGACCGGTCCTGAACTGGGTCATTGTCACGAAAGGCCATCTCTTCGTTCCCCTGATTGTAATTATCTTCTTCATGCTGGCAGGGTATACGCCGATGTATGCCTGCATCTATGCCATCGTTGCTACACTGGTTGTTTCTCTCCTGAGGACAGAGACCCGCATGGGGTTGAGGAAGATCCTGGAAGCCCTTGAGCTTGGGGCAAGGAATATGCTTCCTGTTGCCGCTGCCTGCGCCTGCGCAGGGATTGTAGTGGGTGTGATTAACCTGACAGGGTTGGGACTTAAATTTACCAGCCTGATCCTTTTCATCGCTGGCGACTCCCTTGCTCCTGCTCTCATCTTTACGATGATTGCGGGGATTATTCTCGGTATGGGACTTCCCACGACAGCGGCCTATATTGTTCAGGCGGCCCTGCTCATTCCTGCCTTGATCAAATTGGGTGTGCCGGTGATTGCGGCCCATCTCTTTGTCTTCTATTTCGCCATCATCTCCGCGATTACGCCACCGGTTGCCATGGCAGTCTATGCGGCCGCAGGCATCAGCGGGTCGAATATCTGGAAGACAGGTCTGGCCGCAATGAAAGCGGGCGCAACGGGGTTCATCGTTCCCTTCATGTTCGTCTACGGTCCTTCCCTGTTGCTCATCGGCTCTCCCACCAGCATTGTAACGACCATCGTTTCCGCATCGATCGGTGTGGTGCTTCTCTCCGCCGGATTGATGGGATGGTTATTGAAAGAAGCAACCTTGTTGGAAAGGGCGATGCTCGTCGCCGGAGCCATCTGCCTCATTAACCCAGGACTATGGACCGATCTGGTCGGTCTTGGACTTCTGACCGCGGTCATTCTTCTTCAGAAGTTCTGGCATCGTTCAGAATAAACTCTAAAGGAGGATCCTCTGAAAAAAGCAGTCATCGTCAGTGCGGTTCGCACCCCGATCGGAAGGTATATGGGAATGTTGAAAGACATTCCTGCTTATGATCTGGGAGCCCTGGTCCTGAATGAAGTTGTCAGAAGAGCCGGATTGGATCCGGGTCAGGTTGACGAGGTCATCCTGGGTCAGGCCTACCAGAATGGAGAGTATGTGAATATCGCCCGGATGTCGCTTCTCAAAGCAGGATGGCCGGAATCGATTCCCGGAATCACACTGGACCGGCGCTGTTGCACCGGACTGGATGTGATCTGCTCTGCAGCCATGGCTGTCCAGTCGGGCCATGCGGAGATTGTGGTGGCAGGCGGCGTGGAGAGCATGAGCAGTGCGGAGTTCTACCTTCCGGGTGAAATCAAATGGGGGATCGGCGGCAAAAAGGGAATGCCGAAAGGTCATGGGGACCTTTCCCGGTGGGGCATTCCACTCTATGACCGGATTCAACGGGCAAGGGTGATGTCCCAGCCTGAAGAGAGATATGGAGTCCTGCCAACGATGATGTCCTGGGCAGAAACAGCGGCAAAGGAGGAGGGGATTTCAAGGGAGGATTGCGACCGCTGGGCTTTAGAGAGCCACCGGAAGGCATGCGATGCCATGGAATCAAGCAGGTTTAAGGAGGAGATCGTGGCTGTTCCCATCCCTCAAGAGAAAAAAGATGTGATGTTATTTGACCGGGATGAGACGCCAAGGCAGGATACGACCTTTGAGCAGCTATCGAGACTTCAACCCGTCTTAGGAGGGGTCTGCACGGCAGGGAATTCCTCCTCCGAAAACGATGGTGCTGCAGTCTGCGTCATCACGACTGAAGAGAAATCTGAGGCATTGGGGTTGAAGCCTCTGGCCTCAATCAGGGAGTTTGCCGTTGCGGGTGTGGACCCACGATACACCTATCGGGCAGTGGACCTCGCTGTCAAGAAAGTCCTGGAGAGGACAGGGTTGAAGATCGATCAGATGGATTTAATCGAAATTCAGGAGGCTTTCGCCGCACAGGTTCTGGCAGATCTGAAGCTGTTGAACCTTTCCGGGAGGGACTATCTCAGGATCAATGTAAACGGCTCCGGCATCTCACTTGGCCATCCCATTGCCTGCACTGGAACGAGGGTGCTGGTTACCCTCCTTCATGAGATGAAACGGCGGGGCAGTCGATTCGGCCTCGAATCGATCTGCGGCGGCGGCGGACTGGGCATTGCAGCCATCTTTGAACGGGAATAAAATAGCGAACGATTTCTCACTCGAAGGAGCAAGCCAATGTCATCCCATTTAATCAACTTTGATCCAATCACTCCTTTTGAAGGAAAATCTCCCCAATTTGATGAAACCGTATTCATCGATCCCTCGGCGAGGCTGATCGGAGAGATCATCCTAAAGAAAGAGGTGAGCATCTGGCCCTTTGCGCTTTTGAGGGCGGATAGCGATCGAATCGTTGTGGGAGAGCGTTCAGTCATTCTCGATAAAGTTTTGATCGAGTCTCCGACGGGCCGGCCAGTCATCATTGAGCGGGACGTATTGATCAGTCACGGGGTCATCCTCCACGGATGTATTGTCAGGGAAGGGGCGGTTGTTGGAATCGGAGCCATTGTGCTGGACGGAGCAGAGGTGGGGAAGAATTCGGTCATCGGGAGCGGAAGTGTTGTGCCTCCTGGGATGAAGGTTCCCGAAGGGTCGCTCGTTCTCGGGATTCCGGGCAAGGTTGTCAAGCAACTGGACGAGGAGGCGATGAGGCGGTCCAGAGAACAGTGGGTTGAGGCTTATGAGAAGGCGAAGAAGTATTTAAAGATCTTTGGCCCCCTCTCCCCACTGGGGCTTAAGCGCTAACTTAATATTCCCTCCCCTTCAAGGCTGTGTCGTAATAGGGGAAATTATAAAAATTGTCATGCCGAACCTTGTGCTGAACTTAATTCAGTATTGTTTCGGCATCTAATAGAATTAAATAGTTACGAGATCCTGAACCAAGTTCAGGATGACAAAATAGTAATCACGACACAGTCTCTTCAAGGGGAGGAGTGGGGAGGGGATGGGGGAGATTGTGATCGGCCAGACAAACAAGAAGATACCTTCGGGCAAACTACAGCGGGTGTTACGTAGCAACATGTCTGACGCGGAAAAGGTTTTGTGGCATCTTCTGCGAGGTCGTCAGATTTCCGGTTTGAAATTTCGCCGTCAGCATCCATTTGGTGATTACATCCTCGATTTTGTCTGCCTGGAAAACAGAATGGTCATTGAGGTGGATGGGGGCAACATGGACAGCGGGCAGTATATGATGAGAATCGTACACAAAAACTACAGGCGGCTGGTTTTCGCGTTCTCCGATTCTGGAACAACGAAATTTTGCAGGAGATGGAATCGGTAAGGGAGAAGATTTGGTTGGTAGTTCAGGAGCTGCAATCCCATCCCCCTCCCAACCTCCCCCTTGAGAGGCTGTGTCGTAATTACTATTTTGTCACCCTGAATTTATTTCAGGGTCTCGCAATTGGTTGAATTAATTAGATCCTGAAACAAGTTCAGGATGACATTTTTATCAATTCCCTTATTACGACACAGTCTCTGAAGGGGGAGGAGTTAAGTAAGTTCCTTCCCTTGAAAGAGGGGGGAGAGCAAAGTTAGCGCATATGCCCTCCAGGGGAGAAGGAGGGGGTGAGGGGATATTTCAGATATCTTTGGTTAGTATTTGAGAGAAACATAATGGGGAAAGTAATTGCACATGGCCGTTAGGCCACTCACGAACCATGAAAATGGTCCGTAGGTCACGGTTAGGGTTAGGAGGCCCGCATCGACTTCCGGTTACGGTTACGTGTAAAGAATTAAATTACGATAAACGTAGCCTTTTATTAACGAAACGGGTATCGTTACCTTTACCGTTAGACTTTTATTTTCTAAGTAATGACTATTGATCGGATCAGAAGGGTGTTGGTTGTCGGTGCGGGGACCATGGGCCACTCGATTGGACTGGTTTTTGCACAGGGCGGGTATGAAGTCGATCTGGTGGATGTTCATGACGACATTCTCGGAAAAAGTCTCAAGCTGATTCAAGCCAATCTTCGGACTCTGAAAAATGCGAAGATGATCGAGGCGAGATCGATTCCAAAGATTTTGGGTCGAATCCATCCCTCCACTTCCCTCGATGTGGCGCAGAAGGCTGACCTGGTTGTTGAGGCAATATCCGAAAATCCGAAAGCGAAGAAAGAACTTTTTCAGACCCTGAATCGCCTCTGCCCTGAGCGGACGATCTTCACCAGCAATACTTCCTATCTCAATATCTTTCGGCTGACAAAAAAAATCCGTCCCGAAAAGATGTTGATCTGCCACTGGTATGCTCCGCCCCACCTCATCCCTCTGGTCGATCTGGTCAGGGGGCCTAAGACATCCGAGGTGACAATCAAAAGAGTGAAAGAAATCTTCCTGAAATTGGGTAAGACGCCGGTCGTGATGAAGAAGTTCATTCCTGGATATATTGTCAATCGCCTTCAGAGGGCCATGGCAAGGGAGATCTTCTTCCTCCTGGATGGAGGATATGCCACAGCGGAGGAGATCGACAGGGCAGTGAAGGGCAGTCTCGGAATCAGAATCCCTGTCGTTGGAGTGGTTCAACGCTATGACTATACCGGGCTGGATCTGGCCCTCGCCTTTGAGAGAAACCCGTCCATCCATCTGGTCTCAAAAGAGAGAAGTCCTAAAACCCTGAGCCAGTTGGTGAAGAAAGGATATTTCGGAGTCAAGTCAGGAAGAGGGTTTTATGACTATACCTCGAAGAATATTGCAGATGTTTTGAAAGAGCGGGACCAGAAGTTGATCAAACTGCTAAAATTTTTAAAAGAGGAAAGGTTCTGATTCATCCCCCCACCTTAATCCCCCCCACAAGGGGACTGTGTCGTAATTATTATTTGGTCACCCTGAATTTATTTCAGGGTCTCGTAAGTATTGGATTCTATTAGATGCTGAAACAATACTGAATTAAGTTCAGCACAAGGTTCAGCGTGACATTTTTCTCTGTTTTTCCCTTTACGACACAGTCTCAAGGGGGGAGGAAATAATTAGTCGAATATATTTTCTTGGGGAATTTTCCCGGAACTTTATCCATCCTTTCGTTGTCTATATAAAAGGGGACATACGGATTTTTAATGGAGCGTTCTCCGAAGGTTCAGAAAGAGGTGATTGAGAATTGTAAGGCAGGAGACGAGAGCGCTTTTGCGGAGATCGTCCTCGCTTACCAGAAGAAGGTTTTTAATATCGCCTTTCGGATGTTGGGGAACAGGGAGGAGGCGAAGGAGTTGTCCCAGGAGGTCTTTCTCTCCGTCCTGGAGTCGATTAAGGATTTGAGGGAAGAGGTCAAATTTGAGCCCTGGCTGACGCAGATGACCTTGAACCATTGCCGAAACCGCTGGAAATATTTGAAGCGAAGACACTATTTCAAAACGGACTCGTTGAACGATCCCATCGGAACAGAGGATGGAGAGATGGAAAGGCCGGTCTATGATCCTTCCGGTAATCCGGAAACCCTCTTCGAAAAAAAGATGATCCGGGAGTTTGTCCAGAAGGGGCTGTTAAAATTGAAGGAGGATCAGAGAGAGATGATCGTATTAAGGGACCTCCAGGGGTACTCATATGAAGAGATAGGGAAGCTGCTTTCTCTTCCTGAAGGGACGATCAAGTCAAGACTTCACAGGGCCAGAATGGACCTGAAAGGGATTTTGGAGAGATCCGTTCATTGATTGAAGGAGCAAAGTCGATGGATTGCGATAAGGTGCGCGACCAATTCTCCTCCTTCCTTGAAGGGGGATTGAAGCCGTCGGAAGAGGAGAGGCTCAGAGAACATCTTGGTTCCTGCCAGGATTGTCAAAAAGAGTGGGAACAGTTCAACCGGATGATCCACTGGCTTCACACAATCGAAGAAGAGGATGTGCCCAAAGGATTTGTCTCAGAGATACAGAAGAAACGGGAGGAACGAAAGGGGAAAGGAAGGCGGGGAGGGGAACGGTTCTTCCGTTCCATGAAGATCCCTATCCAGGCTGCGGCCATGGTGATGATCGTTTTTTTAGCCCTTTATCTTACGAAAATGACGCCCTTTGAGATGCTTCAGAAGAGGGCTGTTGAAAAACCTGAGGTTCCGCAATCAGAGGTCCAAAAGAAAGAGGTAGAGTCCATTTCTCCGCCTCCTCTCGCTATCTATCCTGAGAAATATAGGGCAGAGACAAAATCTTCTGTGGCCGATGAGAAGAAGATCCATCCGCCTGCTCCTTCGCTCAAAGAAGAGATGGCAAAAGCAGAAGCCCCTCCCGTGGAAGAGAAGAGGAGAGAGAGCGAGAAGGCTGGAACAGCCATGATGTCTCTTGCTAAAAAGCCAGACAGGGAAATTACCCTGAAAATCAGTGATCGGAAGAAAGCTGTCTCCCGGCTTCAGGAGTTGGCAAAACAATTGGGAGGAGAAGTGGTCAGAGAAGATGGAGATGTCCTCCTGACCTCTTTGCCTACCTCTTCCTATGCGGAGTTTGAAAAAGAATTGGCCCAGGTCAGGTTCCCTCCTTGGGCCCCCAGAGCCACCGTTCAAAAAGAGATGAAGGATGATTTAAACCTTGTCGCGGGAGCAAAGAGCAAGGAGGTTGAAGAGAAGGGAAAAGAACCTTCGAAATCAGCGGGCCTTAAAGAAGGTACGCTTTTCATCCGCATTCGCCTCGTCCTGGAGTGATCAATCTGGTTGACTTATCGAAACAATCCTTGTATAAAATAGCATTATCTACTCATCCAATCTGATCCTTTTCGATTTACCCCGTTAGAAATTCCAGTCCCGCTATAGCGGGACTCGAAGCCGAGCGGGGCATTATTTCTAACGGGGTGAATTCCCATATCTTCAACAGGGAAGTGATGTCTATCAACAGGAAAGGGGGGGATTTATGGTGGGACGGTTAGGCTTTTCGGGGGTGATGCTGGTCGTCCTGTTCGTGTTGGCCTGCCCTCACAATGGATCGACCGAAGAGCATTACACAGTCAAATCCGGTGATTCTCTTTACATGATTTCGAGATCGTATGGTATCTCTGTTGAAGCTTTAAAAAAGGCGAACGGGCTGGACGGAAGTCATCTCAAACCGAAACAGGTTCTCCTCATCCCGAATCCGAAAAAGAGACCGGCCGGGAAGACAGCCCAGAAAGTTTCGTCCGAAACGGAACCCTACATTGTGAAACAGGGAGACAGTCTCTATACGATTTCGAAAAGGGCGGGCCTTTCAGTTGAGGAGATCAAGAGGTTAAACCAGCTCCGGACGGACGGCCTCAAGACAGGCCAACGACTCATCCTGCTGAAACAGGGGGACACGAGAACAGAAGAGGTAGAGGAGCCCGGTGATGCGGAGGAGGTTAAAGAGAACCAGCAAGCCCAGGGCGAGAATCAAACGATCCCGGAGCCTCTGGGAAAATGGAGAGACCCCGATGAGAGGAGTCTCTTCGTAAGAGTGGTTAAAACCTTTTTAGGAGTTCCTTACCGGCTGGGCGGTTCCACACTCAAGGGACTGGATTGTTCCGCCTTCGTGAAAAAGATCTTTGGAATTTTTAATGTTCAGCTCCCCAGAACCGCCCGGGAGCAGTTGCACATCGGTAAAAAAGTTGGGAGAGAAGAGTTGGAGGAGGGCGATATCGTCTTCTTCAAGACACGCCGGGCGAATGGTTCGCATGTGGGAATCTATATCGGCAACAATGAATTCGTCCACGCCTCCTACCGAGGCAAAGAAGTGAGGGTGGACCGTCTGGACACCCCTTATTTTAACCAGCGGTTCATCAATGGGGTGCGCATCATCGAACTGGAGAGGGAGAGTTGAGATTATGATCCTTGCCATCAATCCTAAAAATCCGCAGTTGAGGCTGGTCCGGAAGGTGATTGAAGCACTGGAACAGGGAGGAATCATCGGGTATCCCACCGACACGGTCTATGGTTTGGGTTGTGATCTCTTCAACCAGGAAGCAATCCGGAAGATTCATCGATTGAAGAAGATGGAGGCGAAGAAACCGCTCAGTTTCATCTGCTCCGACCTAAAGGACATCAGCCGCTATGCCCATGTTTCCAATTATGCCTACAAGATGATGAAAAGGCTGCTTCCAGGGCCCTATACCTTTGTTTTGACCGCAACCAAATTTGTCCCCAAGATTGCCATGACGAAGCAAAATACAGTCGGCATTCGCATCCCCGACAATAAAATCTGTCTCAGCCTTGTACGGGAATTGGGGCATCCGATCATCAGCACTAGCGTCTATAAGCCTGACGAAAGCCTTTACAACGATCCCTCTGAAATTGAAGAACACTTTGTCAAGCAGCTCGATCTCGTCATCGACGGCGGAGCGATCGTTGCGGAGCATTCGAGCATCATTGATCTCACCGATGAATTCCCCAAAGTCATCAGAAAAGGGAAGGGGGATGTGAGCCTTTTTCTATAGAAGGCGGGTACCCTGAGGGAGGAGAGGAATGGGACGAAAGAGCCTTCCACCTACGACCTTACTCTTTCCAACACCGGTCGTCTTGGTCACCTGCGTGGATGGAAAAGAAAAACCCAATATCATCACGCTGGCCTGGGCAGGAGTGGTCAATTCCGAACCTCCCATGATCGGCATTTCAATCAGGCCGGAACGATATTCGCATCAATGCATCAAAGGGATTGGGGAATTTGTGGTTAATCTTCCCTCGGAGGAGATGGTCAGAGGGGTTGATGCCTGCGGGGTGGTCTCAGGAAGAGAGACGAATAAATTTGATCTGACGGGATGGAAAGCTGTTCCAGCGGAGAAGGTGAAGGCCCCATTGATCGACGAATGTCCGGTTCAAATGGAGTGTGAAGTCAAACAGATCATCTCTCTCGGAAGCCACGATTTTTTTCTCGGCGAGATCGTTGCCCTCCATGTGAAAGAGGAAGTGCAGAAGGAAAGGGGCCGGATCGATATCCTGAAAGCCCTTCCACTGGCCTACTGCCCGGGGGCGCGGGAATACTGGAACCTCGGGAAACCCCTCGGCCATTATGGTTTTACCAAAGGGAAACCCTAACCCGGCATAGCCGGAACCAAACAGGCTTTGGGGGTTGATAAAATTCGAAATCCGAATATCGAAATCCGAAACAAATTCGAATTTTCAAAATTCAAATTTCTTAAACTTTTATCTATTTTGAACATTTGAAATTTGGTCATTTGAGATTGTTTCGAATTTCGGATTTCGTGCTTCGGATTTAAAATCCGCTCAATCTAAAATAACTTTGTTACCATTTCGCGCACAATTTCATTCATAAGGGACTAAAGTGAGGAAGGGCAGGCCATGATCGTCGACTGTCATACCCATATCTTTCCTGACGAGGTGAAAAAGAATAGGGAGGCCTTCTGTTTAAGGGACAGAGGGTTTTCTTCCGTTTATAAAAATCCCAAAGCCAGGCTCGTCGGAGCAGAGGAGTTGATTGCCTCAATGGATGAGGCCGGGATCGAGCAGTCCGTGATCTGCGGTTTTCCCTGGGAAGAAAAAGAGCTCTGCGCTCTTCATAATCAATACCTGATTGATTCTGCCTCGCGCTATCCCCATCGGTTGATCGTTTTCATTCTTCTTCTCTTTTCAGATCCGGAATGGTCTGCCATGGAACTGGATCGAAGGATAAAGAATGGAGCAAAGGGAGTGGGAGAGATCGCTTTCTACGATCGAGAGATGACCGCTCAGGATATTGAATCGATGAGGCCGATTTTTCAAGAGATGGAGAATCAGAAGATTCCCATCCTTCTCCATGCCAATGAGCATCTCGGTCATTCCTATCCCGGCAAAGGAGGAACTCCTCTGGAGGTTTTCTACCAGTTCGCCCTCACCTTTCCATCTCTTCCGATTCTACTGGCTCACTGGGGAGGAGGGCTCCCCTTCTATGAGTTAATGCCTGAGGTGAAGAAGGCAATGGCGAATGTCTATTACGATACAGCCGCCTCTCCCTTCCTTTACTCGAAGAGGATCTATCGAATTGTGAGCGAGATCGTGGGCGCGGAGAAGATTATTTTCGGATCGGACTTTCCACTGGTTCGGCCTCCGAGATATTTTCAGGAACTGGAGGAATCAGGTCTTTCCATTGAGGATCGCAAAAAAATTTTAGGATTGAATTTTTTGAAGGTTCTTCAACCAGGATAAAGTTTTTACGGACTCTGCCTGACAAAGGTGGAGATTCCCGTGGCCAATACCGTTCCATCCTCCCTCGTGACGCTTGCCTTTGCCTTAACCAATTTCTTATGCACCTCCGTGATTTCTCCATAGACCATAAGAGGTTGAAGGGTTGGAGCCGGTTTTTTGAATCTGACCTCCAGGGACGCCGCAATTGCATTCATGCCCAATTCATAAACCAGATTGGCCATAGCCTCATCTAAGAGGGTGCAGATGATTCCTCCGTGAACGATTCCATCCCAGCCCTGATAGGTTGGCTCAACAGTGAAGGTGGTGTGGATGTTCTGTTTATCCCGGTCGACCTGAAACTTAATTTTTAATCCGTGCGGATTCTTTTCGCCGCACACAAAACAGCCTCCATCGGATACGAATTTCATCTGGCGTTCCTCATCGTCCTCCCTCTCCCCACGAGACTGTGTCGTAATTACTAATTTGTCACCCTGAACTTGTTTCAGGGTCTCGTAAGTTCTTGGAATGATTAGATGCCGAAACAAGTTCGGCATGACATTTTTTTAGTTTCCCCTATTACGACACAGTTTCCACCGCAGGGGAGGATTGGGCTTATGATTGACTTGATTTTCTTTGTATCATATAGTCTGAACCATGAGGTTGTCAAATCAGGGTGATCAAGGGGAGAATGATGAAAGAGAATAAACACTATTTCGAGGTGGCTATCACAGCGGCCAAAGAGGCGGGTAAGATCCAGAGGGCTCGCTTTGGTCAGCCCCAGTCCATCACCTTTAAGGGAGAATTTAATCCGGTAACCGAAGTGGACCGGCTCTGTGATCAGGCCATCCAGAAGGCGATTCATCATGCCTTCCCTGACCACGACATCCTGACAGAGGAGAGTCCTTTTAAGGAGAAGGGGTCTCCCTGGAGATGGATCATCGATCCACTCGACGGGACGACAAACTATTACCGGGGTTTTCCTTTTTTTTCCGTCTCCATTGGCCTGGAGAAAGACGGAGAAGTGATCCTGGGAGTGGTATACATCCCCCTCTTCGAAGAGCTCTTCGTCGCCCAAAAAGGAGAAGGAGCGTTTCTGAATGAAAAGAGAATCTCTGTCTCTCAAACCAGTCAATTGAAGAGGAGTTTTCTTGCTACCGGTTTCCCTTACGATGTTCAGGAGCGTCCAGAATACTATCTTCGCTATTTTCATCAATTCATCAGACAAACCTTTGCCATTCGCAGACCTGGTTCTACGGCCATCGACCTCTGCTATGTGGGAGCAGGGCGATTTGATGGCTTCTGGGAGTTAAGGCTACAACCCTGGGATGTGGCCGCAGCGAACCTCATCGTCATTGAGGCCGGGGGGAAGGTGACCGATCCAAAGGGGGGGCCTTTCGATATCTATTCTGGAGGACTTCTGGTCGCATCCAATGGGCTGATCCACGAGCAGATGCTTCAAGCGATACGCGAGACAAATAACGCATAGCGCAGAGCGCATAGCGAAATCCTATGAAAAAACAGACCGATCTTTTTGAGAGAAAAGGAAAGGAATTTTCCAAGAGAGAGGCTCCCCTGGCTGATCGGTTGAGGCCGAAAAAGCTGGAAGAGTTCGTGGGCCAGGATCATCTTCTGGGGCCCGGCAAAGTCCTTCGTCAGGCCATTGAATCGGATCACATTCCTTCCATGATTCTCTGGGGTCCGCCTGGGTCAGGGAAGACGACCCTGGCAATGCTCATAGCGTCCGTCACAAGCGGTCATTTCACCGCCTTCAGCGCCGTGCTCTCCGGTGTGAAAGAGATTAGGGAAGTCGTCCACGAAGCGGGGGAGGAGTGGAAGTACCGGAAGAGAAGGACGATCCTCTTTGTCGATGAAATCCACCGGTTCAACAAGGCCCAACAGGACGCTTTCCTGCCCCATGTCGAGAAAGGAACAATCATCCTCATCGGTGCAACTACGGAAAACCCATCCTTTGAAGTGATTTCACCGCTGCTTTCCAGGGCTAAGGTTTTTACCCTCCGCGCTTTGACCGAAGAAGAGATCGAGGTCATTTTAAACCGGGCATTGAGCGATCAGGAGAGGGGATTAGGTCAGTATCTAACCGAGGTTGAGGATGAGGTAATTAAAAGGATCTCACGAATGGTCAACGGCGATGCACGAGTCGGTCTGAACACCCTGGAAATGATTGTGATCACCACTCCGCCCGATCCAAACGGGATCCGTAAAATCACCACGAGAAATCTTGAGGAAGTCCTCCAGAGAAAGACCTTTCTTTATGACAAGTCTGGGGAGGAGCATTATAATCTGATCTCCGCTTTCCACAAGAGCCTGAGAGGGAGTGATCCGGATGCGGCCCTCTACTGGCTGGGAAGGATGTTAGAGGCTGGAGAGGATCCCCTCTATATTGCGAGGCGGATGATCCGGTTCGCTTCAGAAGATGTAGGAAATGCAGACCCCCAGGCTTTACAAGTGGCGGTTTCTGCAATGCAAGCCTTTCACTTCATCGGCCAACCTGAGGGGAATCTGGCCCTTGCCCAGGCGGCTGTCTATCTAGCAACCGCTCCTAAATCAAATTCCCTTTATGCGGCATTTCAGGGAGTGCAGAAGGATGTCCGGGAGCTTGAGAACATGCCTGTTCCGCTCCATATCCGGAATGCTCCCACCTCTCTGATGGAGGCCCTGGGTTATGGAAAGGACTATAAATATCCCCATGATTATCCGGATCATTTCATCGAAGAGGAATACCTTCCTGAGAATCTGAAAGGAAAGATTTACTACCACCCAACCGACCAAGGTTTCGAGAAGGAGATCAAGGAGAGGCTCGAAGCCTGGAGAAAAAAGAAAATGGAAAAAGGAAAGTAGTTGAGGTTCATGTCCAAAACGGTTTTAAATTTGACAGCCATGCCTTTTTTGATTAGATTTAAATTGGGAATGGGAGGAACAAGCAAATCTCCCATAGATATAGAGAGGGGAATTACAAATGAGAGAAGCCTTGCGATATTTAAATAATGCAAAAGAGATATTAAAATCTGTTCCCGTAGAAGATAATACCTACACAGATATTAAGCCTGTGCGGGAAGCGTTTGCAACGGCTTACCTTGCGATTTTAGAAGCTATTAATGAATATTTGATCAAAAAAGGGTTAATGAAGAAAGAGCTTCCTAAGTCAGTAGATGCATATAGAAAGGCATTGCAGAAGTATTTAGTAGTCCGCGATGGCAAGGTTTTAAGGGAGTTTGAGAAGCTCTATGACGCTTTGCATATTGCTGGATATTATAGAGGGCTTATTTATGACGTAGAAGCTGTTAAAGCCTATATGAGAGCCACCAAGGAATTTATTGGTAAAATTGACTAATGGCTTCGGAATCCAATCTAAGGGGCCTTCGCCGCTTCTGATCCATAGTGGCTCTGGTTCGCCCGGGAACTCTATCAAATCGACTACGTCCCAATATGGCACGCCTGTAAAAGAAAAAGAAAAGAAAAAGGGTCAGATCTCAACATTTGACAAAATGGAATTGTGCAAATGTTGGCATCATGATGAATGTTGAATGTTGAGACCTGACCCCTAAGCCAGTCATGTGATTTCTTTTTCGTTCTCGTGATATAAGGAACTTTAGGTTCCTCAACAAGGAATCCAATTCGCCTCTTGGGTGGTGCTGATCCAGGCTCCGGGGATGCCATTAGCTGACGGATGGCATCGAAAACAATTTTAAACTGGGCATCATATTTCTTTTCGAGTTCATCCAATCTCCTGGCTAAATCTTTATTCAGAGATATAATCTCTCGTAGTTTTGCAAATGTCCGCATGATCTGAATATTGACTTGAACAGCTCTGGGACTATTCAAAACACTGGATAGCATTGCAACTCCATGCTCTGTAAATAGCCTTACATTCTTTGAAAATTTCAGTGTCTCGATCCCAAGGTGGGCCGAGGATGTCACAAATTGTGATATCCTAAATATCTCTTCGCGGGTTAAACGAAACATAAAATCCTCGGGAAACCGCTCTATATTCCTGCGGACTGCTTGGTTTAAGGCACGTGTTTCGACACCGTATAATTGTGCCAGGTCACGATCAAGCATCACCTTCTGCCGACGAATCAGTAGTATTGATCGTTCGATACGTTCAGCCGGAATTAGAGATCCGTCTTGGGATGTTTTATCGTTCATCCACCTACCTCGCCTTTCAATTTTTCTGGTGTAGCTTCTTCGAGCCAAAGCTTGCAGATATTTTTCCATCCAATACGCCGATATTTCTTAAAAACTTTTTTCAAATCATTAATATCCGACGTTTCTAAGAGTTCTTTTTGAGCAGCTTTTAAATCTTCGATCGGTGCAATCGCTGGCATGACTACCAACCTCCCGCATAGCGCAAAGTGCATAGCGCAAAAACAAAAAACCATTCCTTTTTAAGAATAGACTTCTGTTGAGAATATCCATGAGATCTCCCCCCCCACTGGAATTTGACCCAATATATCAAAAAAAGAAAATTATGGCAATCTTTTTAGCATTTCCTGTGCCACAATAAAAGCATGGCGCAGAGAGCATAGCGCATATGCGTAACTACTTAATATTTAAATTACAAATTAAAGAGTAATTTTATATTAACATCAATGGTCCTGGTCCAAATCTGACCAAAAACAGCAGGTTTTACCCCTAACATACCTCATACCTCTTCAATTCCCGCTTCTAAGCAGAGATATGGAGGGAGCAATATGTTTATGTTGTGCATAGCCCCCCGACATTTTCCCCTGGGTTTCCGCAAACCCCATTAGAAAGTTGAAAACTTTCTAATGGGGTAAAGATGATATCCAGTCATCTCCTATATTTCTTAGATCCTGAATCGTCTGCGGTGGCTGTAGCTTGAGATCGTCCCTGCCCTGTCTGATTCATCCAGCCTTCTTTTTTAGAAAAACGTACAATAATTGTGGTTTTTGGTAAAAAAGTCACTCAGATTTGTGTAAAATTGAGGCAAACAAGATAGGGTTTAAAGATTGATTTCAAAAGGAAAAGTGGATTCTCTTTGGGAAACTTAAGGGATTGGTGATTCAGGATTGCCTTGCCCCAAGGTGATAAACTTACTCTTCAGTAATGGTTGGGTAAGCAATGATTTAACCCCGGTGTAGCATCAAACTAAAAAACCTGAGCATATCTTGCCAATATCTTCACTTTGATGAGACTGAAGGTATCTGTTTGAAGTCTTCAAATTCGGGACAGAGTGCAATCTTGCATGTTTCAGGAAGAACTAAATACAATCCCTTATTTATAAATAAAAGTTATTGTCTCACTCGGGGAGGAAAACCCTCACCTTTAGGCGAAGACCTTAGTATGCACACTGTGTGCAGGTTTTTCAGGTTTTCCCTCGCGAGAATTTCTGTGCTGGTCTGTTTTTCTTTAGCCGACTTCAGCCGGTAGAGAATCCACCATCTTGTAGCTGGTGGTAGTTCACTTCTTCTGCTTCACGCCTTCGCCGGTCATGGGGACGAAGAGGACGGGGGTGATATCCGTCGTCTCTATCTTTCCGGATCTTTTGACGATCCTTTTTAATTCCTGAGAATGAGCTCCCACAGGGACGACCATTCGTCCGCCTTCCTTTAATTGATCCAGGAGAGGTTTCGGGATGTGGTCAGGCGCACAGGTGACGATGATCGCATCAAAAGGAGCAGCCTCAGGCCACCCCAAATAGCCATCCCCTGCCTTCACCTGGATGTTCCGATACCCCTGTTCGAAGAGCAGATTCTTTGCAGAGGAAGCAAGGGTCTCAACAATCTCGATCGTATAAACCTCCTTGGCCAATTCCGCTAAAATGGCAGCCTGGTACCCTGATCCTGTTCCGACCTCCAGAACCTTTTCTTCTCCCTTAAGACCCAACAACTCCGTCATCAAGGCAACGATGTAGGGCTGGGAGATAGTCTGCCCCTCTCCGATGGGCAGGGGTTGATCCGCATAGGCTTGGGATTCATATTCTTTCGGGACGAAACAATGACGTTCTACCTTGAGCATGGCAGAGAGCACTCTTTCATCCTTCACCCCACGGCTTTTAATCTGTGTTTCAACCATCTTTTCACGCATGGTTTTGAAATCCCTCCTGGAGTCCGATGTTGAACTCCTCCTGTCCCCCCCACATCCGGCAGAAAAAGCGAAAAGTATGATCCATACGAATATAAAATAGGCTTTTGTCTTCATTAAAAAAAGGTTATCATATTCATAAAATGCTTGTCAATTCTTGCCCCTTCGACAAAATCGAAATCCTGCTCAACATAGGAAAGACGAAGGTGAGAGAGATGAAATTGCGCTCAGGGTCAACCCTGAGTAAGCCTTCCGATCTTTGGCCGACAGGAACCGAAGGGTTGACAATCCTTCAATCTTTCTGATAGGTTAAAAAATAGAGTGATGCCATGTTCAATAAGTTAGCGAAGATTCTCAGCCTCCTTCTTCTCCTCTCCCTAACCTTCTCTTTCTCTATCCTCAAAGGTCAGGATCAGAGCCGGGGTCGGATTCGAGCGCCTGAAATTATTTTTTTAGGCAAAGAGGAGACGAAATGGACGGAAGAGAGAGAAGTTTCTCTTCCCATCATTTCGGCCCAGGGGATTAAAGAGGAGCCCTCCGCAGGCTCGTTCGATCTGAGAGAAGACCAGATCGGGCCGATGAAGAAGATGAGCCCATCCACCACCCAACCCGGCTGTGCTTACACGAGCAGGCTCACGAGAGGGATGACCAGCGGAGATAGGGCCTTTTACGAAAGGGGAAGACATCACTATCTCCAGGGGAATTATGAGGATGCCTTACAACTTTTTCGGCGGTTGGTCGATGAACACCCGGAGAGCTTATTGAAAGGCTCTGCGATCTACTGGATGGGAGAGGCAAAGTTTCATCAGGAAAAGGCAGAAGAAGCTTTCTCCTTATTTAAGAAAGTGGTCGAAGAATATCCCGACAGTGAATTCACCCCTTATGCCCTCTATTCCTGCGGATGGATTCAACTGATGAAGGGAGTCTATGAGGAGGGAAGTCGATTCTTCCGTCTGGCTTACGAAAAGAATCCCGTTCTCTCCATTGCCCAGTCCTCTCTCTTCTGGTCGGGATACTGCCTTTACCACCTGGGGCGATATTCAGAGTCGATCAAGGAGATTGACACTCATCTCAAGAAACATCCTGAAGGGATATGGCGACCGGAGGCAGAGTATCTGATGGGCGTCAACACCTTCAGGCTCCAGAAGTATGAAGAGGCCGTTACACTTTTCAGAAACTTTTTAAGGCGCTACCCCAGACATCCGTTAGAGGAGAGCGGCCGATATGCCCTGGCCTGGAGCCAGGTCTCTCTTGGAGATTATACCGGGGGAAGGAAGACGTTCGAAGAGATCCTTTTGAACTTCCCCCGCACAAAACTGTCTGATCCCATCTTCTGGGGAATTTTGAGGAGTTACCTGGGGAGTGATGAGATAGAAAAGGCGATTCAATTCTATCAGAGATTCCTCTCCCAGTTTCTTCCCTCGCCCTGGACCGAGCAGAGCCTCTTCGATATCGGGCGATACCACTTTAAGAAAAAAGAATATCTCCACGCCGTTGTCACCTTCCAACAGTTCCTGAGGACGTTTCCTGAGAATGACCTTCAGGAATGGGCCTACTTTATGTTAGGGGAATCCCTTTTCAATCAGAAGGATTATGCCGGCGCCATCGGCGCCTATCGGCAGGTGTTGTGGTCGAAGAGGAGAGCGCATTTTGAAGAACGGGTCTATTCGAGGCTGGGATATGGTCATTTCTTATTGAAAAATTACGGTGAAGCCATCGGATACTGGGAAAGGCTTCTCAGGGAATTTCCCGACCACCCGGAGAAGAACGAGGTCTTGTACTGGCTGGCGGAGAGCCACCTGCTGAAAGAGGATTACCGAAATGGCGTCAGATATGTGGATCAATTAAAAGGAGATCCTGCCCTCTACCCCATGGGATTGACCAATCTGGGGTGGCACCATTTTCAGAGAAAGGAGTGGAAGGAGGCCAATCATTACTTTCTCAAAATTGCGGCCGAATTTCCCCATCATCGATCCACCCCTCCCATCTCCCTTTTGATCGGCCAGTGTTATTTAAACCAGAACAATTATGATCAGGCAAAAACCCATTTGATGAGCCTGATTCACTCGCCTGAAGAAGAGGGGAAGGAGAAGGGTTATTATCTTCTGGGATGGATCGCTTACAGGGAGGAGCGGTTCGATGAGGCATTGAATCATTTTCAAGGGTTGAGGGAGGCTTTCCCCTCGAGTTCCTATCGTGACGAAGCTCAATACTGGACGGGTTGGTCCCACTTCCGGAAAAAGGATTTTCAAAAGGCCATCGAAGAGTTCCAGCGGCTCATCCGGCAATACCCCGAAAGCCCTTTCGTCGTCTCCTCGCTGTTAAAAATAGGCGATGGTTTCTATAATCTCAAACAGTACGGGAATGCCATTCAGGCCTATCAACAGCTGATCAGGGAGCATGGCAAATCAAAGGAGGCGCCGGAAGCTGATTATGGAATCCTCCTCTCCCTTTTTCAGGAGAAGAGGTATGAACCCTTCATCTCCCGGGCGGAAGCTTTTCTGAAGCGCTATCCCCAACATCCCCTAACGGGTCAGGCGCTGATGCAATTGGGAGAATATTACCAACAATCCCGGATGACGGAGAGGGCTTTAAGAACTTATCAGGAAGCGGTTCGACTCTACCCTCAGAGCGAATGGGCAGGGGAGGCGCAATTTCGCCTCGCCCTCCTTTTGAAGTCAGAGAAACGATGGATGGAGGCTTCGGACGAGATGGAGAGATTCATTAAAAACCATCCGAAAAGCCATCTCCTGATCGAGGCCCATCTCGAAGCGGGGGAGCTCCATCTTCTTCTCAAGGCCTACCCCAAGGCACTGGAACGATTCGAATGGGTGATGAAGAACCACCCTCAAATGCCGCCAGCGAAGAGAAGCGCCCTGGGGATGGAGGAGGCCTATCGGAATCTGGGAAAGGTTGACGAAGCGGAAAAGATTTTGAAGGAGTTTATCGAAAAATTTCCTCACGATGAGGCCCGGTTTGAAGCCTATTTGAGAGCGGGATTTATCCATCTCACCCTTAAGAGATTTCAGGATGCCATTACCTCTTTCTCGACCGCCTTGCGAAGTCCCGAAGAAAGAATTTCCAGCCAGGCCCAGTTCAAGTTGGGAGAGGCTTATGCAGAGGCGGGAAACAGGGAAGCAGCCATCCTCCAATTTTCAAAGATCCTCTACCTCTACCCTCATCTTTCGGAGCTGGTGGAGGAAGCTCTGCTGAAATTGGGAGCGCTCTATATGGAGGAGAAGAGATGGGCGGAGGCGAGGCAGGTCTATCAGAAACTCCTTGGGATGGCGAGCCGGGAAGAAAAACGCCGGCTGGCCAGGAGGATGCTCGATCAGATTCGGGAGGGAACAACCCGTCAATGAAAAAAGAGATGAAGCGAGTCCGAAAAAAAAGACTCCTCTTGCTGATCGGCCTCCTGATCATTGCAGTGGGGATTTTTGTATGGGCGTTCCTTTTTATCCCTTCGGTGCAATTTACTCTCGAACAGGGATGGCGATCCCTGACCAAAGAGGCCGGAAGGACTCTGGGATTGAAAAGAAGGGATGAGGTTCCCCTGGAAGAGAAGAGAATCCGGGAGGAAGTGATCCTGAAGAAGATGGAGGAAGCGAGCGCGCAACAGGACTGGAGGTCTCTTGCCCCTGAATATCCCAGACCGAAAAAGATAGAAGCCGCCACAGATGAAGAGAGGATGAAGGCTATCAGGAATACTCCGGAGTTTAAGGAACTGGAAAGAGAATTAAAAGAATATTTAGGAAAGAAAGAGGACCAGTTGCTTCCGGAACCTCCTGTCCCATCGATCAAAGAGGCTTCTAAAATAGAGAAGATGAGAGACAGAGCCGCCGAGAAGATTGCCGAGAGAATGCTCCTTGTTGCCAAAGAGAAGCCCTTGCCAGAGAAAGTTCTGGATGAGAACCTTCAACTGGGGATCAAGGGCCCCCTGGTGTCACGAAAAATTTTAGAAAGGCCGTCGCCTCCCCAAGTCAAGGTGAAGGTGGAAGCGGAAATTGAGATGACGATCTGGGTTTTACCGAATGGGATGGTGGACCGGGTCATCCCTGCCCTTAAAGGGGAGACGGAGCTGGAACGGATTGCGGGACAGTACCTGAAACAGTGGCGATTTGCTCCTCTCCCAAGGGATCAGGCCCAATCGGAACAGTGGGGGACGATCCCCATCAAATTCAAACTTCAGTAGGACCCATGGCCATCAACGTGCGCAAGAAGCATCTCTTTCTTTTGCTCCTCTGCCTCCTCCTTATTTTCGGGTTCTTTACCTTCTTTGGAGATAAGGGAATCCTTCACCTCCTCCGGTTGCAGAAGGAATTGGCGAGGATTAAAGAGATGAATATAAAAATGGAGGAGGAGAACCAAAGGCTGAAGGAAGAGGTGAGACGGCTTCAATATGAAAAACGCTACATCGAGGAGATTGCCCGGAAGGAGCTTGGAATGGTCAAAGAGGGAGAGATCATTTATCAGTTCGATCTCCCGGAGGATAAAAAGGAATAAGACAAATGATAACGAATTACACTAATATTACCATAAATGGAGATTGTTCAGCTCGTGACATTCGTTTACATTCGAGTCATTCGTGAATACGAGAGGTATTCGAAATGAAATATGAAGGGATGATCTTCCGGCCACCCAGTGAGGCGGAGAGCCTGATCCTCCAGGTGACCGTGGGCTGTTCTTATAACCGATGCACCTTTTGTGGAGCCTATCGGGAGAAGACCTTCCGAATCAAAAGATTTGAGGAGATCAAGGAGGATATTGATGAAATCAGTTCCTATTCTCCTCGGGTCAAAAGGGTCTTTCTGGCCGATGGAGATGCCCTGATCATTCCCCAGAAAGAACTCATCCGGGTATTATCCTATCTAAAAGAAAAATGGAGAGGGCTCGAAAGAGTTGGGATCTACGCCAATGCAAAAGATATTCTTAGAAAGGGTGTAGAGGAACTGGAAGCCCTTAAAGAATTAGGTTTAGGAATCATCTATCTGGGGTTGGAATCCGGGAACCCAGAAGTATTGAAACGAATTAAGAAGAATGCCACCATTGAACAACTGATTCGTGCCGGGAAAAGAGTAAAGGAATCCGGAATCCTCCTCTCCGTCACAGTCATTCTGGGCATCGGAGGAGTGGAGCATAGTCAGGTTCATGCGAAAGATACGGCAAAGGTCCTTTCCGAGATGGACCCCGACTATGTAGGAGCGCTTTCACTGATGATTGTTCCCGGGACTCCGATTGCTCACGAGATCGAGACGGGGGAATTGATCCTGCCCACGCCCTTTGGGTTAATCCAGGAACTTGAGACAATGATAGAGAATAGTCATATGACCCGTTGCTTTTTTGCATCCAATCACGCTTCAAACTACCTTCCCCTCCGCATCCAGCTCCCGGAGGAAAAAGAAGAGGCCTTAAGACGGATCCGGGAAGTCCTCAAGAAGAAGGATCCGGCCTTGCTGAGACCTGAGTATTTGAGAGCTCTATAGGAAGTATGGGGAGATGGGGTAATGGGGAGATAGGGAAACTATAAAGAAGAGACAGTAATCAGTGATCAGTAATCAGTTTATAAATCATTCAAATATAATGTCATTAGGACTATTCGAAAGAGATATTGTGATGAAGGATGTTGTGGATGTTGAGATTCGGGTAAGATATGCCGAGACGGACCAGATGGGAGTGGCCTATTATGCCAATTACCTGGTCTGGTTTGAGGTTGGAAGGTCAGAGTTTTGTCGGAAAAAAGGATTCCGGTATGCGGACCTGGAGGCATTGGGGTATCGACTGGTTGTCTCCGATGTCCATTGCAGATACCGAAATTCCGCTAAATATGACGAAACCATTGTCATCCGGACCCGGCTAAAGCGCTTGAATAAACGGATGATCACTTTCGGGTACCAGGTCCTCCGTGAAGACAGGGAGGAAGTGATCGCTGAGGGAGAGTCCCAGCATATATGTGTCGATTCTAATGGGAAAACGAAAAGCCTTCCCGAGAAGTATTTGAATTGTCTCGCCGGAAAGTTATGACTCAATTCTAAACAACATCTATTTCTGTGTTACATAAAAAATAACTTCTTTAAATCCCCTCCAACCTACCTGCCTATTAGCAGGGCTTCAGCAAAAAGGGGGCGAGGGGATAGGGCATCTCATTGTTTTTCCTATTGAAAATTAAACGGGAATGGGATAATGTTTTCGTAATGGATAATCAGAAAATTTTAGTTTTGAGGCTAAGCGCCGTGGGGGATGTGATCCGAACGCTTCCTGCGGTAAAGGCTATAAAGAAAAACTTCCCATCCGCCTCCATCACCTGGATTGTTGAAGAAACCTCGAAAGCCCTTGTAGAAAGCCAGCCGGAAGTTGAAGAGGTTATCCTCTTTCCAAGACAAAGGTGGTCCGAAGGAATCAGGGCTCTTAAAGGGTGGAGGACGATCGGAGAGGTTCGAACATTTATTCAATCCCTCCGGAGGAAGAAATTTGATCTGGTCCTCGATTTTCACGGTATTCTGAAGAGCGGCCTCCTCTCTTTTCTCTCCGGTTCTCCTCAACGGATCGGATATGATCGAAGGTCGAGCAAGGAAGGAAATTTCCTGTTTTCGAATAAGAAAGTGAAGCTTCCGAAAGAGAGGATCAGTCGATTTGAGAGAAATTTTTATCTCCTGAAGGGAATGGGTTTAGAGGTTCAGCCTGAGGATTATCCACTCTTTATCCCGGCTGAGGACCGGGGGTATGTGAATTCTTTTTTTAATCAACTCTTCCCTCCGCTTAAGAGCCCTTCCATTGCGATCCATCCCGGAACCAGCCCGAAGACACTCTATAAAAGGTGGCTGCCCGATAAATACGCTCAACTGGCAGACCAGCTTGTTCATGAACTGAAGGCAACGGTGCTCTTCACCTGGGGTCCGGGTGAACTGGAATGGGTAAAGATGATTCAGAGGAGGATGAAAGAATCTTCCGTGCTCGGCCCCCACACCATCTCCCTCACACAATTGGGGGAGGTATACAGGCGCTGCGATCTCTATATTGGGGGAGATACGGGTCCAATGCATGTCGCCTCCTTGATGGGAATTCCCGTAGTGGTCATTTATGGTCCGACCGATCCAGTAATCAATGGGCCATTTGGACCTCATAAAAAAGTCATTAAAAATGTAGGATGTAATCCGTGCCGTGACCGCTCCTGCAAAGAGCTCAAGTGCCTGAAGGAAATCGCAGTTGACGACGTTTTTAAGGCAACAAGAGAGGTTTTAGCAGAAAAAAGGGGACAGGCTACTTTTTAAATGTGAAGAAAAATTGCAAAAGAAAAAATCAAAAAGTAGCCTGTCCCCTTTTTCCCCTTTTTTAGTTGGTGGTATTGACTTCGATGGGTGAATTTAATAGTTTTTTATGTTTATAAGAGATAAAACTCTGGATCCAGAATTTAGCAAAATAAACCGGATCTTAGTGCGAGGGGTGAACTGGGTGGGGGACACAATCCTCACCTTTCCCTCGGTCCAGGGGGTAAAAGAATTGTTTCCTCACTCTCGCCTGACCGTCCTTGTTCCAAATCATCTCGTTGATCTATGGAAGACATTTCCCTGTGTGGATGAAATAATTCCTTTTAAAAAGAAGAGTGGGATTGGATCCATCTGGGAAGATGTGCAGGTCAGCCGCTCTATGAAGAAGAGGAAGTTCGATCTGGCCATTATTTTCCCCAGGTCTTTCCGTTCAGCATTTCAGATCTATCTGGCCGGGATTCCGATTCGGATTGGTTATCAGGATGAGGGGCGGTCCCCCTTTCTCACGCATGAAATTGAGCGGAAGGGAGAGGTTCTTCGTCTTCATCGTGTCCATTATTATCGAAGGCTGATGGAGCCTTTGGGGCATTTGGGAAGCATTCCTTCCCCCCGACTCTTTCTTGGCGAGGAGGAGCGAGAGTGGGCTAAAAAGAAACTTGATGAATTGGGTCTTCTGGATGGGAGGCCTATCATTGGCATTAATCCGGGAGCCGCATACGGGTTGGCCAAATGCTGGCCCCCCGATCGATTTGCCGAACTGGGGGAAAGGCTTTCCAATAAATGGAAAGCGACTGCACTTATTTTCGGGAGAGAGGAAGAGCGGGGCATGGCTGAACGAATCTTGAAGAATTTAGGGGGCGGAGGAGTCGATTTTACGGGAAAGACCCGTCTCCTTCAACTGGCCGCTCTTCTGGAACGGTGCTGCCTTTTGGTGACAAATGATACCGGAACGATGCATATGGCTTCGGCAGTGGGGACTCCGGTTGTGGCCATCTTCGGCTCAACGGATCCAGTTGCCACAGGACCCTGGGGAGATGGCCATGTGGTCGTGAAAAGAGACGTTCCATGTAGCCCGTGCTTAAAAAGAGTCTGCCCTACTGACCACCGGTGCATGGAACTGATTTCCGTGGATGAGGTGGAAGAGGTCGTCAGTAAGAAATTGGAGGGGCGTCAATAGGAACGATGAACGATGAACTAAGGACGATCAATGGGGGGCGAAGAGCGAGGGACGAGGGACGAAGGACGGGGGGTAAACTTCCCATTTCTGTCTACGTTCTGACCTTTAACAATCGTCGCACCATTGAGCAGTGTCTTAAGAGTCTTGATTGGGCAGAGGAGTTGGTGGTCGTTGATTCCGGGAGCACGGACGGAACTTATGAAGTCTGCCAGCGCTATACGGACAAACTCTATCGGAAAGAGTTTCAGGGCCATCGCGATCAGTATCAGTATGCGGCCGACCTGACGACGAGAGAATGGGTCATGTTCGTTGACGCCGATGAAGAGGTCCCTCTGGAGTTGGTTGAAGAGATTGGAAGGATGTTAAAGGACAGCGCTGAGGGCGTGGATGGTTTTTTTGTCTATCGCCGGACCTACTATCTTGGAAAGTGGATTCGGTATGGGGGATGGTATCCGGACGGTGAAATCCGCCTCTATCGAAGGGATAAAGGGAGGTGGGAAGGTGGGCTTCATGCCAAGATTTTGGTTGGTGGGAAAGTTTCCGTATTAAAGAACAAGTATCTCCATTATACTTATCGGGATATCTCCGATCAGATTCAGACGATCGATAAATACTCCCGGATTGCAGCTGAAGATATGGCTCAGAGGGGAGAGAAATTCAGCTTTTTCAAACTCCTCTTTCACCCTCCTTTTCGTTTTATCAAGGAATACCTTTTAAAGTCAGGTTTCCGGGATGGGTTGCCCGGATTGATCATCATCGTTTCGACGATGTTTTATGTCTTTATCAAATATGCCAAGCTCCGGGAGATCAGTATTTCGGAAAAGGAGAGAGAAGATGACTCCTTATGAGGAAGCCTTTCAAGGAAAGAGGGTACTGGTGACAGGGGGGTTGGGTTTCATCGGATCGAATCTCTCCATGCGGTTGGTGGAGTTGGGAGCACGGGTGACGATTGTCGATAATATGATGCCGCGTTTGGGAGGGAACCTTTTCAATGTGAAGGAGATCATGGATCACATTCAGATCAACTTCAGCGATGTCCGGGATGAACATTCGATGGACTATCTGGTGAAAGATCAGGATTTCATCTTTCATCTGGCCGGTCAGGTGAACCATGTGGATAGCATCCGGAACCCCATCCAGGATCTGGACATCAACTGCCGGGGAACGCTCGTCCTTCTCGAATCCTGTCGAAAACATAACCGGGAGGTGAAGGTCATCTTTTCTGGGACAAGAGGGGAATACGGAGCCAGTGTAAAACTTCCCGTGGCTGAAGACCATCCTACCAATCCCAAAGGCATCTATGCAGTGACCAATCTCTCTGCGGAAAAGATGGTTCTGGTCTACGACGATGTCCACAAGATCTCCGGGACCTGTCTCAGGATTACAAACACCTATGGACCCCGGCACCAGATGGCCCACGATGAGTATGGTGTGCTCAACTGGTTTATTCGGAAGGCGATCGATGATGAGTTGATTCCCGTTTTTGGTGATGGTCATATTTTAAGAGATTTTCTTTATGTGGATGATCTTGTTGGCTGTTTTCTTCAAGTAGCTGCTTGTCCGACAGCTTTTGGAGAGGTCTTTAATGTAGGGACAGGCGTTCCCATCAGCTTCATCGATCTGGCCAAGAAGATTGTGGAAGTCGCCGGCTCGGGGAAGGCGGCCTTCACCGAATTTACAAAAGAGCGGAAAGAGGTTGAACCAGGAGATTATTATGCGGACATTTCCAAAGCCAGAAAAGTCGTGGGATGGACGCCCAAGATCTCTCTTGAAGAAGGCCTTCGAAAGACGGTCGAGTTTTACAGGAAGTATAAGAGGGAGTACTGGGGGTAAGACATCAAAAAGATTAAAAAGTTGTCACCCTGAACTCGGTTCAGGGTCTCATGAGATGCTGAAACAAGTTCAGCATGACAAGCGGGGAATGGGGTTTAGAAGATGGTTCCCTTCATCGATTTGACAAGGCAATACAAAGAAATTGAAGAGGAGATCCTCTCTGCCACGAGGCGGGTCTTTGAAAAAGGTCGGTTCATTCTCGGCGAAGAGGTTTCCACATTTGAGGAGGAATTTGCCCGTTATTGCGGGGTTCGATATGGCGTTGGGGTGAATTCCGGAACGGATGCGATCTATTTGGCCTTAAAGGCAGCGGGTGTCGGAGAAGGCGATGAGGTTGTGACGGTTGCCAATTCATTTATTGCCTCAGCTTTAGCCATTTCTTTCACAGGAGCAAAACCCATCTTTGTCGATATTGAACCGGAGACTTACAATCTGGATCCTGATGCCCTTGAGGCCCTTCTTAAGAGGCGAAGGGCAACAGGCAAAAGGCAGAGGATCAAAGCGATTCTTCCTGTCCATCTCTATGGCCATCCGGCAGAGATGGGAGCGATTATGGAAATTGCCGATCGATACAATCTCCATATCATTGAGGATGCCTGCCAGGCCCACGGCGCGGAGTTTAACAACAAGAAGGCGGGTTCGTTCGGAGCAATGGGCTGTTTTAGCTTCTATCCGACGAAGAACCTGGGCGGGTTCGGAGACGGCGGGATGGTGATCACGGATGATAAAAAACTTTATAAGAAACTCCGGCTTCTTCGTTGTTATGGAGAGAAGAAGAAATATGAGCATATCCTTCAGGGGGGGAATAGCCGTCTGGATGAAATCCAGGCCGCACTCCTGCGGGTCAAATTGAGGTATCTCGATCAATGGAATGAGCAGAGAAGGGCGAAAGCCCATCGCTACAAGAAGGAGCTTGAAGGAACAGGGGTGGTTTGTCCGGCCGAGAAGGAAGGAAGCCGCCATGTTTATCATCTCTTCGTTATTCGATCAAAGAAAAGAAATGGTCTTCATGCCTCTTTAAAAAAAAGGGGGATTGATACCCTCATCCACTATCCTATCCCGATCCATCTCCAGAAAGCATACAGAGATTTAGGATGTCAAAGAGGGAATTTCCGCATAACGGAACGATTTTCTGGACAGGTGCTTTCGCTCCCGCTCTTCCCCGAACTTACCGAATCAGAAATGGATGAAGTGGCAGGGGCGATCCGCCTTTTTAATGATTTATCCGACCGACGGACGAATAGAGGGAAGAGGAGGTTTTATTGAAGATCCTCCACCTCTTCAGTGACTGGAAATGGACAGGGCCCTCAGAACCGATTGTAAGTTTATGTAAAGAATTGGAGAGAAGAGGCCATGATGTAACGCTCGCTTACCGAAAGTCTCCGCTTCCTGTCGAGGATAGTTTAGAAAAAAGGGTTCTGGAAAGAAGTGTTTGTGCAACAGACCGGTTTCGCTTAAATCGCCCCCTGAAATTTTATTCCCCCTCCTCGATCAGGGATAATCTCTCTGATATTTTGAACCTGACCAATTACCTTCGCGCGGAAAAGGTGGATGTGCTCAATGTCCACCAATCTCACGACCATATCCTGGGGGGAGTTGCCGCCAGAAGGTCAAATACTTCTGTCGTTGTAATACGGACGGATCATAAACGGGATTCGATAAGCCCCCACCCCGGGAATCGTCTTCTCATTTCGAAACTGACCGACGGAATGATCACCTTCTCCGAAAGGGCGAGAAGGGAAAATGCGGAACATTTCGGACTTCCACTTGATAGAGTCGGCAAGGTTAACCCTGCTTTAGATCTGGACCGATACCGTCCTGAGAGAGAATTCAAGGACATGAGGTCCATGTTCGGGATTGGAAAGGATGAGATCGTCATCGGAATGGTGGCACGGTTCCAGAAATATCGGAGGACAGAGGTCTTTTTAGAGGCAGTCAAAAGGATCGTTAAAGAATTTCCGAGGATCAAGGTGCTTCTGGTGGGCCGTTCGAGCCAGATGAATGAGAGCGTCGTAGAACCGATGAAAAGGTTAAGTATCGAGCCGTGGGTGGTTCTCGGAGGATATCAGACGGGAGACTATCTTGATACATTGGCCTGTATGGATATATTTGTTTTCCTGATGGCGGGTTCGGATGGAACAGCGAGAGCCCTGAGGGAGGCCATGGCCATGGGAAAACCTACCATTGTGGCCGATCGAGGGATCTTGCCTGAACTGGTCGAAGATGGGGTTTCGGGTTTTGTGGTGGAGGATACTTCTGAAGGCCTAGCTGAGGCTGCCCTTCAACTCCTAAGAGATCCGACGTTGAGAAGAAAGATGGGTGAAGCCGCCTACGAGAAGGCCCACCAGGGGTTTCGATTGGACCGCCAAGCGGATGAGGTTGAGAAATTTTATGAGGCCATGATCAAGCTTGGCAGGTGGAAGAAATAATGAAGTTCGCAACGGCCATTCCAAGTTTTTCCAGAAGAAAGGGGGGAGCCGAAAGGTATATCGTTGACCTCTGCATCTGGATGGCTAAGGAAGGCCACGAAGTCCATGTCTATGCGGAGCATTGGGACGAAGAGGCCCAGGGAATCCATCTCCATCGAGTAAAGACGCTTCCATTCCCCAAGAGTCTCCGTCTTCTCTCTTTTGCCATTAAGGCAACGAGAGAGATGAAAAGAGGAGATTACGATGTCACACTGGGGGTTGGAAATACCCTGGAGGCCGACGTGATTCAACCCCACGGTGGGGTCCATTGGGCATGGTTCTGGCGAAGCCTCAAGGCTTATGACAACCCGATTCTATGGACGATAAAACTACTGGGAAGAGTGCTTAGCCCTAAACAGTGGGTGAGTGGCTGGATCGAAAATGCTCCTTACAAAAAGAAGAGATTCCATAAGATCGTAGCTATCTCCGACATGGTGAAACAGGACATCATTCGCTGGTATGACATTCCAGAGAATAAGATTGAGGTCCTTTACAATGGGGTCGATATTGAACGCTTTCATCCCCGGAACCGCCAATATCGAGAAGACATCAGAGAACGATTCGGAATCGGGGACGATTTTGTGATGCTTTTTGTCTCCAACAATTTCAGGATGAAAGGGCTGGAGCACCTCCTCAAGGCGTTAGCGGACATTAAGAAAGAAGATCACCCTCCCTTCAAACTTCTCATTTTAGGTAGAGATCGAAAAGGCCCTTACCTTCGTTTGATAAAGAAGACGGGAATTTCTTCGGAGATCATTTTTGCGGGTTCAACGAAGGAACCCGAGAAATATTATGGCGCCGCAGACCTTTTTATCCACCCTGCTTTTTATGATGCATTTTCACTCACCGTGCTCGAAGCCCTCGCCAGCGGACTGCCGGTGATTACCACCTCTTCCACTGGTGCGAGTGGGATTCTGAATCATGGAAAAGATGGTTTGATCATAAAAACAATAAAAGATTTGGAAGAATTGAAAATGGCCATCAGATATTTTTTTAAAGAGGACATGAGGCATGAGGCTTCACATTCGGGAAGGATGAAAGCAGAGATGCATTCAAATAAAATAAATTTTATTGGGATGGATAGAGTTCTAAAAGAGTTTCTCAATACGCCCGTGGCCCAACAGGGCCAATGGTCGCGGCGGTCGAAGTAAAGGCAAGGCGTTTCGAATGAAAATAGGGTATTTTATGGGCCATATCGGCACTTCAGGTGGAATCAAGGTTGTTTTACAACATTTAACCCTCTTAAGAGAGATGGGGTATGAAGCAGTGCTCCTAACGAGAAAAATTGAAGGAAAACTGGATGTGTATGGAGAATGGGCCGAGGCATTGACGATTTCGAGGAGCGACCCTCTGGACGATGTTCCAGAGTGTGACCTATTCGTTGGAACCACCATTCGTGACGTGGAATATCTCTTTAAACATAAGAGGAGAAAAGTAGTTCACCTTTGCCAAGGTTACGAACCCATAAAGTATATGGCAAGAATTAAAAAAGAATTTATACAAGAGAAGTATTTAAAGGGAGGGATTCACTCCAGCATTAGGCAATATTTAAATGTCCTGAAATCGAAGAGGAAGATCAAGAGGGTTGAATCTATTTATGCGCTCCCAACAGTTAAAGCTGCTGTGTCAAAACATCTTGTGGAACTAATAGAAAAGAAATATAGGCAGAAATGTCATTTAATACAGAATGGGATAGATCATAGGATTTTCTATCATGACGAAAAAAGAGTTTGGGGAGAAAACGGGAATATTAAAATTTTATCGGTAGGTTCGATGCAGGTAGGTTTCAAAGGTATACAGGATACTCTCCATGCGATAAAATTGCTGAAAGATAAAGGGGTCAAAGTAGACCTGACGAGAGTATCCCCTATTCCCCCCTCCAGAAAAGAGTTAGAGGGGAAGATTGTTGATAGATTCTATGAAGCACTATCCGAAAAAGAGATGGCAAACCTTTATCGAAACACCGATATCTTTATCTCTTCTTCCCTTGAAGTTGAAGGGTTTGGTTTACCAGCGATGGAGGCGCTTGCTTCCGGGGCGCCTTCCATACTTACTGAAATATCGAGTTATAAAAATTTCGATGAGAAGATGGATTTTGCTTATTTTGTCCCGACCCATAGGCCTGATAAAATAGTTGAGGGGATTCTGGCATTTATGGAGGACAAAGGGTTGAGAGAAAATTGTATCAAAAATGGTCTTGGGGTAGCCAAACATTACACCTTAAAGATAACAAAAGAGCATCTTTTAAAATTTATGGGAGAAATGGTTTGACAAATGAAGGTCCCTTTCTTGATTTATGGTCCAGAGGCTCCCAGCTCTCATTATCGCATACTTCGATACATAATCTATTTTAAAAAGGAAGGAGATAAAGATACCAATCCATCTATACATACGTCATGAAAATTTACCTCTGTACTCCCTTTTTTCGTTTTTTTTCAATCGATTTTGCAAAACCTATCTTATTGGCGGCTCGAAAGCTTTAATGAAGGACTTAGGAGAGATGACGAAGATTGCCTTTTTGATTCATGATCCGGAAGCTCCCAGCTGTCGCTACCGCGTACTTCAATTTATCCCTTATCTAAAAAGAATGGGCATGGATGTTTCGACTCATTTATTTAAACACAAGTTCCTGGATAAATGGAGTTTTTGTAATACGGTAGGGGGGTATGACATCATTTTTATCCAAAGAAAACTTTTTTCGCCGATAGAGTTTTTGTATATTCGGCAGAAGGCAAAAAAAATAATCTATGATTTTGACGATGCTATTATGTACCGGAGCCCCAGATCGAAAAATCCTTACTCCTTTTCGAGGAGGATAAAGTTCGCCTTGATGATGAGACGGGTGGATGGGGTGATCGCGGGAAATCAGTTTTTGAAATCAGAGGCTCTTCCATATAATTCAAATGTTGTAATCATCCCTACCTCTATCGATCTGTCTCAATATACTTTAAAAAAAGATTTTGACCACTCAAAGCCAATTACCATTGGTTGGTTTGGGAGCAGGAGTGGTTTAGGATTTTTAAGGAACCTCATTCCAATCTTTGAAAATATCTTTAAAAAACAAATTAATATCCAACTTAAAATAGTGTGTAGCGAATTTATAGATTCTGCCAACGTGCCTATCATTAAGAAAAAATGGTCCTTGGCAGAAGAGGTGGAAGATCTTAAAAGTTTTGATATTGGTGTAATGCCTCTCGCAGATGATCTCTGGTCAAAAGGAAAATGCGGTTTGAAAATTCTTCAGTACAACAGTGTAGGTATTCCAGCGGTCTGCACACCGGTTGGAGTCAACAGAGAGATTGTAAAGGATGGGGTGAATGGTTTTTGGGCCCAAAATGAGGCTCAATGGGAGGATCGTCTTTTGAAATTGATTCATGAAAGGGAACTGAGAAAAGAAATGGGACTTAAGGGAAGGGAGATTGTGGAAAGAAATTATTCTATTGAGGCCAATGCCCCCCGCCTTTTATCAACCCTTATGGGGGCGACAGAGAAAATTTGAGGTTGTAAGGGATCAAATTGAGACGGGTGCAAAGAAGGTTGCCATATTAAATGGAGCAAGTGCCCATCATTTTTAATCTTGAAAATGAAATATGAAGGAGACGACCATATCCTCTTATAAAAAAATAGTTCAAGGCGATATCAAAGGATGGTTGGAAGAAGAAGTATGGAATCTTCTCCCCGCCGCTTATTTTAAGGATCCACTTTCTTCCGTTCAAAAGATGGAAGGAAAGGTGGTCAAGAAATCAATGCTTCGATGGGCGGCTATCCATCCCCTCTCCAACGGAAAGAGCATTTTTTTAAAAAGGGATCGAACCAAAGGATGGATGGCATTATTGAAATATCTGGTTTTTCCCTCAAAAGGGAGGAAAGAATGGTTTGTTGCCTATCAACTGAAGAAGCGAAAACTTAATATCCCCAAACCCCTTGGGTGGATAGAGCGGATTCATCGTGGTCTAGTAAAAGAAAGTTATTATCTGTCGGAGGCCGTTGAATCAGGAGTTTCATTGACAGAAATCGCCGATCTACTGAAGGATGAAAAGGTTTCGGCGGAACTGGTTAAAACGATAATAAGAATGCATGCATCGGGATTGCTTCACCAGGACCTCCACGCAGGCAACTTCTTGTGGAATGGAGAATCCTTCTTTCTTGTCGATTTGCATCGCGCCAGACTCCTCCGTTCTCTCTCCCTAAATCAGAGATTATGGAACCTGTCCCACCTCTTTCACTCCTTAAGGTCCATCTGGGGGGAGAAAGAGCATTTGAGGTTTCTCGACCGATATTTTGGAGGAGTTTCAATCTCCTCGCAAAAGAAAAAAAAATATCTTATGAAAATCCACTCTTCAATGGATCGCCTCCAGAAGAGGCAGTGGCGGAGCAGAACGAAACGATGCCTGAAAGAGAGCACAGAGTTCTCCGTCGTTAAAAAGAATGATCGAATCGTCTACCGCCGAAGGGAATTTGACCTCGAAGAGGTAATCCAGGGGGTAGAAGAACACCTCCGGATCTCCAGCCGAGAGCCATGCGAATTGATCAAAAAAGATACAAAAAGCAGAGTTTCTTACTTAAAGCGCGGAGACAAAGATATTTATGTCAAACAGTTCATCTATTCTTATGGCGGAGGGCGGTGGAGTCGATATCTTCTCCCTTCGAAGGGAATTCGGGCGTGGGTCGGAGGAAATGGATTAAAAGTTAGAGGGGTTTCTTCGATTACCCCCCTGGCCCTTTTGGAGAGAAGAGGCTGGTCGGGGAGAAGGGAAAGTTTTTTGTTTATGGAGGCCCTTCGGGATGGGCTTGAGATGGACCGGTATATTTTAAGCGATTTAGAGAAGAGGGAGAAGAAAAGGGCATTTGTCAAAGCGTTTGCCCGTTGGCTATCTTCTCTTCATCAGAAGGGGATCTACCATCAGGACATGAAGGCCTGCAATATCCTGGTGCAGAAGAGCGGAGACCGATGGGAGTTTTACCTTCTCGACCTCGAAGATACCCGGCTGGATGTCAATGTGGATGAGAAACGATTAATGAAAAATCTTCTCCAACTCAACACCTCTGTTCCCAAAACGATCACAAGAACCGATCGCATGAGATTTTTTAACGAGTATGGTGATTTTAAGCCGCCGTTGAAGAAGGGGAAACCCTTTCTTCGAAGGCTCCTCCAGAAAAGCAGGGAAAGAGGAATCGTCTATGTCTCTCCCCATGGGGTGGTTAAGGAGGAGTCGTTTTGAAGAGAGAGGGTCATTTGATTTGCAGATAGTCATGGCTCGAAAGAGCAAAACAGATAGTTCAAGTCCGGCGAAAGGGTCCCTTGAATGGAATCCCTAAGGAGATATTCCGGGAAGGGTGTTCATGAGAAGGTGTCCGAATGCGTGAAGGAATTCATGAGAGGGACTATTCTCGATGCACCTTCAGGGCAAGGGGCGTTATCAGAAGATATTGAAGCACTTGGGTTTAAATTATTTCTAGGAGATATTCAAAGAGAAAACATTCTATACAGGAACGGGAGATGTATTCAATTCGATTTGAATAAATCTTTTCCCTTTAAAGACGGCACATTCGATTATGTGGTTTGTGTCGAGGGGATCGAACATATAGAGAACCCTCATCATTTGATAAAAGAATTTGCAAGACTTGTCAGGCGAGATGGTTATCTGGTTATTACGACACCCAATGTGATGACAATAAAATCGAGGTTAAAATTTTTATTTTATGGCTATCTTGATTTCTTCGAATATTATGATCCTCTTCTGCCGGAGGAGAGAAATAAAACGGAAGTTTATTATCAACAGCATATCAATCCTATCTTCTATGCGGAAATGAAATTAATTCTTGAAAAATGTGGATTTAAAATATGTAGGGTCGAAACAAATAAGAAGGTTAAAAAGTGGAAGAGTATCTATCCATTCATCAAATGGCTTGTTAGGAAAAAGACAAAAAAGATATTTCCAATGGACCCTTATTTCGTCTCCGACACTATCTTGGAAGGTCAGATTCTGATATTTATAGCAAAGCATTTGTAGAAAAAATCTAAAATGTAGAGTTGTTAAAGCTGTGATATCTCTATCCATTATTATTGTCAATTGGAATACTAAAGATGATCTTCTTAATTGTATGGAATCCCTTTTCCAGAAAAGAGAAGAACATTCATGGGAAATCTTGGTCGTTGATAACGGATCGATTGATGGAAGCGAAGAAGCGGTGAGGGCAGAATTTCCTGAAGCGATCCTTATCCACAATTCGTTGAACCTCGGATATGCCAGGGCTAATAATCAGGCCCTGAAGCTATCGAGAGGAAGATATTTTCTCCTCCTGAACCCGGATACACGGCTGAAGCAAGGGTCCATTGAAACCCTGATGGCTTTTATGGATAGCTATCCAACAGCAAGCGTAGCGGGCGTTCAGCTTCTCAACTCCGATGGATCGAAACAGAACTCGATTGCCAATTTCCCATCCATGGCTACAGAACTGCTCAATAAAAGCCTTTTAAGATGGTTTTTCCCGAAAACATTTCCGGGGAAGGGCAGGGACTATCGTGATCCTGTTGAGGTGGATTCGGTCATTGGCGCCTGTATGATGGTCAGGCGGGCGGCCATGGAGCAGGTGGGGTTGTTAGATGAGGATTACTTCCTCTTTTTAGAAGAGACGGATTGGTGTTATCGGATGAAGAAAGCAGGATGGAAGGTCTATCACGTGCCTCAAGCTGAAGTTTATCATTTTCAAGGGAAGAGTGCCGAGAAGGATAAAAAGAGGGCAAAGGTCGAGTATTACCACTCCCGCTACCAATTTTTTAAAAAGAATAGAGGGTTCCGGCAATGGTTTGTTCTTCTGATCGGACTGCTGATTAAATTGGGGTTTGAATTTCTTTCTATGGTTATTGCTTGCATCCTGACAGGTTTTGCAGTAAAAAAATGGAGAATTAAATTGGCAACTTATGCTTATCTACTTTGGTGGCACCTCAAAGGATGTCCTGAAGGAATGGGTTTAAAATAATCGTTGAAAAATAGTCATTGCAAAATTAGCATTGCAAAATGTTTTTAATTAGAGTCTGTCCATAAACTAAAGATTTTTCAAAAGGTCGTCATTCCGGCGAAGGCCGGAATCCAGCTCTTTTAAGATGGTTCCCGACTTTCGTCGGGACGACGTCTGGATGCCGGATCAAGTCTGGCATGACATAAAAAGTGCATTTATAAACAGACTCTAATTAACTGCTAATTGATCATTGCTAATTGTCCATTTTGCAATGGTTTTTAAGGGGAGGTTCTATGGTTGGCATTGCGGTGGCGGGAGCCGGGGCGTGGGGAAAGAATCATATCCGGGTATTTTCTGAAATTCCAAAAGTCCGACTAAAATATATCTGTGATACGGACCCATCTAAGTTGTCTGTTCTTCAAAAGTCCTATCCCCAGTCAACAATGGTGGAAGAGATTGGCCCTATTCTTCGAGATTCGGAGGTGAAAGGAATGGTCATCACTTCTTCTGCTATTTCCCATTTCCCATTAGCCAGGGAGGCTTTGGTAGCAGGCAAGGATGTGCTGGTCGAAAAGCCATTGGCTCTTAATGTGAGGGATGCGGACGAATTGGTGAGGATCGCCGAAGAGAAAAGCCGTATTCTCATGGTCGGCCACCTCCTGATATACCATCCGGTCGTTGATCGATTGAAGGAGATGATTGTTTCCGAAGAACTGGGAAGAATCCACTACGTCTATACACAGCGGGTCAATCTTGGCATCATTCGTCAGGACGAAAATGCCCTCTGGTCATTTGCTCCTCATGACCTCTCCGTTATTCTCAAGCTCCTCAATGAAAAACCGGCTGTGGTCTCAGCTCATGGAGAAAGCTACATCCAGAAGAATATCGAAGATGTGGTCTTCCTCAGCCTTTACTTCTCCGATGGGAAAATGGCCAATGTCCATTTGAGCTGGTTGGACCCCCACAAGGCGAGGAAGATCACGATCGTAGGGTCGAAAAAGATGGTCGTCTTCGATGATATGGAGGCATCTGAGAAATTGAAGATTTATGATAAAGGGGTAGGTAGTCTATCTTATGATTCTTATGGGGAATATTTAAGTCTGAGGTTTGGGGATATTACTATCCCGAATATCAAGATGGTGGAACCCCTGCGGGCCGAAGCAGAACATTTTATCCGATGTATCGAATCGAGGGAGAAACCGAAAACCGGGGGAGAGGATGGGCTTGAAGTGGTGAAGATCCTCGTTGCCGCTCAGGAGTCTTTGAAAAAGAATGGTGTTCCGATAAGCCTATAATCTATACATTTTGGGAAAAACCGTTCGTCCTGAGGTTCTCGAGGGATGAATGGATCTGCAATGCAATCTCTGATGGGGAAGGGTGGGGGCGAGATGAATAAAATGAAAATAAAATATTTCATTCATCCGACAGCGGTGGCAGATGATCCCGCTGAGATTGGTGAAGGGACCCAGGTCTGGCATTTTTCTCATGTCATGTCCGGGGCGAAGATCGGGAAGAATTGCATCATCGGGCAGAATGCGTTTATTGCGTCCGGCGCTATCCTGGGGAATAACATCAAGATTCAAAACAATGTCTCCCTTTACGATAGCGTGGTTCTGGAAGATGATGTCTTCTGCGGTCCCTCCATGGTCTTTACCAATGTCTTTAACCCCCGGAGTTTTATATCGAGGAAGAAGGAATTCCGGCGAACACTTGTAAAAAGAGGGGCTACGATTGGAGCCAATGCAACGATTGTCTGCGGTAATACGATTGGAGAGTATGCCTTTATCGGAGCCGCTTCCGTGGTGACCAAGGATGTTCCGGATTATGCTCTGGTCTATGGGAATCCGGGTAAAGTCAAGGGATGGGTATGCCAGTGTGCTGAAGAAATTATCTTCCGATCCAGAAAAGCTACATGCAAAGCCTGCGGCAAGCGATACAAAAAAGATTCCACTGGAGTGAGACTGATTTAAGAAAAAAAAGGGGGACAGGCTACTTTTTGAAGGAGTTTTTTGAATGCCAAGAATTTCAAGGGGGTTAGTTGATGAGTCAGTATATCATGTCATCAATCGAGGAAATGGTGGCCAAATAGTATTTCATAAAGACAAAGATTATGAGGCATTTATAGAATTAGTGAAAGAGGCAAAGACCCGTTATGAAGTTAAGATTTTTGCTTATTGTCTTATGCCAAACCATTTTCATATAATTTTGATGCCCAATTACGCTGAAGATTTAAGCAAATGGATGCAATGGCTAATGACAAGTCATGTGCGCCGATATCATCGGCATTATGAAACAAGAGGTCACGTTTGGCAGGGGCGCTATAAGAGCTTTCTTATTCAAAAGGACAATCATTTATTGATGGTGATGCGTTACGTGGAAGGAAATCCAAAGCGAGCGGGGTTGGTTAACTCAGCGAAGGACTGGTTGTGGTCGTCAAGCCAGGAATCATTGGGAATGAGAAGTCGTATTTTGATTGATACCATTCCGTTAGAATTACCTAAAGATTGGGGAGATTATGTAAACGAGCCGGTTACAGCAAAAGAATTAGAGAGAATTCGACAAAGTGTAATTCGACAGGCTCCATATGGAAATGAGTCTTGGAGGTTACAATTAAGCAAAGATTTAGGATTAGAATCTACAATTAGGCCAATTGGAAGGCCAAGGAAAATTTATGGCAAGCAATAAAAAAAGTAGCCTGTCCCCCTTTTTCCCCTTTTTGAAGATTGTAACCGTTATTGGTGCAAGACCACAATTTATTAAAGCCGCTGTCGTCAGCCGGGCCATTCAAATATCCAACAAGAAGAAAAAGATTCAAGAAATCTTAGTCCACACCGGTCAGCACTACGACTACCTGATGGATAAGGTCTTTTTTGAAGAACTTGATCTTCCTCAGCCGCATTACCATCTGGGAGTAGGATCGGGGTCCCATGGGAAACAGACCGGAATCATGCTTGAACGAATTGAGGCCGTTCTTCAAAAGGAAAAACCAGGAGCGGTTCTTGTTTACGGCGATACCAACTCGACCCTGGCCGGAGCATTAGCTGCTGCCAAACTGGATATCCCGATAGCCCATGTGGAAGCTGGATTAAGGAGTTATAACCGCAGGATGCCGGAGGAGATCAACCGCCTTCTCACCGACCATCTCTCCACCTTTCTCTTCTGTCCCACCACTCAAGCTGTTCAAAATCTATTGAAAGAGGGAGTCAGGAATGGGAAAGGAAAGATTGTCAAAAACGTAGGCGATGTAATGTTCGATTCGATTCTGTACTACTCCAAAATAGCTGAAAAGAAGCCAACGATTCTTAAGGATTTAGATCTTTTCAATCCACAATCCACAATCCGCAATCCGCAATATTATTTAGCCACCCTCCACCGCGCCGAAAACACTGATGATCCAAAGAGGCTAAAATCCATTCTGAAAGCCCTAAATGAGATCGGAAAAAAAGCTCCTATCATCCTTCCTCTTCATCCCAGAACCAAGAAGATGATGAAAACCTACGATCTTTCCCCAGATGACCATAGGGTTAAACTAATTAAACCCGTTTCATACCTCAATATGATCGCCCTGGAAAAAAATGCCAGGGCCATCCTGACCGACTCCGGAGGCGTGCAGAAAGAGGCCTACTGGTTCAAGGTTCCTTGTTTAACATTAAGGGATGAAACTGAGTGGGTTGAAACGGTCAAAAGCGGATGGAATATATTGATTGGGGCAGGGACCAGAAAGATTTTAAATGGATTGAAACTGATTGAAAGTAGAAAATCCTTTAGAGGTGAAAGGGAGTTGTTTGGGCATGGAAAAGCAGGAGAAATCATTCTTCATGTCATCACCAAACATTTTATGAAGGTGAAAAGGGCTGCAATGGATGGTCAATAAAATTATTTGTTTCTTTAAAAGCCTTAATGAGAGACAGATCCTCTTCCTTCTCATTGGAACGGCCTTTATCCTGAGGTTCTATGCCGTCCTGATGGCGCAGGGGATTCCCTACGATGGGGCACATTATGGTTTTGTGGCAAGGGATTTTTTAAAGGATCATTTTACCAAAGGATTATCTTCACCTGCCCCCCCTTTTTATCCTTTCTTGATTTCCCTGTTTTCGATGGACACCACACACGTTGAAATGTCCGGAAGATTGCTCTCTCTTTTTTTTGGAACCATAATTATTATTCCCCTCTTTTATTTAGTAAAAGAAGCCGTTGGTAGAAAAGTAGCCATCTTTTCAGCACTTTTTTACACATTTCATCCCTACCTGGTGACTTACTCGGGAATGATGCTCACCGAGGCCACTTATTGGGGATTGTTGGTCCTATCGGTTTATTTTTTCTGGACAGGACTGAAAAGGGATAAAGTATGGAGAATGGTTTTATCAGGATTTTCCCTTGGTCTGGCCTATCTCACAAGACCGGAAGCGATTGGCTACATTTTAGTTTACCTGGCTTGGATAGCCGTCGATGGTATTCTTAAAAAGAGGTGGTTTAAACCACTTGTTTCCATTGGAGTTTTAGTTTCGAGCCTATTTATCTTCGGGCTTCCATACGTTATCTATGTCCGCCAGGAAACAGGTCAGTGGCTAATTAGCAAGAAGGCTGTTGAAGCGCAATCTCAACTATTTAAAAAGGGCGTAGAGGAGATTACCCCCTTTAAAGGGGTTGAACAGAGCAGCCCTGAAAAGGAGAATTCAAAAATTATTTGGATGACCAGAAATATTGTTCACTATTTCCCTCCTGTGGCCTACCACTATCTGAGGGCCTACCATTTTTCATTGTGGCTTATTTTATTTTTCGGGCTAATAAGAATTAGGCGCGAAGGTATCGCCTATGAGTTATTCCTGACCTCCCTGGTGCTCTTCCATTTGCTTTCTTTATCGACCTTTCTGCCCTCCACCATCCGTTTTTCAATTCCGGTGATCCCTCTTTCTCTCTTCTGGGCTGGCGCAGGGATTCTGGAAATGAAAAGATATGTGGAGAAAATCAAGATCGTCAGCCCAGAAAATGCCATTTTCTTGATTATCGCTTTGGTGATTTTAGTTCAATTGCCGCAGAGTTTGAAACCGGAGAGGGGGCATCGCGCATTTCAGAAAAAAGTTGGGGTATGGTTAAAACAGAACACCCCTCCCGATGCTATCATTATGAGCAATAGCCCTCAGGAGACATTTTATGCGGATCGGGAATTTATCATGTTACAACAGGAAATTTCCGGAACCGGAGGCCCTGTCGAATCTTATTACGAGGTTATCCGTTTTGCCAAAACAAAGGGAGTTCGCTATATCCTCGTCAATAAAAATACTCGGGAGATAAATCGAGGGTTTATCGAGGCCATTCAATCAGAAGATTTAATTCAATCAAAAGATTTGAAGGAGGTATTCAGAAAGGCGGATCAGGAGTTGATCATTTACGAGGTGATAGATTGATATTATTGAAGTGGAAAGACGAGTTTTTCAAAAACACAGGGCTGATGTTCATCGGGATCGGTCTCTTCAACCTGTTTAACTTGCTCTATCATTTTTTTATGGTCAGGCACCTTGCCCCTGTTGACTACGGGCAGCTCAATGCCCTGATGGCCCTTTTTATGCTCATCACGGTGCCGGCCAATACCGTTCAAACCACCATTACCAAGTTTGTTTCTGTCTTTCAGGCCAAGTCCCAACACCGGCAGACAAGAGATTTCCTCAAGCACTTCCTCTTGGTGATGATGGCTGTGGCCCTCTTTTTCTTTTTAGCGATAGCCCTGGGAAGTTCCCTTCTTTCCTCCTTTCTCCAGATTTCTTCCCGGGGGGTCATCCTCCTTACGGGGGTCATCCTTTTTTTTGCCATGATCGCACCGATTCCATGGGGCGGACTGCAGGGCCTGCAAAAATTTGGACTATTGACTGTAAACCTACTTCTCAATGGAGGGCTTAAACTGTTCGTGGGCATCCTTTTGGTTGTCGGAGGATGGGGAGTGCTGGGCGCCATGGGGTCAATTGCTATCGCATATTTTGTCACGATCTTTCTTTCCCTTATCCTAATAGGGTTTTCGATGAGAAAGGAAGGGGAGGAGGCCCATCCTCAGCCACCCCTGATCTTGGACGACTCTTCGTCCCTTTCGGAAGCTTATCGATTTTTTTTCCCCGTGGGAATGACTCTTTTATGCTTTATGATATTAACACAGATTGATTTGATTTTAGTCAAACATCTCTTCACTCCTATTGAGGCCGGTTATTATTCCATTGCTCAAATGGTGGGCAAAATAATCCTCTTTCTTCCCCTTCCGGTGGTCATGGTCATGTTTCCGAAAGTTTCCTTGCTGGATGCCCAAAATAAGGGGACCTTTCCGGTCTTGATCCGGAGTTTAATGGTGGCAGGCAGCTTCTGTGTCATGGGAATTCTTATCTCTCATCTTTTCACTGACCGGATCGCCCAGTTGCTTACCGGAAAGGTCTATCCGGAATGCGGTCCTTTGATCAGGTTTTTTTCGATCAATATGACATTCTTTTCCCTGACTTTCATTTTGCTCTATTATCATCTTGCCACCCGTCAAAACATCTTCCTTTATCCCCTATCCCTTCTGACCATCATTCAAGTCGGGGCCATTGCTTTATTCCACGAGACCATGATCCAAATCCTCTTTATCGTTGGGGTAATAGCTTTCTGCCTGTTGGGAATAAATTTCTACCTGGCTTATCGCCCTTATAGCGGGAAAAAGAGAAAAGGAGACAGGTCACTTTTCTAAAAAGGCGTATCCAAAGGGAAAGCAAAGCAAGATGAAGGATGAGATGCATCGCTGGAAAGTTCGGGAGGGGGATGAGAAAGACCTGAAGGGGGTTTTATCTCTCAGAAGGACTGTCTTCGGCGAGATGGAAAAAGACAAATTGGATCCAAGATTCTGGCAATGGGAATTCATGGGAGGGCCGGACAGGAAAGCCCTGATTTATGTCGTGGAGGATGGCGATAAGATCATCGGTCATTTTGCGGATCTTCCAAGGCAGTTTTCTGTTCATAGGAAAGTTGTCCGTGGGACCCTCTCTGTTGACCTGATGGTTTCCCCTGATTATCGGAGAAAAGGGATTTTTGAGGAGATGGGGAGGTATGCTATCCGGCGTGTTAAAGAGGAGGGAAACTCCCTCATGACTGCCTATCCCATCCGGAAGGAGACCATTTCTGGATTCAAAAAAATTGGTTGGAAGGAAGTGGTGCCCCTTCCGGTTCTGGTCTATCCGATAAGATTTAGCGGCATCGCAAACCGTTACCTCCATTTTTTACCCTTAAGCCTTCTCATCGGTGGATTGGCAAGAATTTTATATAACCTTCTTTTTGCCATGGGAAGAAAAAAAGAAAGTGGAAGGATTGAAATCGAAAAAGTTGGGGAACTGGATAGTCAGTTTGAACATTTTTGGGATAAAGCCATTTCCCTTTATCCCATCATGGGAATTCGGAGCCGGAGTTATATGACATGGCGTTACCTTCATCACCCGACGCGAACTTACATCATTTATAGGGCCATGGAGAAGGGGGAGATGAGGGGTTATATCATTCTCAGAAAGGTGGATCTCCTTGGATTTAATAGCGCTGTGATCGTGGACTTGTTAGCGATCGATGCGGATGCTTTAACGGCTCTGGGGAAGAAAGGAATCGCTTACAGCCAGAAGGAAGGGGTTGACCTGCTGGGTTTCATGGTCCCTGAAACCCATCCCTATTATCGCCTATTGAGGAAGCATGGGTTTCTTCGGAGTCCAAAAACATTTCGATTCATGCTCTATCCCCACGAACAGGATAAGGAGCTATTGAACCCGAAGAGGTGGCATATTAATTGGGGAGATACGGATGTTATATGATTACGTAAAAGTAATGGTGAAAAAGTAACGGTAAAGACGCCCGATCGGTAATAAAAGGCTACGGTTGTCGTCTTTTAATTTTTTTACGTAACCATGACCGGTAACCGAAACGCCTGCCTGCCGGTAGGCAGGGGCTTCGTAACCGTAGCCCTAACCTAAAAAATTCAGGGAATTTCCATGGTTGGAACGATTAAGATCTCCAGATGGAAAAAATCAATGCATTGTCGATTGATTTAGAAGAATGGTTTCACTCTGAATTGCTGGAGGGACAAAGGCCTCCCATATTTCAGGCGCCCGAAGCCACCCAACAAGTTCTTGACCTGTTAGATCGTTATCAGACAAAAGGAACTTTTTTTATTGTTGGGGAGGTTGCCGAGCGTCATCCCGAACTGGTTCGTGCAATTTTTGAGAGAGGTCATGAAATAGGATGTCACGGATTTTCGCATCAGCCCTTATGGAGGCTAAACGAAGACAGCTTAAGGGAAGAGTTGAGGCGTTTCCATTCCGTCATGGAGGGAATTCTTGAAAAGGTGGTGATCAAGGGGTTTCGGGCCCCCTGTTTCTCTCTCGACAATCGGACGAAGTGGGCCCTCAGAGTTCTTGTGGATTTCGGTCATCAATACGACGCCAGTATCTTTCCGGTAAAATTAAATCCTCTCTACGGGGTGAGCGGAGCGCCGATGCAACCCTACCGGATCTCTTTGAAAGATGTCAGGAAAGAGGACCGATCCAGCCCCCTCATGGAATTTCCAACGCCTCCGCTGACGTTATGGAAGTTTAAAATCCCCATTGCCGGAGGGTTCTATTTAAGAATCTTTCCCCTTTCATTTCTTCATTGGGGACTGAAACGAATCAATCGAAAACAACCCTTTCTTTTCTATTTTCATCCCTGGGAAGGTTATGAAGGGACACCGAGGTTGAAGCTTTCTTTTACCAATCGTTTAATCTCCTATTATGGAATTCATTCCGCCCTGAAAAAATTGGAGTTCCTTTTAAACCATTTCAAGTTTGCAAGGGTGGATCAGATCCTTGGCTTGAGATGAGGAGAAGATGAAGCCCCTGCTGTCTGTCATCATCCCCAACTGGAATGGGAAGCGGTTTCTTCAGGAATGTCTCGATTCTCTGAAGGATCAGACCTATTCCGATTTTGAAACCATCCTGGTGGATAATGGGTCGACAGACGGGTCAGTAGAGTTCGTTCGGGAGCGATACGGAGAATTCGTTCAAATCATCCGAAACGAGATCAATCTTGGCTTCACAGGAGGCAATAACGTTGGTATTCGAGCCGCGAGAGGAGAGTACATCGTTCTTTTGAATAATGACACATGGACCAGCCCTTTCTGGCTCGAAGAATTGGTCAAAACGATTGATGCGAACCCCCGGGTTGGAATGTGGGGATCTAAAATCTATTCTTATTACAAAAGAGACCAGATTGAGGCAGTGGGGGAGCTTATTTACTGGGATGGATTGAGTCGGGCAAAGGGTCAATTTGAACAGGATCTGGGTCAGTTTGAGCTGATGGAAGAGATCTTCTTTCCTCCGGGCTGCGGGGCCATGTATCGAAGAAAGGTATTTAATGAGATTGGGCTATTTGACGAAGATTTTTTCGCCTATGCGGATGATGCTGAGATTGGAATCCGCGCTCGATTGGCAGGCTGGAAATGTCTTTATGTTCCTAAAGCCATCCTCTATCATAAAAACTCCGGGACCGGAGGGCAGCATTCGCCCTTCAAGGCTTTTTATGTTGAGAGAAATCGTTTCTGGATTACCATTAAATATTTCCCTTTGCCCCTTCTTCTCTTAACCCCCTTTTTTACCGTCTGGCGTTTTTTCTTTCAGGCCTATGGTGCGCTTACCCACAGGGGGGCAGCCGGAAAATTTACCCAAATCTATTCTCCATGGCATTTGATCGGGATATTATTGAAAGCTTACGGATCTGGATTGCAAGGTCTTCCCAGGATGTGGAAAAAAAGAAAAATGTTAAAGGCATTGAGGAAAGTTTCCAATGAAGAAATTTATAGCTGGTTTAAACGTTTCGGCATCAGCGCAAAAGAGATTTCTTTAAGAGATTGAGAAGTGGCTTCATCCAGCGAAAAGAAGATGAAAAAACGTAAAAAGATTGGACTCATCTGTTCAGCAGGAGGACATTATACGGAGATGCTTCAATTGTGGGACGCCTTTGAAGACTACCCGAAATTTTTATTGACCTATCGAGAGGTGACCACGAAAGATCAGAAAGGCGCCTATTATGTGGAAAACATCTTCAGAGGTCCGTTGGCTTTTATAAAGGGGGTCGTAAAAACATTTATGATCCTTTTGAGAGAGAGACCGGATATCCTCTTTTCTACAGGATCTGAAATAGCCGCTCCTGCTTTCTACTTTGGGAAATTCCTCTTTGGAACCCAATTGATCTATCTCGAATGCAGCGCCCAGGTATACCGGCCTTCTCTAACCGGAAGATGTGTTTATCCCATCACCGATCTGTTTCTCGTTCAATGGGAGCCCCTTCTGAAAAAATATGGCCCTAAAGCCAAATATGTGGGAGGCCTCATATGATCTTTGTCACCGTGGGCAATCATTATCAGGGGTTTGATCGACTCATAAAAAAAGCCGATGAAATTGCTTCCCTTGCCTCCTACGATATCCTAATTCAGAAGGGTTACTCCCCCTATTTTCCTAAAAGCGCGCGTTATTTCGATTTTGTCCCCATACAGACTGCCATGCAATATATCCAATCATCCGAACTCGTGATCTCTCATGCGGGGATCGGAACGATCATTCTCTGCAAGGAGTATGGAATCCCCCTCATCATCTTTCCAAGAAGAAAGATATATGGGGAACATGGGACGGATCACCAGGTGGAAATAGCCAGAGCCATAGAGGAACGGAAGGATGATCACATCTTTATCGTCTACGAGGAAGATCAATTAGAGGCCAAAATCGCTGAGGTTCTGGCAAAAAGGGAAAAGCCTGTTCCGGGGACCAATGTAGGGAGAGCCAATCTCATTAGAACCATACGGGCCTTCATCGAAGATCAAAATTAGGAAGGGGTTACGAGATAGGAAAGATGGATAGGCAAAAAATAACTCAACAGAGATGGTATGATAGTAAAACCCCATTAGAAGAAGATGGGATTATCAATATAAGCACCCGCACCCATATCCAACGGCTGAAAGATTTATTTCCAGTCCAAAAGGCCAAATTAAGTCTCAACTGCGGGTGTGGGAGAGGAGGACAAGAAGACATTTTCGGCCCCTCTATTGGGATAGATATCTCCTTTGAAAATATTCGCTCACTTATTCAACGAGGCGGTCAAGGCATTGTTGCCGACATGGAATTCCTTCCCTTCCGAGATCAAACGTTTGACATCGTCTATGGGTTTGGGATACTTCATCACCTGAGCGATATTAAAAAAGGTGTTTCAGAGGCCGCCCGCGTTCTAAAAAAAGGCGGATATATCGGTTTTGGGGGTGAAAATAACGGATTATGTCCTTTTGTCTATATCATGAGCTTTGTTTATCGAAACTGGAAAATAGAAAAAGGATCCTATCGAATCCGAGAGGGAAATCTTAGAAAGATCTTTTTAGAATCGGGGATCAGGGATTTCAGGATATCAAAGCGTGGAATGACCATTTATGGTTTGGGAAAAACCATCTATCAGGTTACCTCTCTCATGGAAAGGATTTTATCAAGAATTAAACCCTTAAAAATGTTTTCAGGGTACTGTTATATGGCAGGGGAAACATATCAGTTAAAGAAGGGACCGCATGACCGCTAAAGATTCGGTTGACCTTAGTGTGGTGGTAGTCACTTACAAGTCAAAAGAGTATATTTCACGATGCATTCGGTCCGTCCTTGAAGCAACCCAAGGACTCTCGTCCGAGATCATTATTGTGGATAACAATTCTGGCGATGGCCTTTGCGACTTTTTGCATGCAGAGTTCCCTGGGGTGAGAGTTATCGAAAACAAGAAGAACAAAGGTTTTGCATGGGGAGTCAATCAAGGGGCAAGACTGGCTTCCGGTCGCTACCTGAATATCTTGAACCCAGATACCCAACTTAACCCTGACACCCTTAGGGTTTTGTTAGATTACATAGAGAAGCACCCATCCGATTGCCTCGTCGGGGCTCGCACAATAGATGAAAAGGGAAGAAGCATTCCCTCTTGTCGGTCATTGCCTCATATTGGAAATATCATAAAGTATCCTCTCTTACTCTTTTTACGAGGCAGAAGGCTGAAAAATCCTAAGCGATACCTGTTGGATATATGGGAACAGAACGAAACGATCGATGCAACGAGGTACAACGGCTACATCACAGGAGCATGCATCATGACCCGGTTAGACTTCTTCAAAAAAATGGGCATGTTTGATGAGAGATACTTTTTATATTGTGAAGATATTGACTTTGATTTACGAATAAAGGAAGCAGGATACAAGGCCTTTTTTGTTTCGGAAGCCTCTGTTATCCATCTCGCAGGGCGCAGCGCCTCCCAGAATCCCATGAGCAGCCTTTATTTTGTGGATGCTTACATCCGCTACATTTACAAGAATTTTACTTTCCTCCACGGGATAGCTTATAAGGCATGTTTTTTTCTGTTCGTACTCAGTTGGGCGGCAGGAAGATTTCTAATCATTGGCTGGAAAGAAGCTCCGATACTTTTACAAGCCTTGAGGCGTTTTGTCCCTTATTGGTTGGGTGGTCCGCCCAAATTGCCGGAGCACGGCTGATGCGATAGGGTAATGTATGAAAATGATACCTTGCGACCTTTGTGGAGATAAAAACTACCGTATTCTCTACATGACGAAGGATCGTTATTTTCCCATAGAGGGAACCTTCCAATTTGTGAAGTGCCAGAACTGTGGATTACTCTATCTGAATCCTCAACCGGGATCCGAAGAGTTACAGCGCCATTACCCGACCGAAGGTTATTACGCCTATCGTAGTGGAAAAAACGCAACGAGCATTGTAAATAGTGAGAAGTTAAATCTGTTTCGGTCAATACGAACCGTTTTTATCTGGGCGCTGAGTAGGATTTTCCCCTCTTTGAGAAGTGAAATGGAAAAAGAGATGGTTTATTTAGGGCCTATTCATTCCGGCATGAGGGTGCTGGATGTAGGGTGTGGTTCGGGAGATAGCCTATCCTTCTATCAAGAACGTGGCGCTTCTACTTATGGGGTGGAGATCAATGCCAAGGCATGCGAAGAGGGAAGGGCGAAGGGTCATAAAGTGTTCTGTGGAGAACTCTCTGAAGCGAGGTTTGAAGAAGATTCCTTCGATATTGTTCTATTCCATCAATCTTTAGAACACATTTGTTCACCCCATCGCACTCTTCTGGAGGCTCGAAGGATTTTGAAGCCCGGGGGGAAGGTTTGGGTTTCCATCCCAAATCACAATAGTATACAGGCAAGACTCTTTGGGAAATGGTTTTATGCGATAGAATCCCCGCGTCACCTTTTTGGGTTCACTCCTGCCACATCGGTTCGATTACTCACTCAAACCGGATTTCAGGTAGGCCATCTCCACACCTATTCCCTCCCAGGGGGGCCATGTTTCAGCTTGGAATACTTTCTCAATGATCATTTTAATAGGTCTAACCCGTTCTATTATGGAAAGATACAAATTAAGTGGTGGTACATTGTGGCAGAACCTCTTTTCTTCTTTCCAAGGTTATTGATAAACCTATTTGACTTTGGGGAAATATTGGTGATCTCCGGGCGCAACCCCTAAAATTGCTGAGAAGAGTAGGGTTAAGAATTGTAAGGGAAAGAATAAAAAACGTTTCAGAAAAGGGCGCCCAATTGGGAATAGAACACGGTGCATATATTGAAGGCAAGTAGATAGATACAAAAAATATCCTCCTTAGTATTTTCGATTTTGGCTATTTCATCTGTCATGTTTTCCTTATCAGCCTGTGTCGTCACCCCGGAGAGGGGTCCTTCTTATCCTCAGGAACCTATGGACTGGTCGAGTCTGGTTTGATGCTCTGCAACAGTGGGAGCCGCTGAAGTTTCTTTCATCTATCTCGCCTTGTTTTTAATTTGATTAAGTCTAATAATTTTGGTAAGAATAGGATTGCTATGGGAAACGAACGAAATATTTTAGTGATCATCCCTGCTTACAATGAGGAGGGTTCGGTAGGAAAGGTGGTCGAAGAGGTAAAAACCTATCTTCCTGAGGCTGATGCCCTCGTGGTGAATGATGGATCCACGGATCTCACTTCAGAAAAAGCCAGGGCCTCCAGAGCCATCGTTTTGGACCTTCCCTTTAATCTTGGAATCGGAGGAGCCATGCAGGCGGGTTATAAATATGCTTTTGAGAAGGGATACGAGATTGCAATCCAAGTGGACGGAGATGGTCAACATGACCCGAAACAAATTCCCAAACTGCTTAAGGTTCTAGAAGAAAAAGAGGCGGATATGGTGGTCGGTTCCCGTTTCATCGGTCATTCGGAATTCAAATCATCGATGATGAGAAGGGTGGGGATTTCCATCCTTTCCTCTGTCCTCTCGATGATTGTCGGACAACCCATCACAGACCCCACCTCTGGATTCAGGGCGGCCAATCGAAAGGCGATTCAATTATTTGCGTATGAATATCCACAAGATTATCCAGAGCCAGAGGTCTTGGCCCTGCTCCACCAATGTCATTTAAAAATGGTTGAGGCACCCGTGGGGATGAGCGAAAGATATTCTGGAGAATCTTCCATTACGAAGCTCAGGTCTATCTACTATATGGTGAAGGTGCTCCTGGCCATTTTTGTCGATTATTTTAAAAAACCACCCCGATTAGAAAAGGAGGGAGAAGGATGTTAATCAAGATCCAAATCATCATTGGGGGACTCAGCATGATTCTGCTCTTGGTCACCTTGGAACTGATCAGGCGGAAGAGGCTTCGGGAAGAATATGCCCTCCTCTGGCTCTTTACCGGAGCGGTGGTCTTACTGTTTAGTTTGTGGCCTGAGTTTTTCCTCTCCCAATTTTTTGTCAGAATGACAGGTATATTCTATTTATCCGCGGTGGTTTTAATCTCCTTTTCCTTTCTTCTCCTTATTGTCCTCCATTTCTCCGTGGTGATCTCCACGTTGACAGATCGAAATAAAGAACTTGCCCAGCGGCACGCCCTTTTGGAATTGGAGTTTAATGAATTTAAGAAACAATACCCTCTCGATGGGACTTTAAGGTCAAAGGGTCTTTGAGCCATTCATCCGAATGAATTTGATTGGGGTGCGTCGTTGGTTTATTTCTGCTTGATAAAGAAGGATGGTTTTGTTAAAAGAGGGTATCCCTTTAGATTTAGGGTAGCCTAAAAAATTAGGATAGCTTGGAGGAGGAGGGAACCATTTGTTCCATGCGGTTATTCTTGCGGGCGGGAGCGGGACCCGGTTCTGGCCTTTGAGCCGCGAGACATTTCCCAAACAGATGCTCAATATGGTAGGGGAGGATTCACTTCTCCAACAGACGGTCAAGAGATTGGATGGGTTTCTTACCCCCGATCATCTGTGGATCGTGACCACGGAAGCGCTGGCGCAGGCCATCCATCTCCATTTAAAAACGCTCGGCAAGGGCGCCGAGAAAATTCAATTTATCATCGAGCCCTTTGGCAGAAATACCGCTCCGGCCGTGGGTCTTGCCGCAGTCACTCTCAATAAGATCTCCCCTGATTCGATCATGATGGCGATGCCGTCGGACCACGCCATCCGGGATGTAAAACCATTTCAGGACAGGCTCCTTTGGGCCGTTGAGGCTGCGAAGAAGGGGTGTCTCGTCACCTTCGGGATCAAACCGAGCAGGCCGGAGACCGGTTATGGTTATATCCAGCGCGGTCCTGCCTTCGACGGCCCGGAGGGTCGGATATTTCATGCCGAACGGTTTCTGGAAAAACCCGATCTAAAAACCGCTGAGGCCTTGATCAAAGAGGGAAATTTTTACTGGAACAGCGGCATCTTCGTATGGAAAGTCTCAAAAATCCTTTCAGAGATTGAAAAGCACCTCCCGAGTCTTTACAAGACACTGAAAGAAATAGAAGTTATTCTTCTTCAAACAGATCAACCTGATAAACGCTCTGCTCTCTGCGCTATGCTCTATGCAGGTTTGGAGGCTGTCTCTATCGATCACGGCGTTTTAGAAAAGAGCCAGGATGTGTTCGTGATTCCATCTGATTTCGGTTGGTCCGATTTGGGGAGCTGGACCGCTTTGGATGATATTCTCGGCAGGGATGAACGGGGGAACATCCTTCAGGGGAATCCGATTGATATTGGCAGTGAAGGCTCCATTGTCATTGCTTCGGACCGGGTCATTGCGACCATCGGCCTTAAGAATATGGTCGTTGTGGACACCCCGGACGCCACCCTCATCGCCTCAAAAGAAAAAGTTCAGGAGGTCAGAAAAGTTGTCGAGACGTTGAAAAAGAATCAGAGGGAAGAACATCTGCTCCACCGGACAGTGGAGAGACCCTGGGGCCATTACACCGTACTGGAAAAGGGGAGCCGATATAAGATCAAACGGATTGTCCTTCATCCGAAGGCAAAACTGAGCCTTCAGATTCATCGCCGTCGGAGTGAGCATTGGGTCGTGATCTCCGGCACAGCGAGGGTGACGAGGGGCGAAGAAGTTTTCGATGTTCATCCTAACGAAAACACCTTTATCCCCATATCGGTAAAACATCGATTGGAAAACACGGGTTTGATCCCCCTGCACATCATCGAAGTACAGAACGGCGATTACGTGGATGAAGATGACATCGAACGATTCGATGATGAATACGGGAGGGAGATAAAGGGATAGTTGATGAATTCAAAGATTCAATATTATATCGATTTAATTGCCGTGCTCACCCAGAAGGAGATGAAGGTCAGATATAAAAGCACCTTCTTTGGGTATTTGTGGTCGGTTGCTTACCCACTCGCCTTTGCCCTGGTATTTTTTATCGCTTTTAAGGTGATCATGAGGATTCAAATCGAAAATTATGCCCTCTTTCTTATCGCAGGGCTTTTTCCCTGGCAGTGGTTTGTAAACTCTGTGAACACCTCTCCCACGGTGTTTCTCGGGAATGTCTCCATCATTAAAAAAATAGATTTCCCACGAAACAGCCTCCTGATCGCCACCGTGCTTCAGGATGCCATCCATTTTATTCTTTCTATTCCTGTCATCGTTCTCTTTCTCTTTCTCCATGATCAATCCCCTTCCATCTCGTGGCTTTACGGCATTCCCATTCTGATGGGCATCCAATTTCTCCTGATTTACAGCCTCAGCCTCATGATCTCTTCCATCAACCTGTTCTTTAGAGATCTTGAGCGATTAACCCTTCTCCTCACGACATTCCTATTTTATTTTACTCCTATCATTTATCCTGAAAGCATGATCCCTGATGGATATAAAATTTTATTCAGCATCACCCCTTTGTCCCCTTTGATGGTCAGCTGGAGACATCTTTTTTTAGAGGGGACATTAAATCCGATATTTCTAATAGTGAGTTTTGGCTACAGCGTTTTATTCTTTATTATCGGCTCTTTGATCTACCGGAAACTGAGCTGGAAATTTGCCGAGGTGCTATGAACGAGCCAGCCATCCTCTTCGATAGGGTGAGCAAGAGTTATCATCTTTATCACCCCATGACCGGAGGGATTAAGAGCTTTTTATTCCACCTCCCGGAAGCGGTCAAAATCTTGAAAAATTCAAGGTATGAGGTTCTCAAGGAGGTCACCTTTCAGGTCGGCAAGGGAGAAAGCCTCGGGATCATCGGCAGAAATGGGGCGGGCAAGAGCACCCTCTTAGGACTCATCGCAGGAATCATAAAACCTACCCAAGGGAAGATCGCTGTTCAAGGGAGGATTTCATCCCTCCTTGAGCTTGGAGGAGGATTCCATCCCGAGCTCACGGGAAGGGAAAACATCGTGATGAATGGTGTGCTTTTAGGGTTGACGAAGAACGAAGTGTTTCAGAAGATGGACGAAATCATTGAGTTCTCCGACCTCGGTGATTTCATCGATCAACCCATCAAGATATACTCAAGCGGTATGCTTGCCAGGCTTGGCTTTTCCGTGGTAGCGAACCTTGACCCGGAGATTCTGCTGATCGATGAAATTCTGGCTGTGGGAGACATGGAGTTTCAAAAGAAGTGCCTCAAAAAAATGATGGATTTTAAGAAGAGTGGAGCGACGATGGTTTTTGTATCGCACTCGATGGAGAACATCAAATTGCTCTGTGACAGGGTGATCTGGATCGATCGCCATACGATTAAAATAGTGGGATCGCCAGAGGAGGTGATTCCCCATTATGTTTGATGGCGGAGTCCTTTTTTGTGCACAACGACATCAGAAGAAAGGAACCTCCCGGCAGGATGAACTTGAGTCTCCCCTGAAACTATGGTAGATTGTACATAATTGGATCGGATGTGGAATCGCCTTCTTCAGGAGAGGATGGAGGCGTTTGGGGAAATGGATTTAAAGGAGTTGCCGATATGAAGAACCGCAAACCCAAACAGAGCGGATTTACTTTGATCGAGATTCTGATTGTGGTGGCGATCATTGGACTCATCGCCGCCCTCATTGGTCCTAACTTAATGGGTCGATTGGAGGGGTCGAAAGAAGAGATAGCCAAGGCACAGGTAGAGATGCTCTCCTCAGCGGTCCAGGCCTTTATGATCGATATGCGTCGATATCCCAATAGCCTGGAAGAGCTCATCCATTCTACTGATTCAAAATGGAGGGGTCCCTATCTCTCGAAGCGGACCCTCCCGAAAGATCCTTGGGGGAGGGATTATCAGTTCAAATGCCCTGGCGATCACGGGCCATTCGACCTTTACTCTCTCGGGCCGGATGGTAAACTCGGTGAAAAATCGATTACGAACTGGTAACCATGTCATTAGAACAAATTCTAAAAGATCTATTCGGTGTCAAAGAGGAGGAACTCAAAAAGGCCCTTGAGCTGCAGAAGGAACTCGGCGGGGATATCGGCCATATCCTCATCCAAATTGGGTCGATCACGGAAAGCCAACTCGTTGAAGCATTATCCAAACAGTACAATATCCCTCTCTTTAACGGTGAGCGCGTGGAGGATGAAGGTCTGGTCGCTTACCTCAGCGACAAGGTCGATTACGACTTTCTTATCAAGAATGATTTCCTTCCCTTAAAAATAGACCACGACAATAAGACATTACATGCCGTCACCAATGACCCCTTGAACTACTCCGTGTTTGACTATGTGGTAAAAGCCCTGAGATATAGCATCCATCTATCCCTTGCCCCGGAGCAGACCCTAAAAGAACTGTCGAGGGGTTACTTTTATGAGCAGGGGAAAGACTTCGTCTCCCTCTCCGTTGAAGAGGATGCTGAAAAACTGAAGGAGATGGCCTTTGAGGCGCCGGTGATCAAGTACCTGAATGGTCTTTTGAGTAAAGCCGTTGAATTGAGGGCCTCAGACATTCATATCGAGTCTTCAGAAAAAAGATACCGGGTAAGATTCAGGGTCGATGGAATCCTTCATGATATGGATGTGCTTAAAGAGACCTTTTATCTGGCTACCGTATCGAGGGTCAAACTTCTCTCAGGACTCGACATAGCCGAAAAGAGGCTTCCACAGGACGGAAAGTTCAGCACAAAGATTGCCTCCGTCTTTCTCGATATACGAGTTTCCACCATTCCCACCGTAAAAGGGGAAGGAGTGGTGATGAGGCTCTTGTATCGGGAGAGGCTGGCTTTTGATATCAAAAACCTCGGGATCGAGAGCGACTACGAAGAGTTGGTTGTAAAACTTATTTCCAACCCTAATGGAATACTCCTGGTGACAGGCCCTACGGGCTCAGGGAAGACCACCACCCTTTATTCTGTGCTCACACGCCTGAACAGTCATGAGAGGAAAATTATTACAATAGAAGACCCGGTAGAGTATCAACTGGATGGAATCAATCAGATTCAGGTCAAAAGTGAGATTGGATTGACTTTTGCAAACGCCCTTCGGTCTATTCTGAGGCATGACCCGGATGTGATCATGGTGGGCGAGATAAGAGATAAGGAGACGGCTGAAATTTCCATCCAGTCTGCGCTCACAGGCCATCTCGTCCTTTCCACCCTCCATACCAATGATGCCTCAAGCACCCTCTTCAGACTTGTCGATATGGGGATGGAGGATTACCTCATCAACGCCGCAATCATCGGCCTGGTGGCTCAGCGCATTATTAGAAGAAACTGCACCTTTTGCAGTCATCCTGATAGACTATCGGAGGATGTTTTAAAAGAATATCAGATCGATGAGATCGGTGAGAGGTTTAATCGTTTGCTCGAAGGAGGCCCAAACTTTATGAGAGGAGGTGGATGCCCCAAGTGCGTTGGAACAGGCTACAGGGGAAGGATTGCCGTCTTCGAGCTGTTTGAGTATACGGATGAGCTTAAGGAAACATTTCTTAGGAAGCGATCTTTGGATGTTTTAAGGGGAGTCGTGCGAAATAACAAGGGTTTTCGAACCCTCAGAGAAGATGGAATGCTCAAGGTTGCAAAGGGATTAACCACTGTGGAAGAGGTCCTGAGGGTATGTTGAGCGAGCTTCAATACAGTTGTATCGATTCCTCCGGGCAGGAGATCAAGGGCGTCATCTCTGCATCTGACAGAATGGATGCTCTCTCTAAGCTGAAGGAGCGAGGGCTGACGGTCATAGAGCTTGTGGAAAAGAAGACCAAAGAGAGGAGGAGTTTTTCCTTTAGAAAGGGGTTTGGTGATCAGGATTTGTATAACATCTCCAGGGAGCTGAGTATCCTCCTCAGGTCAGGGATACGCATAGATAAGGCCTTTGAACTTTTAATGAATCCTTCCATGAAGCGGGAACTCAAGGACATACTCTCTCTTGTGCTGGTAGATATCAAGGCTGGAAAGGAGGTGGCCCAGGCATTTGGTAACACAGGTCGCTTCACCCATCTTTTTGTCACAATGATACGTGTCGGTGAAGCAGTGGGAAACCTTCAATCGGCCTTCGAAAACATCGCCCAGTACTACAAGTTCCAAATACAATATAAGGGGGAGATAAGGAATGCCCTGACCTATCCTATATTCCTCATCTTTGCAAGCATCATGACCCTTGTTTTCATATTCAGTTTCATCGTCCCAAGATTTTTCAGTATCTTTGGCGCCGACACCCAAGCCCTCCCCCTGCCGGCCAAAGTCCTTTATACCATGAGCGGATTATTGAGCTTTACTAATCTTTGCATTTTGATCGGCCTTATGATAGCAGTTGTCATTTTGAAGAAGTTTTATCCTTCAAAGGTGAGACTTCCTCACATTTATCCCTACCTTTTAAACTTCCCCCTGATCGGCAGGCTCATATTGAACCTGGAGCTCTCGAGGTTTTCCTACTCCATGTACTCCATGCTTCAGAGCGGGATTGAATTTATCAAGGCACTGAAGCTCTCTGCCGCTCTCATCCAGAACCGTCGCCTTAGAACCCCAATAGAGTCTCTTGTTGAACAGATCAAAGGCGGCAAGAAGATCGCCGATGTCTTTTCGCAGGTGCACTTTTTGCCGGAAATTGTCCCCAATATGCTGAGGGTGGGCGAAGGAAGCGGGAATCTTAAGGAAATATTCTTTGAGCTCTATCAGGTGTTCGACGAGAGGTTTAAGAACAGCACAAAGAGGGCGCTCATCTTGATTGAGCCTGCCATCATCGTCATCATGGGGCTCATCGTAGGATTCATCGTCATCTCATTGATCCTTACCGTAATGAGTGTGGGAAGCATAAAATTATAAGGACCCTCATGGCAAAGATAAATAAAAAAGGGTTCACCCCGCACCCGATAAAACCCCCTTCTTTAGGGCGGGGATGGAAGGGTGCATTAAGAGTATTCTTATTAAAAAAGCCCTGTGTTTTAACACGGGGTGCGGGGTTCACACTGATAGAGATCCTCATCGTGGTATCGATCATAGGCCTCATGCTCTCTGTAAGCTTGCCGATCTCATACGATATGTACAGAAGCTACAAGGCTTCCCTCAAGGCCGAGGAGGTGATGGTCTTCATTTCCAGTCTCAAAAGGGAATCCTTCCTCTACAGCGAAGCAAAGGTGTTAACTTCGAAGGATGGCGTGATGAGAGTCAACGGTAAAGAACACAGATTTGACGACACCTTTATCCATCTCGATCACTCCATCGAATTCTATAAAAACGGCACCACCTCGGGCGGCACCGTGAAGATCAAGGTGAGAGATCAAATCTATTCCTTAAATGTAAAGGCGCCCCTTGGGGAGATCTTTTTGGAAAGAACAGGAGCGTAAATTATATAGAGCATACCCCTTTGTAACCAATATCGTGTATGTATGAAAGAGAATCAACACAATGGTTTTATCGTCCTCGAAATTCTGATCGCCGGTCTGATCCTCACGGCGAGTATAGCAGCGACGATGTATCTCTTCAGGATGGGTTTTGACCACCTTGAGAGGGCAAACCAGTCCAATTTATTATCCTCAAAACTTACGCAGGCGACTGGTCTTATAAGAACTTTAGATATGCAAAAGGGCTCAGGGGAAGAGGATATCGGAGAAGGCGTCACCCTGAAATGGGATGCACAATTATTGAATGTTTCCAGACCGATTAAAGGGTGGGCGGAATTTTCCGAATTTTCCACACCATCCATCCATGAACTTCTCCTTTATCGGGTGAATTTCAACTTAAATTATAAAGGGATCGTCAGGGAATATAAGTTAAATGTTTTCAGATACAGGCCATTACAAACCCCAGGTGAGGTTCTCTTCTAAAGGCTATACCCTCATCGAAGTACTTGTTGCGATGGCTATTTTCAGTTCCATGCTGATGCTTGCTGGCGTAGCCCTTCATCAGGGGCTCAAGCAGTATCATGGCCTGGCAGAAAAGGGTATTGGCTTCTGGGAATATGCAAAGGAAATTTGGATAGATAAAAGCTTCAACTCAACAATCGATTATTATGTCCATACAAGGAGCGATGGGTGGTTTCCTTATTTTAAGGGGAGTCAGGATGGAATCTCTTATATTTCTCTTGCCCCCCTTGCAGGTGAGGTTCCAGTGGTGGCCTGGATAAGAAATGAGGCGGAAGCGAACGGAATGCGTTCTTTAGTCTATTACGAACTTCCAGTTTACACAAAGTCCTATGAGGAGATCGAAAGAGATTACATCTTTGGAGATTATAAAAAGGGCAGAACGATCAAGCTATTAGAAGGGGTGGAAGGCATCGAGTTCAGCTTCTATGGTTATGATTTCCTTGGCAGGAAATATGGATGGTATAAGAATTTTGATGGAAGCAAGATGAAGATCCTTCCCTCTTCGATCGTCATCTCTTATCATCGTAACGGAAAAAAGGACAGACTTGTCTTTGGTGTCCATGTAAACTCCTTTTTAAAGATGACTTACAATGATGTCTATATCAAGCCATAAGGGCTCCGCAACCATACTGACGATGCTCATAGCCGCCGTGATCATCACAGTGGGTCTGGGATTCAACTGGCTGGTAAAAGAGCATCTTAAAGCCTCTGAGGGTTTAAGGAATAAGGCAGAGGCCATATTGAAGGCGAGGTCAGCCTACGATACCATTCTATATCTTTTACTAAATGGTAGGGTGACCGAAAGGGAGGTTATCACGACTTTGGGTGATGAGATTTCAAATCTGAAGACGCTTCCTCTGGACGGACAGAAGGTTTCCTTGTCGGATGACCTTTATATTCAAGCCCAGGATAGCAATGGCATGCTCTCTTTTGTTAACATGAATCTGGCTGTTTTTGAAAGGTTGATCAAGAAAGTGGGGGGGGTCGATAACACCTCTGGAATTATTGACAGTTATTTGGATTGGATCGATGAAGACAACTTTGTAAGGATCAATGGAGCAGAGGAAGCCTATTATCGAGGTCAGGGCCTGCCCTATGGCCCAAGAAATTACCCCATACAATATAAAGAAGAGGGCGAATGGATTAATGGGATAGACAAGAAATTATACGCTAAGATAGAGCCTTATCTGACCATGCTCCCTACCACTGGCTTTAACCCGAACACGGCCAGTGACGAGGTGCTGATGGCTTACCTCAATATCGACGAAGGCTCTCTGAGGAATCTTAGAGATTATATGTCAAAAAAGAGCATTGCATCCGATATGGAGTTATTTACCATAACCGGCCGCCGCATCACCAGTGGGGAGGAAGGGGGATACTTCTTTCCATCCCCTTTCATTGAAATTACCGTGAGCGCAGGTCGACCGAGAAGCATTTACACGATAAAGACCGGTTTGGATACACGCCAGAACGTACGTTCCCCTTATGGCATCCTGTACTGGAAGGAGGAGTAGACCGATCATGTCAATGCGAGTGGCTTATTGGCATAAAGATGGCCTTGAAGTTTATCAGTATATCAATAAAAAACTGGTCAAGAAGGCCTCCGGAAGCCTTGATGAGCTTAAACCGATCAAAGGGTTTTTTGACAAGAAGGTCCTGATCGTTGGCAGAGAGCTCCTTTTATATACCAGAAAGCGGTATCCACCTGCCCCGTTCGAAAAGCTAACCCTGTCGGTGGGTTTAGAAATAGGCAATCTCTTTCCCATTCCAAAGCCAGCCTTTCATTGTCGGACACACGAATCTTCTAAAGCCTTTACAATGCTGGACATATGGGCATGGGAAAGCGAACAGTATGACCCGCTGAGAGAGATTTTCCCTTTCGACTACGTTGTGCCAGAGGATCTTCTCTATTTCTCCGACATCCCTGAGGTAAAATTATTTCGATATAGAGGTATTACAACCTTCCTGGCTCACTCGGAGGATCGGTTCTTGGGTGGTGCATCCTATCCGGATTTAAATATCAATGAAAAGGAGATCGAAAGGTTCCTCTCAGGGCTTGGCAAGCACAGGTCATACATTCAGAGGATCAAGGTATATGGATCCATTCCATTTCATACCAAGGAAACCGGAATGCCAGTTGTATCGAGAGTGCCAGAAACGGAATACCCTCCGTGTTTTGATTACCTTCATAACGTTCGTCTGAGAGAGTTTAAAAAAAGGGGAGATTATCCTCTTTCATCAAAGATAGACTTTATGTTAAGAGTGCTCATATATCTGATTCTCGGCTATGGACTGATCCTCTCTTTTACAGTTAGAAATTATGACCAGGTGGTTGGAGAGATTAGGAAGAAAATAAATTCAATAGATGTCAAGATGTCAAATAAGGGAGCTGGTCAGCCGGTCACCGACTATTCTGAAGTGGTCAGAGAGGTGAACGAAAAGCTATCCAAAAGGCAATCCCCCATCCGGGTCATGGATTTGATCGCCAGTAGACTTCCGCCAGAGAGCTTTATCATAAGGATGGTCATGAATGAGAATAATTTGGAGGTGACCGCATCCTCAAAGGACCCCCTCTCCGTGGTAAAAGCCCTTGGCCATACCGAGGGGATCAAGTCGACCCGTCTTAAGGGTGCGCCAGTCATGGACATGGTTACCCGTTTTTACAACTTCGTCATTATGATGGAACTTTCGAGTAACCCCTCCTAAGCCTCCCTTACCTTAGGGGAGGCTTACCCCCTCTTCGATTAAGAGGGAGTAGGAGGAGTTACTTTCGAGGTGAATTCACTTGGCAGAGACTCCGAAAAAGATAAACATAAGGGTTCTTGGAATTTATCTTATCATCCTTCTTGCCCTGATCAGGTTTGTGATTTACCCTCTTCATGAAAGCCTTCAGGAGAAGAAGATCCTTCTCAATGAATGGAATAAAAGTTATAAGGTTAAGTCTCAGGTTTTTGAGAGGTTAAAAGGGAGTCAGGAGTTGAAAAACGTAGTGGAAAAAAGCGAGCTCTTCCCCCAACTTTTTGATAAAGGCGTTTCTAATTCTTATATCCAGTCTCATATTCTTGAGTGGATCATCAAGATGGCTGAAAAAAAGGGCTTGACCGTGGTCAACTTTGAAATGCTGGAACCCGTTGTTGGAAAAAGCATCAGTGAGGTATCCATCCTGATCAGGCTGAAAGGAATGCCAGATCAGGTTATAGAAATCTTAGAGGCCATAGAAAAGGATGAAAGGGTGTTAAGCATCCGGTCAATGGAGATCAGCAGGAGTGGTCAAGACCAGGTATTTTCCCTGACCCTATCTGCCTTCAGGATAGAGATATGACCAAGAAATACTATCCGGACATCTTATGTATCATTTGTATCATTTTAATTATGGTGATTGCCTTGCTGGCCGCTGAAAAACCGGTCATTGACCTGAGTATGCATCCCTCTGTAGCTCATCGAAAGCCGCCTGGCGATATAAAAAAGGAAGAACCGAAAGCAGTAGAAAGAGGGATCGTTAAAAAAGTAACCTCCTGGGAGAAACTTAAAGAGAGGAATATATTTGCCGCAGATGGAAAGTATCCTGTCTCTATCGCAGGAGTAACAGGTACCCAAAAGATTCTTCCTGAAAAACCCTATACTCTCATTGGGGTTCTCCAGGGTGAAGAGAAGAAGGCGGTCTTCAGAGACCCTACCGGAGCGATCGTCACCTTTACCGTTGGCAAGAAGTTGATGGATGACTCTGTCATCACTCGGATCAACACATTCTCTGTAGAGTTGGAGAAGGGGAAGGAAAGAAGGGAGTTGAGGATCTTCGAGTTTAAACCTCCTCAGCCCTTAACCCAGAAAAAACCCTAAACACATTTAAAATGAGAATCCTGCTTCTAATCATTTTACTCTTTCTATGGCCTGCACCTGGCCCAGAGGCCGCCGAGCTTTATCGCTTTGCGGACGAAGAAGGCGATCTCTACTATACCAACATCCCGGGAGAGGGCCGCGTAAAAATCCCTCTGACTTCTATGAGAACGGATAATCCCTCCTCCCCCCCCTTTAGAGACTGTGTCATAATAGGGAAAACTGTAGAAAATGTCATGCCGAACTTGTTTTGGCATCTAAGAGAATCAAATAGTTACGAGACCCTGAAACAAGTTCAGGGTGACAAATTAATAATTACGACACAGTCTCTTAGAAAAGGGGGGTTGGGGGGATTTGAGGGCCACTTTCTAAACGGAAGAGAGATTTATGAGCCCATCATCACCTCTGTGAGCCAGCGTTTCACCCTCGATCCAGACCTTGTTCGGGCCGTCATCAAGGCCGAGTCCAATTTCAACCCACGGGCTGTCTCTCCCAAGGGCGCCATGGGGCTTATGCAGTTGATGCCGGCGACGGCTAAGGAAATGGTGGTTGCGAACCCCTTTAACCCTGAAGAAAATATCAATGCGGGGGTCAGATACCTCGGTAAACTTCTTCAGCTGTTTAACTCGAATCTCCCTCTTGCCCTGGCTGCCTATAATGCCGGACCCGGAAGGGTCATCGGAAGGAATGAAATTCCACGGATTGAGGAGACCCGAAATTATGTTCAGAGGGTCATGGCATACTACAAAAATTTTAAGAGAGACTGAGAATGATAAATGAAAGATTTGGTCAGGGTGCCATTTTGGCATTCGGTTGGATTTGAACTTTTGACTTTTTAAAAGGGGATAATATGAACAAAAAGATGATGAAAGCACCTCATGCCTGTTGGTATCTATTCTTATTCATATTTCTCCTCGGTTCTGGTTGCGCCACCACAAAACTGGTGGATAAGCCGGTGTCCCTCGAGAAAGAGAAAGCGATCCAAAAACCAGCACAGACAGTTGAAAAGACACCTCCAGGAAGAACCGAGGAGACCAAAGAGAAGGCCCCCTCTCCTGAGATCCTAAAGTCTCCAGAGTTTAAAAAGGCAGTCTCTGAAAAAAGCCTTCCCTTAAGGGAGCCGATTGATCCAAAACGGCTTGTCCGGTCCAAGGATCCGGTAATGATCAACGTGGAGAAGATGCCCCTTTCGGACTTCATCGTCTACGCCTTAGGCGAGACCCTTAAAGTCTCATTCATAATGGATCAGAGGGTGATGGACAACAAAGAGCCTATCACCTTCAGCATGTCGGAGGCAATACCACCCGATAAGGCTCTGGAGATCGTGCTCGGCCTTTTTGAAAGATATAACCTCCATATAGAGGAGAAGGCCGGAGCTCTTTATATTCTTCATAAATCTCCAGAACCCAAACAGCCTTTTGATATAAGATTCGGTCGGGAGATCCCTGAGAGTCCTGCCCAGATCCTTCAAGTGGTGCCTTTAACTCACATCAGGCCGCCCGATATAGGTCAGCTCGTCCTGGACCTCTACAAGGTTCCGGTGAGGTTCCATCCCAGGGGTGAAAATGTGGTTCTCCTTCTTGGGCAGGCATCCCAGGTGAAGCAGATCGTGGAGTTCATCGAGACCTTCGATGTCCCGTACCTGCAAGGTAAAAAGATGACTGTATTAAAACTCACCTACTGGCAAATTGATGAATTTGTCAAACAGCTCTCTCAAATATTAGAGGGGATCGGTCTCAGCGTTGTAAAATCGCCAAAAGAGCCGGGGATCTTATTCGTTCCCATTAAACCCTTGGGAAACCTACTGGTGATAACGACGGACGAGAGATCTCTCAATTATGTTCTTCAATGGAAAGAAAAACTTGACACCCCTGAGGCCGCTGGGGCAGAGGAGAGGCCTTTCGTATACGTTCCAAAATATGCAAGGGCTTCGGACCTTGTTAAATCAATAAGAAACCTTTATGGCGTCATGCCGACCCAACCACCTGCGCCAGCCGCTCCAACTCCAACCCCTGCTGCTCCGGCAAGGACCCCTTCGCCACAGCCTACACTGGCCGTTCCTGCAGGGCTAAAAATATCATCGGATGACCAAAAGAATATCATTATGGTCGTCTCCTCACCCATTGAATATAAGAACATTCTGAATCTTTTAATGGAGCTCGATTCCCCACCCCGTCAGGTGTTGATCGAGGCAACGGTTGCAGAGCTCACGCTTACCGATGATCTCAAATACGGTCTCGAATGGTATATAAAAAATAAGATGTTTGGAGGGGAATTTACTCTTCAGTCCGTATTTGGGGTGCCACAGGGGCCAGGACTGGTCTACCAATTTATTACCGACACAGATAAGTTCAGAGTTTTAGTTAACGCTTTTGCTTCTGAAGACAAGGTCAATATCCTTTCCACCCCAAGGCTCGTGGTCCTCGACAATCAGGAGGCAGCCATCCAGGTAGGCACGGATGTCCCCATTGTGACAAGTGAGGTGAGTGCCCCTGATGTTGTCGCACCGGCGGTGCCCAGTGTCCTGAGAAATATTCAATACCGAAGCACGGGTGTCATACTCCGAATAAAACCAACGATCAATACGGAAGGGCTCCTCACGCTCAATATATCGCAGGAGGTCTCTGAAATGGGGACGAATCCTCCGGGCATCAACTCCCCTACCATTTTGACAAGGAGGATAAGCACATCTGTTGTGGCCGCCCATGGTGAAAGCATAGCCCTTGGAGGCCTGATGTCCGAAAGCATAGGCTTGACCGAGAGCAAAATACCTCTCCTTGGAGATATTCCATTGATAGGCAACTTATTTAAAACGACCTCAAAGGGGAGTAGAAAGACAGAGTTGTTAATCTTTCTGACCGCTACTATTCTAACCAGTGTTGATGATATAGCAAGGGTGACCAGAGAGCTCAAGAAAGACCTGAAATGGTTGAAATAATTTCCTAACCCCTCCACTCTCCCCCTCAATTTCTATTCCCCCCTTAATTTAAGGAGGGATAAAAGGGGAGTTAATATAAGAGGCCCTTCCGATATTCCCCCCTCTTGGGATAAGAGGGGGAAGGGGGAGTTAAAATAAGAGGGAGTTGCGCTGGGGACAGTCCCTCTATGATTCTAAAGGGACTGTCCCCTTTTTCCCTCCCCTTAAATATAGAGGCTGTGTCGTAATTACTAATTTGTCACCCTGAACTTGTTTCAGGGTCTCGTAAGTTCTTAGAATAATTAGATGCCGAAAGTTCGGCATGACATTTTTTAAGTTTCCCCTATTGCGACACAGCCTCTATAAGGGGAGGCTGGGTGGGGTTATTAAAAACTTTATTAACGCTGGGGACTTTTCCTTTTTTCCCCAAGAAAAGGCAGAATATGAGAATAAGACTTTTCCTTTTGATCATCTTCTCTCTTACCCTTTTTGCGATTCACGGAAGTCATGCCTCAGACGAATACTACGAAGAGGAGTTTCAAAATGTTCCCAACCTGAGCAGGGGTGAAGTTCAACAAGTCCTTGTAAGAATAGGGAGATCCGATGCGAAGATCGTGAGTGTCCGGGAAAGCATCGTCTATGGACTGTATGAGGTCATCATTGATCATAAGGGACAATATGAGATGTTCTATCTGGACATCTCCAAGATCTATCTCATTCCAGGGCCAGTTATAGAGCTCCATAGCGGCATCAATAAGTCAGTAGAGAAACTGACCGAGTTTGAAAGGAAGAGGCGTGTTGACCTTGCCCGAATTCCACTGGGAGATGCGCTCATCCTCGGTGACAAAAAGGCCGCCACGAAGGTCATTGTCTTTACTGACCCGGATTGCCCGTTCTGCGCCAAATTACATGCCGAGCTCAAAAAGGTGGTAGATAAGAGACCGGAGATTGCCTTTTATATCAAGCTCTTCCCCCTCCAGATCAATTCCGATGCCTACTGGAAGTCTAAAACTATTCTCTGCGACAGCTCTTTAAAGCTCCTCGAGGAGAATTTTGCGAAAAGACCCATTCCAAAGCCAGAGCCCGATTGCCAGGCAAAGGAGGTAGACGAAAACATCAAACTGGCAAAAGAGCTGGGTATCCGGGGCACGCCCACCCTCATTATGCCCGATGGTTCGATCCACCCCGGTTTTTTGGAAGCCGACCCGTTGATAGAAAGGGTGGACTCCCACAATACCAAAAAGAGATGAGTGTGAAAAGGGACAGTCCCCTTAAATAAGGGGGAGTTTAGGGAACGAGGGGACTGTCCCTCTATGAATTTCAAGGGACTGTCCCCTTCTCTGCTCCCCAAAAAATAGTTTATTACGATTGCCTGACCCCAGAGCCACGACCCCAGAGCCACCCTTGACTTAATTTGCTATTAGCAGTAAGATATCCATAATTTTTTAAGGAGGTTATTCATATGTCGAAAGTGATTGAGGCTATTTTTGAAAATGGGATATTTAGGCCTTTAAAAGAAGCTCACCTCAAAAATCATCAGCGGGTAAGGATAGAAATCCTCTCTGAAGGTGAGGAATTCTTGGTGGAAAGGCAGAAAAAGATTCTTTTAAAAGTCGCTGGCCTTGGGAGAGGTAATTCGGCCAATGTTGCACGTAAACATGATAAATATCTGTATGTAAGAGACTAAGAAACCTCTAATAATTCCAAATTCGTCACTCCGTTGAAAAACGGAGTCCAGTCATATCAATCCCGCCAAAGGCGGGACTGGATTCCGGCTGGAGTTTATCCCGTACTTGATACGGGGCCGGAATGACATTTTTAGACGTAGCCTTAAATGAAAGAAGCTTTGAGATACTTAAATAACGCAAAAGAGATATTGAGAAAAGCCCCCGTTGAGGACGGAAGATATGCCGATGTGAAGTATGTCCAGGAGGCCTGTGGAACGGCATACCTTGCGGTGCTCAAAGCGATAGATGAGATTCTCGTTAATAGGGGGTTAAGCAGAAAAGAACTTCCAAGGTCTGTGGATGCCTATAGAAAGGCATTGCAAAAGCATCTTGGGGTCCATGACGGAAAGCTCCTGAGGGAGTTTGAAGGGATTTATGACGAACTTCATATCGCCGGCTATTATAGAGGAATGCTTCATTCAGTTGACGTCGTGAAGGCCGCTCTCAAAGGAGCAAAGGAATTCATTGAGAAGATCAAATGAGTTGTTTACTTCTTTCATTAACCCCTCCCTGCCTACCGGCCCAGGTCCCGACCGAGGGCGGGGCAGGCAGGCACACCTCCCCTTAAATAAGTCGATTAGACCCGACCACAGGGGGGAGGCTGGGGGTATAACACCCCTCTTAAGATAAGAGGCCCCCCCCTTATTTCCCCCTCTTAGGATAAGAGGGGGCGCGGGGAGTTATACGAATAGATGGGAGGCTAATATGTCAAATGTTGAGATCTGACCCCCTAATTCCTTTTAGACTGACCCCAAATTCAGCTCTTCTATCCCTCCCCTTAAAATAAGGGGAGGTTAGGAGGGGTTATTTGGATGAATAAAAAATAGTATATTACGATTGCCTGACCCCATGCCTATTGACATTTTTTGAGGAGGTATTATAAAAAAACCTATGTTTTCAGAGAGCGAAAGGGGTCTTTGGGGGGTCTTAAAATTTTTTTCTTGACAAAGATTTGTCTTTTGTATTATCTATTTATATAA